>NZ_LMMK01000012.1:491680-772026 GCF_001422795.1 Methylobacterium sp. Leaf88 | reverse complement strand
GCTGGCGCTCAACGCCACCATCGAGGCGGCGCGGGCCGGCGAGGCGGGCCGGGGCTTCGCGGTCGTGGCCGCCGAGGTCAAGGAGCTGGCCAACCAGACGGCGCGGGCCACGCAGGAGATCGGCGGGCATATCGCCCAGATCCAGGGCTCGACAGCGCGTGCCGTCTCGGCGATCGGCAGCATCACCGCACGTATTCAGGACATCAGCGGGGTTGCAACGACGATCGCGGCGGCGGTGGAGGAGCAGGGGGCCGCCACCCAGGAGATCGTGCGCAACGTGGCGCAGGCGGCGATGGGGACGAGCGAAGTCACGAGTAACATTTCGGGGGTAGCCGGCGCCGCCGAAGAGACGGGCGCGGCCGCTGCCCAGGTGCTGGGCGCCGCCTCCGAGCTGTCACGCCAGTCCGAGCACTTGAACGCCCAGGTCCGTCAATTTCTCGCAACGGTGCGGGCGGCATAGATGGCCGGCAAAGCGCCGGACACGGTGATGAGGTTCCCATCGACGAGACGGTGCAGCCCTGTTTCGGGACGTTTCGGACCACCTGCGGTGTTCGCAGGACGACAGTGTTGCCGGACCGGCGACGCTACAAAGCGACTGTTTCCTGGCAGGTCGCGTGCCGCTCCAGTGCAGCGATGATCGTGGAGGACAGGAGTTCTGCAGCCGGTGAGAGGGGGCCGGGCGCCCGGTAGAGGACGATCTCGGTGTCCGGCAGCTTCGGCAATCGTAGGCGATTGCCGACCGAGACCAGTCCCGCCGGGATCATCTCGGTCGGCAGCACGGTGACACCGAGTCCCGCCTGAACCGCCGCTTGAAGGCCCGCCAGGCTCTGACTCGTGTAGACCACGCGCCAGGGGCGTCCGCTCGCATCCAGCGCGGACAAGGCGCGCCGGCGGTACACGTCGGGCGAAGGCGGAAGGACGAGCGGCACCGGATCGCTGGCTTCCGTGAGGAGGCGGGGCGATGCGGCCCAGTCGAGGATTTCCCGCCAGACCTTCGTGCCGCCGCCGGACCCCTGGGGCTCGCGCTTGAACAGCATCAGGTCGTAGCGGCCCTTCGAGAAATCGTCGAGCAGGTTCACGGTGAAGTCGCAGCACACCTCCAGCGCGACCTGCGGGTGGGCGCGCGCGAAGCGGGCCAGGATGCCCGATAGGTGTACGGTGGCGAAATCCTCGGGTGTGCCCAGCCGAACCACGCCCCGCACATCCGGTTCGACGATGCGAGAAAGGACCTCGCTCCCGAGCTTCAGCATCTGCCTCGCATACGTCAGCAGAACCTCGCCTTCGGGCGTCAACTGCAATTCCCGACCATCCCGGTCGAACAGGCGTTGTCCAAGGCCCTCCTCCAGCCGCTTGATCTGCAGGGAGACCGTCGACTGGGTCAGCTCCATGCGCCGGGCGGCGCGGGTGAAGCTGCCATTGTCGACGATGGCCACGAAGGTGCGCAGAAGATCGAGATCGAAGGGGAGCGATGGCATCGGCATCCCTTTGATGTCGAGGCCTTCATTCGCCGTACAAGAAGCTGGGACAAAGTCTCGCTGAGCAGATTGACCGAATTCGGCTCCCGTGTGACGGATCGCACATGAAGACTGAAGTGTATGCTAGTGGGTATTTTGAATACAATGACTTCTGCCGTATCGTAAGCGGCGGTGATCGCTCTATTTGAAAACGCAATGCTTTGCATTGTGACGGAGACATTGTCGATTGCCTGGGCTTATCCAAATCTCTGTTGTGGCAGCACGGGACCGATGCGGCGGACAGAGGCCGCTTCGAGCCCCAGCCCAATCACGCGAACCCACCGGTTCGCGTGCCCCAAGCCCAAGCAATGGAGATGAGCCATGAAAGCCGTGATGAAGACCTTTGCTGCGACGCTCGTGGTCGCCCTCGGTGTCGCCGGGGCGACCTCGGTGGCGATGGCCGACTACCGGGTCGGTCCGCAGCAGCGCCCCCTTCCCCCCACCACCTGGGACGGTCTGGTCACCGGCGCGATCACGCTGCCGACGGATCAGGGCTACAGCGCATACGGTTGCCGGCGGAGTTCGGCTCAGGAAGGGAACGCCAATCAGCAGAACTTTCCAGTCCAGCAGTACGGCCAGGTCTCGGGTGGTTATCGCTGCTGACGCCCCTGCCGCCGGCCCATGGGCCGGTGGACGACGCTGACCCCGCGGGCCGCCGGCCAGTCCCCCTCGGTTCGCCGAAGCCGACAGGCTCTGGCGAACCGCTACGCGGGCGCCCGCCGCACATGCGTTCCAAGACCCCCGCATAGCCCTGCATCCGGCAGGACCGCTTTGCCCGCGGCTGCCTGGAGTGCGAGGCGCCCGTCAGGCGCTCAGCCGACCGCCCTGCAGAGCGGATCGGTCGAGTCCGCGCGGACGCGCAGCCGGGGCAAAGGCTGCGCCGTCCTCATACGAAATCCGAGCACTGGCCGGTCGCGGATCGCGAGCGGCTGCGTGCGCCACCCTGGAACGATGTGAACCATGATCGCGCCGCCGCACACACCGCTGACCTTGGCAAAGGCCTGCAAGCTGATCGGACGCCTCCTGAAGCCGGAGGCCGGATACGTCTGGATGGCGGTCGTCTACGGGGCCGCCATCGCCCTCCTGGGCCTTGCCACGCCCATCTCGGTCCAGTTGCTGATCAATTCGGTCGCGAACACCGCGCTGCCGGCGCCCCTGTTCGTGCTGTCCGGACTTCTCCTGCTCCTGCTGGCGATCGCGGCGGCGCTCAGCGCCGCCCGGGTCTACCTCATGGCGCTGTTCGAGCGGCGCGTCTTCGGCCGCATCGTGGCGGAGATCACTCTGCGCGCGGTCCACGCCCGCAATCCGTTCTTCGACGACGCCCAGCGGGGCGACCTGTTCAATCGGTTCTTCGACCTCATGACGGTCCAGAGGGCGGTGCCGCACCTTCTGATCGGCGGCTTTGCCATCGTCCTCCAATCGACCCTCGGCCTGATCCTGACGAGCTTCTACCACCCTTTCTTCCTGGCCTTTAACGGGGTCCTCGTCGGCGCGCTGCTGTTCCTGTGGCTGGTCTGGGCCGGCCCGGCGATCCGCTCGGGTGTGCGGCTCAGCCACGCCAAGCACGACACCGCCCGCTGGCTGGAGTGCGTGGGCGGCTCTAACGGGTTCTACAAGAGCAGCCGCCACCTCGACTTCGCCCTGCAGCGCTCGGAAGCCGTGACGGCCGCCTATGTGCGGGCGCACCGCCGCCACTTCGGCCATACCTTCGCGCAGACCCTCGGCTGCCTTACGGTCTACGCCGTTGCCAGCGCGGCCCTGCTGGCGCTGGGCGGATGGCTGATCCTGCAGGGCCAGCTCTCGATCGGGCAGCTCGTGGCGGCCGAACTCGTCCTGTCGGGAGTGTTCTACGGCATCTCGCAGCTCGGCTCCTACCTGGAGAGCTTCTACGACCTCGTGGCCGCGCTGCACGAACTGTCGCTGTTCTACGACATCGAGCAGGAGAACGACTTCGCGCGGACGGGGGCGGTGCCGGCGACCGGCTCCCTTCGCCTACGCGACGTCGAGGTCGAGGGCGGGCGCCTGGACTTCGCCGTCGGCAGCGGCGAGCAGGTCGCCGTCACCGCGGAGGCGCAGGTCGAGCAAGCGGTGGCCGCGCTGCTCAAGCGCTCGGTGCAGCCGCGGCGCGGGTTGGTGATGATCGGCGGGGCCGACATTGCCTCCTTCGAGATGTACCGCCTGCGCTCCGAGATCCTGGTTCTCGACCGTCCGACGCTCGTCGAGACCACGATCCGCGCCTACCTCGCCCTCGCGGACGACCAGGGAGGAGCCACGACCCAGGATTGCCTCGACCGCCTCGGTCTGTCGGAGCGCATCCTGCACCTGCCGCAGGGCCTCGACACCCCGCTCTCGTCCTCGGGCTGGCCGCTCTCGACCCGCGAGATCATGGCCCTGAAGCTGGCCGCGGCGGTGGCGCGGCCCCCCAAGCTCCTGATCCTGAGTACCCTCTACGACCTCGTGGCGCCCGAACACGTCGCGGCGGCACTGGTGGCCCTGCGCCAGGCGGGCACGACGGTTCTGCACTTCACCCAACGTCCCGAGATACAGGCCTACGACGGCTATCTCTGGCTCTGCAGGCGCGACCAGGTCCGGTTCGCGGATCCCGCGGGTCTGCTCGCCCGCGCCAACGACAAGGAGACGTCCCGTGCTGTCGCGGCCTGAACACCTGCATCACTTCCCGACGCTGACCGCGATCCGCCCGCCCCGTGCCGCCCTCGCGCTCGCCTGGATGCTCGGTATCGGCCTCGTCCTGGCGGCGCTGATCCTCCTCACCGTGCCCTGGGTCCAGACCTCGGCCGGAACGGGCCGCGTGATCGCGCCCAACCCGGCCGACCGCGTGCAGACGATCACGGCCCTCGTCCAAGGGCGGGTCGAGCACTGGTACGTGGAGGATGGCCAAAGGGTCCGGGCGGGCGATCCGATCGCACGGCTTGCCGACAACGACCCCTTCCTGCTTCAGCGGCTCGGGGCCGAGCGGGAGCAGATCGAGGCTGAGATCGCGGCCGCCGAACAGGCGGTGCGGGTGGCCGAGAGCGAGGTCAGCCAGACCCGGGAGGCGGCGGATAAGGGCTTCGTGACGCGGCGCAACTTCGAGGCCGCGCAGATCCGTGTCGCGGAGCGCCGCGTGCGGCTGGCCGAGGTCAGGGGGAAGCTGAGTCGCCTGGATGTGACGGCGAACCGTCAGGCGGCGCAGCTGGTGCGCGCACCACGCGATGGGCGGATCCTCCATATCAACGCGGCGGCCGGAGCGACCCTGGTCAATGCCGGGGACATCCTCGCCACCCTGGCTCCGCACGCCTCCACGCGCGTGGTGGAACTGATGGTCGATGGCCGCGACGTGGCCCTGATCCGGCCCGGGCAGCCCGTGCGCCTCGCCTTCGAGGGCTGGCCGGCCATTCAGTTCAGCGGCTGGCCATCGGTGGCCCACGGCCTGTTCGATGGGCAGGTTCGGATGATCGACCCCTCGGCTCAGCCGAACGGCCTGTTCCGGGTCCTGGTGGAGCCGGCACCCGGCAAGATCGCCTGGCCGGACGTCGCGTTCATTCCCCTGGGCGCCAAGGTGCGCGGCTGGATCCAGATGGAGACGGTGACGGTCGGCTACGAACTCTGGCGCGTCCTGAACAACTTCCCGCTGGAATTCCGCAGGCCCGGTCGCGAGGGGCAGGAGGCGACAAGATGAGACGCCGTCGAACTGTACGCCCGTTGTCTTCCCCGATGGTCGGAAGGCCGATGGCGGCCATCCGCGCGGTTCCTGCGTTCGAGGATTCCGATCCCGGATGGGGTGTCGAACGCCTGCTTCCGAGCATCGCCTCAAGGACGCTGAAGGGCAGGGGTGGGTCGAATGCGGATGGCCCGCTTCACGATGGGGTCATACGCACACCGGACGGCAACGATGTCGGGAAACAGCGGTCGTTCCGACATCAGACGTCGCCGAGGCGGCTGTCAGCCGACCTTCAGGCCGGCCTGAAACGCGAAGGCCCACCGTTTCGGTTCGCGGTCTTCCGGTGACAGGTAAGGAAGCTTTAACCACCTTGACCGAAACTGCATCTGTCAGATCGGAGACGGGGTGTTTGCCTCGGTCCGAGCCGATCACGCTGCTGGCCGACACGGCCGGCCGCAATACTGTACGACTGAAGCTGGTTGGTCCGATGGGAGCGGGAGCCTTGCTCGCCTGTCGCGCTGACTGGCTTCGCCATGCGTGGGACAGGCGTAACATGTTGGGGGAATAGCGCTTCCACGTGATCAGGCGTAGGCTCGCCGGATGTTCAGGTGGCGCATCTACCTTGTGACGACAGCGGTGCTTGCACTTCCCATCAGCGGCTTCTGGCTTCATGCCTGGCACATCGGGGCCGGCTTGAATTGGCTTGAGCCGGACGTCGATTTGTTGGTGATCGCAGCTCTTTCCGTCGGAGCCAGTGCGTTTCTGGCCTTTTCCGTGACGAGATCGATTGCGCGGTCCTAGGCCCGTCAGGAATTGTAGCTGACGAGCGCGACCACCCACGATCCGTGGTCCTTCACGAGGGCCTGTGCTCCAGCCTCGCTGGCCGTCGGAGCATGAGAGCCGGATGGCTGGATCTCATAGACGTCATAGCTTGCCGCCGTGCTCGTTGGCCCGACGTGACCAAACCCGCGAGCCGCACGGCCATGATGGCGGTCAAAGAGAAAGACCGCATCATCCGGGGAAGCCACGTTCCCGGCTTGACCAAAGCGTGCCGTATCGCCGTAGACGCGGCCCGTAGCTCTCTCGATTGCGATGTAGTGTGCCATGTGAAATCGTCCCGCCCTTTCTGATTACACACGGTCGCCGCGTGCCATCTCGAACGCGCGGTCGATGGCCTGAACGACCTGCTTTGGCGCGAGATGATGGATCATGTGGCCCATGCCTGGGACGACGATGAATTCGCTCTGAGGCAAGGCGTGGTGCAATCGCTCGGATTGACGTCCGACATCTGCGATCTGATCGTCGGCCCCGGCGATGATGACGACGGGCAATTTGAGTTCGCGGTAGTGCGCCTGCAGTTCGACCGTCACCGGGGTCATCAACGCAGCATCCTCAGCGGAAGCTCGGAGCTGCAGAGGTCGCAGCATCATCTCCTTGGGGAACTCCCGATCAAACCGCTCCGGCACGCGAGCCGGCGCGAACATCCCCTTGATCATGCCCGGCATGAGAGCCCGACCAACGAGTGGCGATACGGTGTAGCGCAGGACGTCCCCGATGCCGGGGATCGCCGGGGGTGAAGCCAGGATCACATCGGCCCGCAGCGTCGGGTAGTAGTAGCCCGAAGCCAAGACGAGGCTCCGCACGAGGCTTGGCGCCTGCAGCGCCAGGGCGATGGCGACAAGGCTGCCCCAGGAGTGCCCAAGGACCACCGCGTTCGAGACGCCAAGCCGCTCCAGAGCCTTTTCGTACAACGTCGCATGAGCCCGCGGGGTCCAGAGCCCGCGGGGCCGGCTGCTGTAGCCATAGCCCGGCCGGTCGAAGATGATGACCCGGTAGCGCTTGGCGAGTTCGTCCACGATCCCGCTGACCAGGAAGTCCTGGATCATCGTGCCGTTGCCGTGGATCAGCACCAAGGGCTGACCGTGGCCTCGGACGATGTAGTGCATACGCACACCATCCACGGTCATGAAGTCGCCGATGGGCGGCGTGCGCCGCTCGGCTTCGCGGGCGCTCACGACCGCAAACAGCGCGGATGCACCAAGAGCAGCAGCAGACCCGATGAGAGCGGGAACCAGCCAGGGCGTGGTCGAGCGGCGCGTCATAGTGTGATCCTCTGTGGTGAAAGTGGCTCCCTGATCGAGGAGACGGTGCGCGTGCGATGGGGGTCGAGCGTTCTCAGGGACGAGGGGCGGTTTCCAGGAGCCGGGGTGCCATCGCGGCGAGAGCCAGGAGTGGCCCTGGCATCACGACGCCGGCCCGCCGCATGGTCTGAGCAGCGGCTCGGCAACCCTGGATGTCGTTCGTGCCCGCCGCGCTCTCGATCTGCTGCACGTTCTCGGCGGAAGGTTTGGGAGCCGCGGGCGCAGCCGGGACCGTCGCAGACGCAACCTTCGCAGGTCCCGATGCCTTGGCCGTGGAGCCTGCCGGAGCGGCCTTGTTCTGCGCCTCACCCTGGGGACCAGCCGCACCCGGTCCGGAGGCCGTGATCTGCCCGCTCTGACCCGAGGTGTTCTGGGGCGTGCCCGGAGCGGAGGGCTTCGCTGACGTATCGTCACTCTTCTTGGCCGTCACCGCCGTAGCGAGCTGTGGCGGTGCCTCCGCCGCCTTTGTCGCGGCCTCGGGCTGTTTCACGAAGGCAACGAGTTCCGTGCAAAGGTTCGCCGGTCTACCGGTTCCGCCGCTGCTATCGGGCGTGGGCTGACTCAATGCGCCCTGAGCGCGTGCAAGGGCTGGGTTCAGAACCAGCGCGGCGATCGTCATCGCCTTTAAAGCCCGCATGTCGATGTCCTTGGATCAGCCGGGAACGGCGCAGACGCGTTCGGAGGTGCTGATCACAAGAAACTGATCGCAGAGTGATTGGTTGCGATGGAACCTCGATGATGAACCCCAGAAAGCACTAGACATTCGCTTGAATGGCCGGGATGTCGAAGATCCGATTATTTTCCGATTACTCTTGCCGGGCCCGATCTACGCACCCTTGAGACGCCCCATCTCTGTCGGGAAAGATAGGATTGGATTTCCATTGCGGATGAAACGTACCGGAATCACGATCCCGATATGCCCTCGTCTCGACCCTCGACCTGCAGCGTGATGCGCTGACACGAACCGGCTGCGAGTGCCTGCTCGAGGAGAAGACGTTCGATAAGGCCGGGATCAAGGGCCCCGAGTTCGAGGCGGCCCTCGCCTCACTCCGCCCACAGACGTGCTCGTCGTCTGGACGCTCGCTCGTCCAGATGATGCGCACCATCGACTCTCTCGATCGCGGCCATTGCCACGCGCCTCGGGGTCAGCCGGGACACGCTCTTCAGCGAGTTCCTCCAGGCCCGCCCCCGCAGCGAGGCAGACGTAGCGGATCCGGCGCAAGCACCGCTTCGTCTACCCCACCGACTGGCCGCATCTCTCGGCCGTGATCCGCTTCGAGCGAGCCAAGGGACGTTGCGAGGTCTGCGCCCGTCCGCATGGACGGCGCGTCTTCCATCTGACGGATGGGCGCTGGTGGGACGGAGGGGAGGGCTCCTGGCGTGACGGGGCAGAGCGCTTCGTCTGTCCGGCGAGTGGGGCCGACGATGCTCTTGGTACCGTACGAACCACACGCGTGATCCTGACCACCGGCGACCGCGACACGACGAACAACGCGACCCGGGACCGTTCGGCCTTTGGCCATCGCAGCCTCATGAACCCCGATCGACCCGAGCACCAGCGTCGGCGCTGGTATACCCTGTTCAGGCGCAACGCTTTAGGTGATCTCTTCAGGGCCCGTACTAGATTTGCATCTACCCAATGTCTCACAGGAAGTTCCGCAGAGACACAAAATTCTTTTCCTGGGTAATTTCATTGTTTGTTAACCCGGCAATCGGGATATTGGCTCGAGTTTGATGTATTAATGCAGCAAAATGGTATAGTAGATGCCCGATCGGCGACGGTTCAAAAGACAGCAATGCAATCTTGAAGCGAGGATCTTCGTTCCGCTCTCAAGTAACGCTATTCCTTGCCTCATCACGGATATCTCAACTCACGGAAGCTTCGTGCGTACGCCGAAGAACGCGCCCATCCCGGCAAATTTCGATCTTGCGATCGGCTTGAGCAGCCTACCCCGTGCGTGTCGCATCGCCCGGCGAGAAGCGGACGGCTATGGCATCGAATTCCTTGATCCTGTTCGTCATGAGGTAGAGGAAATCCTCATCGAGACCGCGTTCAAGGAAGACCTCGTCTTCGAAGCGCTCAACCCAGCCCTGGACAGCGAAGCCACGATGACCCGGGTGCGTCTTCGTCGAGCCGTCGACGCGGTGATGGATCTGATCGAGCGGCGCAACGCCATGGGCTGGGCGTATATCGAGCCCTTGCCGGATCCGTTTGATCAATCTCGGGAAGCGCTTCGCAGCACCAGCGCGGCTCTGATGCCGGCCTCGACCGCAAAGCTCTTGGCGCCTCCCTTCAGCAAGGGGCAAGGCCGTCGTTCGGCGGCTTTGTGACCGCCGCACCACGAGCGATGTTTCTCGTTCGTTCCGCAGGCCGAAGGTCTCGCCTCAGGAGGGGTCTTGGATCAGAAGAGGGGGCATTCCAGCTTCTGGTCCCGTGTCATGCTCCTCGCTTCCCATTCCGTCCTCCGGCAGCATCGCGAAGTCGTCGCCGTGATGGCCACCTATGGGATGTTCCTCGGCGGCATGCTGGTGCTCGCCTGGGCGATCTCCTGAGGGAGTCCGTGGATCGGTACGAGGCCATCGTGCATCGCGCGGCAGGGATCCGCGGCCGGGGGCCGCGCTGTCCCGGGTGGTGGCGCTCAGCGAGCTGAGATAGACCCGCCGCCCCAGGATGGGTGTGATAGGGGACGGAATGAGCGACCAGCGCAGCGCCGATTTCCTCGCCGTGGTCATCGAGAATGCGGAGCTGCGCCGGCAACTCGCGGAGGTTCAGGACCAGTGCGTCGAGCTGGCGGTCGACGCGGGTGAGCAGCACGCCGAGAACGAGGCCCTGCGTCTCCGACTGGCGCAGGCCGAGCGCGAGTGCGATGCCTGGCGCGCAGAGGCCGAACAGGGGCGGCGCACGGGCTGACCGTCGGGGGACCGCACCATTCGACCACCGGTTCGACTGATCGAGGCTCGTGAAGCCGGTCGTTCCCGCGCAAGCCAAAAGGCCTCCCGGGCGTTCCATGTCGTGCCGACGGCGGCCAAAGCCGAGATGCCTGAACGGGGAGGGCATACGAACGGGTTGCCCGCGGAGACGGTCGAGGTACGCGATGACGTGATCGCCCGGGGCGAGGCGCATCGGAACGAGCCCATCGCAACCCTTCATGCCCTCGGCAGCCGGGGGGAGCGTTCGACGGCGAACCTATGAATGCGAGGGCAGATCGAGGGCACGCTCGCCGCGATGCAGTGGCGTCGCGCCTGACTGCACGCTCTAGAGCCACGCACCGGGTAACCCGCCTGCCACGCGGCTCATTCCCAGTCGATCTCCAGGGAGCGCTCGAACGCCCCATCGCCGAGCTCTTTGCCTTTGGGATCGACGACCACGACGTCCCGAAAGCCTCGCCGCCGCAGCTCCCACGTCTTCTCCATCGCCTGTTCGTCCGTGCCGCAGGCGAAGGTCATCACCCTGCCACTCGGATCAATCCCCTTCACTGTGAACACGACATCGTCTCCGCTCTCGACCGGGATATGGGGTTGGCATTTGCGAGATCGTAGCCCGGATCGGATCACAGGTGGCCAAGTGGGGCAGCCTGGATCCTGGATCGGAAACGTCCGCTCAAGCAATGTCTCTGGTATACCTCTATCAAATGCAACGCCTTGGGATGTCTCTTCGGTGCCCCGTGCCTGACCAGCCGAGGCCGGATTTGCGACGCTCAGTTTTAATCCGGTGCAGTGCGTGTCCCCTGGCACGTCAAGAATGAAAACGGCTCCCCATATTGGTTTCAGACAGAGAGAAACGAACCAAGACATTGGTTCGTACTGTGAAGGAGCTCGTAAGCTTTAATGAAGACCCGTATCGCCGCCCTCGCCACTGCCCTTGTCCTTGGCGTTGCTCCGATCTCGTCCGCCATGGCCTATGACAGCCCCTCCCGCTACACGTCGTTCGCACCCTTCGACGTCGAGACCACGGGCTCGGTCAACGATATGCGCCGTCCTCCGGCCTATCTCGGTTGCCCGATGAGCTCGGCCGCCGAGGGCAACGCCAACCAGCAGAACTTCCCCACCCAGCAATACGGCCAGACCTCGGGCGGAAACCGCTGCTGATTGGATTCGCGACGGAGACTCCCATGCTGCTGAAAGGCTTCTCCACCGCGATGATCGCTGCCTTCGCGGGTGGCATCGTCTGCAGCATCGTCGGCTCGGCCAACGCCTCCTTGAGCCTGTAAAGGCCGAGCCCTACGGATATGCGTTCGAGACCCGCCTGGCCCTGGCCGCGGCGGGTCTCTTGCTATGCTTGACAGCTTTTCGAGGCGCAGCGTGACGCTCCCCCTGGCAAGGCGTTTCTGCCGTCTGTCCCCGGTCTGCACAGGTCGTCCACAAAGCGTTTGACCCGCGCCCGTCCAGAATGTTCCTGCTTTGTACTGAAGGGGGGACAAGACCCATGACCGCAACGCAGATCGCCGAGATGGCGTCCATGAGCGAGGCCGAGATGATCGCTCTGGCCTACGCAGAAGCGGCCGGTGGCGATGCCCGCCGGGCCCTGCTGCAGGCCATCGAGGACATCCTGAGCTTGGAGGCGAAGCTGGCCACGGCCGAACGGCGGATCTCCTATGGCTACGTTCGCGGTGCCGGACCCGGTCGGGGCACCTGACGTGGAGCGCCTGTGCGATGTCCGCGCCGAACGCATCGTCCTCCTGTGCAGTCCCTGCGGACGGCGCGGATCCTATGTGATCGAGCGACTGCGCCAGCGCTTCGGCGCGCATGCCTCGGTGCTGGACGTGTACCTGGCCCTCACGCAAACCTGCCGCTTCCAGCGCGAGGTTGGAAGCCGGACCCCCAACGTCTACGGCATGACGTGCCGGGCCAAGCTCGACACCACGGGTGGCCCTGAACCCGCGGGGCTGCCGTCGAGGACCTGAGCCATGTGCAACCTCTACAGCCTGATCACGCCACAGGCCGAGATCCGCGCTTCCTTCGGCGTGTCGGTCGATCGCACCGGCAACCTGCCGCCGCTGCCGGGCATCTTCCCCGATCAGCGCGCGCCGATCGTGCGCGTGACCGAGGACGGCGAACGCGTCCTGGAGATGTTGCGCTGGGGCATCCCGGGCCCGAAGTCGTTCGGCGAGCATCCTGTGACCAACGTGCGCAACGTGAAGAGCCCGCACTGGCGGCCCTGGCTGAAGCCGGAGTACCGCTGCCTGGTACCGGTCTCCTCGTTCAGCGAGTACGCCGACACCAAGCCGCGAAAGACGCCGACCTGGTTCGCTCTCGGCGAGGACCGGCCGCTGTTTGCGTTCGCCGGCATCTGGCGCCCCTGGACGGGGGTGCGCGGCACGAAGGCCGAGAACCCCGACCGCATCGAGGAGGAGCACCACCTGTTCTCCTTCCTGACCTGCGAGGCCAACGGTATCGTCGGCCCGATCCACCCGAAGGCCATGCCGGTGCTGCTGACGACGCCGGAGGCGTGGAGCACCTGGCTCGCGGCCCCGACCGAGATTGCGCTCGAGCTTCAGCGTCCCCTGCCGGATGCGATGATGCGGATCGTGGCGACGGGATCTCGAAAGGATCCGGCAGAGTGAAAAATCGAGCGGCTTCGCAAAATCCTACCTTGTCATTTGATTAACTTAGCTGCCAAACAAGCAAATCAGATTAAAGACGATCTTCACCGGACTACGTTATCAATCCATCTGGTAGAGAGAGAAAAAGATCTACTCATACAACGCCTGATGGCAGAAGCGAAAAACTGCGATGATCCACCAGCTTGTTTATTACAGCCGCAACGTCGTCCTCGGCAACGACCGGGCGATGCTGACGAATTTGCGGGAGATCGTCACAGCCTCACAGCGCAACAACAGCCGAGACGGGATCACCGGGTTCCTGATCTTCGACAAGACCTGGTTCATCCAGATCCTGGAGGGTGAGCAGGCGCAGGTAAGCGCGACTTATACTCGTATTGCACGGGATCCGCGCCACACGACGGCGACCATCATGGATGCGCGCAACAGTCCGAGCCGCTCCTTTCCCAACTGGACCATGGGAGGCGCCATGCGGACGCCGGAGGTGGAAGAGGTCTACCTGCAGCATGGCATCGGCAGCGCCATCGAGCCCACACGCCTGAAGAGCACGCAGGTCATCAACCTCGCGCTCGACCTCCAGGCCTTCGATACCGCCAAGCGTCAGGCGCAGCGTCTGGCCAGCTAACGGTATCCCACCGTCATCCTGGGGGCGCCGATCCCCACTCTGGCCTGACTGGAATCGAACGCCGTGGGAGGCCTCGGTCGCTGTTCAGCGGCTGAGGCGCAGCCCGAGATCTCGCCGGTCGTTGGAGCGGAAGATCGAACGCCGACGAGGTTCAGGTCTTGATGCCCTTGAAGGTCTTCGAGATCGGCGGCTGGGCTCGCGCTTCCCGATGTTCACGAGCGTCGGGACCGAACGCGCAGCGGCGATGGGCGGTGTGACAATCACACCCCTGGCCTGATCAGGATCGTTCACTAGAACGCTTCTGATCACCGGGACGGCCGACACTTGAACGACTACGAAGACGGCGCGCGCATCGACGCCGAGATCACCAGCTCCGTTGTCGGCTCCGATCCCTTCGCCGCTGCCGTGCGCGCGACGCGCATGCCGATGGTGATCACCGATCCGCGGTTGCCCGACAATCCCATCGTGTACGTGAACGACGCGTTCGTGAAGCTCACCGGCTACGAACGCTCGGAGATCATCGGACGCAACTGCCGTTTCCTGCAGGGCCCCGAGACGAACCCCGAGGACGTCAAGCGGGTCAGGGACGCCATCGACCGGCGCGTCACCATCGAGATCGACCTGAAGAACCACCGCAAGGACGGCATCGCTTTCTGGAACCGCCTCCTCGTCTCGCCTGTCTTCGCGCCCGACGGCGAATTGACTTACTTCTTCGCCTCGCAGTATGACGTGACCCTCGAAAAGGAGCGGCTTGTCGTCCTCCAGAAGGACCGCGACGCCCTGGAGGCGGAGTCGGCCCGCCGCTCCCTCGAACTCATCGAGAGCGAGGAGCGCCTCCGATTTACCCTGAAGGCCGGACGCCTCGGAGCCTGGACGCTCGATCTCGGCGTCATGCGCCTGGTCTCGTCGGATGGGTTCAAGGAGAACCTTGGTCGCCCGCAGAACGAACCGCTGACCTACGAGGAGATGCTCAAGGCCATCCATCCGGAGGATCTCCCCAGGAAGCTCGCGGCCCGGGACGCTGCGATTGCCGGCCACTCGGACTACGACGTCGAGATCCGTGTCATCACTCCGCGAGGCGAGACACGCTGGCTGCAGTTTCGCGGCCAGGCCTCGTACCGCGCGGATGGCACACCTCTGAGCATCGCCGGGATCAGCCTGGACATCACGGACCGCAAGCGGGCCGAAGAGCACCGCGACCTCCTTGCGGGCGAGCTCAACCACCGCATCCAGAACACCCTGGCGACCGTCCAATCCATCTCCCGCCAGACGCTGCGGGGTGCCGCTTCCTTGGAGGAGGCGCAGGTCGCGATGGAGTCCCGCCTACGTTCCTTGTCGGCCGCGACGGAAATGCTGGCCCGGGGCAGTGGCGATTGGGCGACTCTGACGGAGGTCGTCATTGCGGCGCTGCACCCGTTCGGCGTCGAGCAGGGTCATCGCTTCAAGATCGGCGGACCGATCCTGCGCCTCGCACCGCGCGTCGCCCTGGCCTTCGCGCTCGCCATCCACGAACTCGCGACGAATTCCGTCAAGTACGGTTCCCTCTCGCGGGACGACGGTCGGGTGATCGTGAGCTGGGATATCGTGGACGGGTCCAGTCCCGACCGGCTCTGGTTCCAGTGGCAGGAGGTCGGTGGACCCCGAGTCTCGCGACCGACGCGAACCGGCTTCGGCTCCCGCATGATCGAACGCGCCCTGGCCCAGGAGATCGGAGGGACGGCGGAGATCGATTACCGCCCGCGCGGCGTCGTGTTCACGGCCGAGGCGCCGCTGCTGGAGATCACCCGAGACTGAAGGGGCGCCGTTCGGTCGGGTATCCTCATTCTGATAAACGCCATCCAGACGTCAGGCCGCGTGGTGGATGGCGTCGACGACCTGGGAGGAGCTGTACGGTTTGGCGACGAACAACCCGTGATCCGGCATGTCCCGATTCGCGAACCGGTTGCGTCCCGAGGTCACGACGAGCCGGATGTCGGGCCAGGCGTTGTGGACGCGCTCGGCCAGGGTCACTCCGCACATAGACCCGGGCATATCGACGTCCGTGAAGAGCACGCCGATGTCCGAACGCTCGTGAAGGATGAACCAGGCTTCATCGGCTTGACGTGCCTCGACCACCGAGAAGCCGGCATCCTCCAGCATGTCGACCGCCATCATGCGGACGAGGTCATCGTCCTCGACCACAAGCACCCACGATGTTTCGGGATCGCGTTTCCTCGACGTTGCTGTTCAACAAGCGACCTCCGGAACGGTTGCCTGTGGGACCGTTAGGCCCAGGGGCATTCCCGACCTTGGCCGTCTCGGTATTTGATCCCGCGGTGTGGTGATATGGCTGAGCACCATGCTGCGAGGGACGCGCTCTGGTCCGGGTTCTCCCTGGAAGCGGGGCACTCCGTCGCGCGATCCGGTGACGTGAAGAGAGCGTAAGGGCGCTGGCCCGGCGCTGCGGCGTCAGCCCGGCAGCTTTGCCAGGGCGGCGGCGTCGCGCCCGACCACGGGGGCGAGCTGGGGCACGCCCTCGGCCTTCATTCGCTCCACCAGCCCGACCTTGATCTTCGGGATCAGCCCGGGACCGGCATAGACGAGGCTCGAATAGAGTTGGAGCAGGCTGGCGCCGGCCCGGATCTTGGTCCAGGCGGCCTCCGCCGAGTCGATGCCGCCGACGCCGACCAGGGGAAGCTTTCCGCCGACCCGCAGATAGGTTTCGGCGAGGAGACGGGTCGCCGCCGCGAAGAGCGGCCGGCCCGAGAGGCCGCCGGTCTCGCGGGCGAGGCTCGCCTCGCGAAGGGTCCCGGGCCGGGCGATGGTGGTGTTGGACACGACCAGACCCTGGACGCCGCGCCGCAGGGCGGTGGCCGTCATCGCGTCGAGGGCGTCGAGGGTGATGTCGGGCGCGATCTTCAGCAGGATGGCGGTGGCCGGATGGGTCGTGTCGCGGGCCTCGACCACCCGGGCGAGCAGCTCGTCGAGGAAGGCTTCGCCCTGGAGGTCCCGCAGGCCAGGGGTGTTCGGCGAGGAGACGTTGACGGTGACGAAATCCACCAGCGGCGCCAGGGCGCGGGTGCAGGTCACGTAGTCGGCGAGGCGGTTGGTCGAATCCTTGTTGGCGCCGATATTGACGCCGACGCGCCCCGGCCGGCCCTGGCGGGCGGCGAGGCGACCTCGCACCACTTCGAGGCCCTCGCTGTTCAGGCCGAAGCGGTTGATGACCGCTTGGTCCTGTGCCAGCCGGAAGACCCGGGGGCGGGGATTGCCCGGCTGCGCCTTCGGAACGACGCCGCCGACCTCGACGAAGCCGAAGCCGAGTCCGAGCAGGGCATCGGGCACCTCGGCGCCCTTGTCGAAGCCCGCCGCGAGACCGACCGGATTCGGAAACCGGCGGCCCAGGGCCTCGACGGCGAGGCGTGCATCGTCGGCCGGCGGCCGGCGCGGGGGCAGGGCGGCGAGGCCGCGCAGCGTGAGATTGTGCGCCGTCTCGGCATCGAGGCGGTGCAGCAGGGGCTTGGCCAGGGGGAAGAGGGCGCCGATCATGCCGGGCGTCCTTCAGCTTGGGGGCCCGCGCCGGCGAGGGGGGCTGCGCCGAGATCGCTCGGGAAGACGTGGCGCCCGTCGGCCCCGAGGGGCAGGTCGGTCACGGACCGGACGGCCTTCAGGTCCAGGACGGCGTGGAGGTGCGGGAACAGATCGCCCCCCCGCGACGGTTCGTATCGCAGGGCCGGCCCGAGATCTTCGGCCTCCACGGCGACCAGAACGAGGTCTTCGACGCCGGCGAAGTGGCGGGCCGCGGTCTCCCCCACCTGAGCGGCGGTGGAGAAATGGATGTAGCCGTCGGTGCGGTCGATCGGGGCGCCCTCGAAGCGGCCGATATCCTCGGCCCTGCGCCAGAGGGCCCGGGGGGAGATCTTGTAGATGAGCGCCATGCCCGCTCCGTACCGGGTTTCGCAGGGCCGATCAAACGCCGCCGCGACGTCCGAAACTGCAACCTCACGGACTAAGTTGACATCATGAGTTGCCAGGACCCGGGGATGAAGCGACCGGCTGAATCGGCAGCCTTCGCACCATTGCCATCCGAGTAGAATAGTTCTACTTTCCTAACTCTAGGCTGGACGTCTTACCCGTAATACGCTTTGAGCTTTCGATGCTGTCTCATGAACAGATTTGGACCGCAATCGACCGCCTAGCGGAACGTCATGGATTCTCCGCGTCCGGTCTCGCTCGGCGGGCCGGACTGGACGCGACAAGCTTCAATCGCTCGAAGCGCATCGGCCCCGATGGCCGCAAGCGCTGGCCCTCCACCGAATCGGTCTCGAAGGTGCTGGCCGCCACCGGGGCGAGCCTCGACGAATTTCTCCGTCTGATCGAAGCGCGCGATGGACCGCCGCGCACCATGATCCCGCTGATCGGCATGACCCAGGCCGGCGCCGGGCGCCTCTTCACCGACGAGGGCATGCCCACCGGCGGTCCCGGCTGGGAGGAGATCGAGTTTCCGGACCTGGCCGACGATCGCGCCTTCGCCCTGGAGGTGCAGGGCGATTCGATGGCCCCCCTCTATCGCGACGGCGACGTGCTCATCGTCTCGCCGACCGCCGGGGTCCGCAAGGGCGACCGGGTGGTGGTGCGGCTCGCGGCCGGCGAGGTGCTGGCCAAGGAACTGAAGCGCAAGACCGCACGCACCATCGAGCTCGCCTCGCTGAACCCGGACCACGAGGACCGGGTCGTCAACGTCAGCGATATCGCCTGGATCGGCCGGGTGATGTGGGTGCGCCAGTAGCGTCTCCGGCGCAGCTTTGCCGTTCTCCCGGTTGGGGCTATGCCTTGCGGCCGGAGGGGCCGCGTGCCCCGGATCGGCGGACAGGCCATGGCATCGCCCCGGACGGACGATCACCCTGCGGAAAGTGCGCCGGAGGCCGGCCTCGCCCGACTGCTGACCGCCTCGGCCGTGCCGGCCGCGCTGCTGGCGCCGGACGCGCCCGGCAGCCGCATCCTCCTCGCCAACCGCGCCCTCCGCGACCTCGTCCGCCGGCCCGCCGATGCGCCCTCCGACGGCGACCTGCGCGACTGGCTCGGGCTCGCCGGTGATCGGGACTCCGGCGCCACCTTCGCGGCGGCCCTCTCCGGTGGGGCGCCCGAGGGCGTCGAGGTGCTGGCGCGCCCGGGCGGCGGTGCGGCATTCTGGGTGCAGGTCTACCTCGTCCCGGTTCCGGAAACCCCCTACCGGCTGGCGCAGGTCGTGGACGTCACCCGCCGCCACGACGCCGAGGGAGCCCTCGCACTCTCCCGTCAGCGCGAGGCGCTGGGCCTGCTCACCAACAGCGTGGCCCATGAATTCAACAACTTCCTCCAGATCCTCATCGGCTACATCGACGGGCTAAAGCGTCGTCTGGGGGACCGCGACGAGCCCTTCATTCAGCGCGCCATCGTCCGCTCCACGGACGCGGCCGAGCGCGCCACCACTCTGACCCGCCAGCTCCTGGCCTTCTCGCGCCGCATCGCGCCCGATGTCCGCCCGGTCGACCTGAACGGGCTGATCGAAGCGTTCGGCGCCCGGACCGGCCCGACGCTGCCGGTCCGGATCACCCTGGAGACCCGGACCACGCCGGGGCTCGCCTGCGGCCTCAGCAACCCGACCCAGATCGAGCTCGCCCTCAACCACATCGTGGCCAATGCCTGCGAGGCCATGCCGGCGCCCGGGCGCATCGTGATCGCGACCTTCGCGGTGCCCCCGGGGGACCGGGCCCTGCAGCGGCCCGGCGACGGCGCCGTCGGCATCACGGTGACCGACGAGGGCCAGGGCATGTCCCCCGAGATGGCGGCCCGCGCCCTCGCGCCCTTCGTCACCAGCCGCGAGGCCGGTCGGGGTGCCGGGCTCGCCATCGTCCACGGCCTCGTGAAGCGCCAGAACGGCACGGTGTCGATCGACTCGAAGCCCGGTGAGGGCGCCACGGTCCGGATGGTGTTCCCTGCCGCGCTCTGAGGGGAATCCAACAGGATTCTGGCAAGACCAGCGGACTAAAAGTCCGGCGCGAACGTCACCATATCAGGAGCGGCGTCATCGCCGGACTTCCCATTTGTTCACCAGAGGCGTTTTCATGCTCACCTCCACCACTCGCCGGAAGCGCGCGGCATCCATCCTCGCGCTCGCCGCGACGCTGGTTCTCGCAGCGCCCGTCGTCGAGGCGCGTCCCGGTAGCGGCAGCAGCGGTGGCATGGGCTCGCGCGGCTCGCGCACCTACGCGCCGCCCTCGGCCACCACCACGGCGCCCGGCGCCCCGGCCCCGATCCAGCGCTCGCAGACCCAGCCCGGCCCCGCCATGGGCAATCCCGGCATGAACACCGCCGCCCAGCCCGGACGGCGCTTCGGCGGCGGCTTCATGGCCGGCCTGCTCGGCGCAGGCCTGCTCGGCGCGCTCCTGGGCGGCGGCTTCTTCGGCGGCCTCGGCGGCATCGCCTCGTTCCTCGGCTTGATCCTCCAGGTCGGCCTCGTGGTCCTGCTCGTCTCCTTCGCCGTGCGCTGGTTCCGCCGGCGTCAGGGCCAGCCGGTCGCGGCCGGCCTGTCCCGCTCCAGTCTCGACGGCGCCGGCGCGAATCCGGGCCCGTTGGGTGGCGCACCCCTGGGGGGCGCCCCGACGGGCGGCGGCTACGGCAACGCCCAGCGCGGTCCCGCACCGGTCCAGCCCGCGCAGGCGCGTCCGGTCCAGATCGGACCGGGCGACTTCGAGAGCTTCGAGATCGCCCTCAACGACGTGCAGGCTGCCTATGGCCGTGAGGATGCGGCCGCGCTCCGCAACCTCGCCACCCCGGAGATGGCCGGCTACTTCCTCGAGGAGTTGCGCGCCAACGAGGCACGCGGTGTCGTCAATCGGATCTCGGACGTGAAGCTGCTGCAGGGCGACCTCTCCGAGTCCTGGGGCGAGGGCAATGTCGAGTACGCCACGGTGGCGATGCGCTACGCCATCAAGGATGTGACGCTCGACCGTAAGACCCAGCGGGTCGTCGAGACCGGCGAGCCCGAGGCGGTGGAACTGTGGACCTTCGTGCGCGAGCGCGGCGGCCGGTGGATCCTCTCGGCGATCCAGCAGGGTCGCTGAACGACCGACATCGGCGATGAGCCGCTGAAAACGAAGGGCCCGCGCGGAGATGTCCGCGCGGGCCCTTCCGCGTTTCAGGAGGCGGCGATCAGGCGGGCCTGTAAGCCTGCGCCATCGCCACGAAGGCCGAGACCGGCACTTCCTCCGCCCTTGCCGTCTCGGGGATGCCGGCCGCGTCCAGAAGCCGGGCCGGATCGGGCACTGCCGCCTTGAGGCTCTGACGCAGCATCTTGCGCCGCTGCCCGAAGGCCGCCCGGGTGATCGCCTCCAGGGCCTGAACCGAACAGGCCAGCGGCTCGCGCCGGGGCGTCAGCCGCACGATGGAGGACGTCACCTTCGGTGGTGGCACGAAGGCCGAGGGCGCCACGTCGAAGAGGATGTGGGCCTCGGTCCGCCAGCCGCAGAGGACGCCGAGGCGGCCGTAATTGGCGCGGTCGTCCTGGTCGGCGACGATGCGCTCGGCCACCTCGCGCTGGAACATCAGTGTCAGGGAATCCCACCAGGGCGGCCAGGCTGCGCTGGCGAGCCAGCCCACCAGCAGGGGCGTGCCGATGTTGTAGGGCAGGTTGGCGACGATCCGTACCGGCCCCGTGCCGATCAGCGGCACCGGGTCGAAGCTCAGGGCATCGGCATCGACCACGTCGAGGCGCCCCGGATAGTGCGCCGCGATCTCGGCCAGCGCCGGAAGCGCGCGGGGATCGCGCTCGATGGCGATGACCCGGGCGGCGCCCTCCGCCAGGAGCGCACGGGTGAGGCCGCCGGGGCCGGGGCCGATCTCGACCACGGTCACGCCGTCGAGCGGGCCGGCCGAGCGGGCGATCCGTCCCGTCAAGTTGAGGTCGAACAGGAAGTTCTGCCCGAGCGCCTTCTTGGGCTCCAGGCCGTGCCGACGCACCACCTCCCGCAGGGGCGGCAGGCCATCGGTGCTGGTGCTTCCGTCCTCGCTCACGCGCCGGCCTTCACGAGACGGGCGGCGAGGCGGAGCGCCGCCATCAGGCTGTCGGGTCGGGCGATACCCTTGCCGGCGATGTCGAAGGCGGTGCCGTGGTCCGGCGATGTCCGGATGAAGGGCAGGCCGAGGGTGACGTTCACGCCCTCGTCGAAGGCCAGGGTCTTGATCGGGATCAGGGCCTGGTCGTGGGTCGGCGTCAGGGCCACGTCGTAGGTCTCCCGGGCCCGCGCATGGAACAGGGTGTCGGCGGGCAACGGCCCGCGGATGTCGATGCCTTCGCTCTGCAACTGCAGCACCGCCGGCTCCAACACGTCACGATCCTCCGTGCCCATGGTGCCGTTCTCGCCCGCATGCGGGTTGAGGCCGGACAGGACGAGGCGCGGCCGGGCGAGACCGAAGCGCCGGCGCAGGTCCTCCGCCACGATGCGGGCGGTGCGCAGGACGAGATCCTGCGTCAGCAGGTCGGGCACCCGCCGAAGGGCGACGTGAATGGTCACCGGAACCACCGCCAGGGTTTCGCTCCACAGCATCATCACGGGAAGCGGCGGGATCTCGCCGGGCTCCACCGCGCAGGCGGCCAGGAACTCGGTATGGCCCGGATGCGCGAAGCCGACCTGCGTCAGGACGTACTTGGCGATCGGGTTGGTGACGAGGGCGGTCGCCGCCCCGGCACGGACGAGGGTCACCGCCGTGGTGATCGATTCCAGCGTCGCACCGGCATTGGCGGAATCCGGCCGGCCCGCCACGGCATGAATGGCGGCGCCGCTGGGAAGGGCCATCACCGGCAGGGCGCGCCCGAAGACTTCGGTGGCGAGATCCGGGCCGACATCCGCGATGGGAACTCGCAAGTTCAGTTCGCTTGCCCGCCGCTCGATGAAGGCGGGGTCGCCGATCAGGAAGAAGGGCGGCAGCCCGGGCCCGGCGTCTCGCAGGCGCCAGGCCATGAGGGCGAGTTCCGGTCCGATGCCGGCCGGATCTCCGAGGGTGAGGGCGATCGGCCCGTGCAGGCTGCTCACCGCAACACTCCGTGTCGTTCCAGGGGCCAAGCCGCCTCAGCGGACCGTCGAGATGCCGTCGGCCGTGATGGCCGTATTCAGGTTCTGGCGGAAGTCCGCCTCGCCCAGGGTCTTCAGTTCAAGCCGGAGCAGGACGGTCCGGTTGCGCTCGCTGGTGCCGAGGGCCGCCGCCACCGGCGAGACGATGTAGTTGACCGACACCGTCGTGCACTCGTCCTGGTACCCGCCGCCGATGCTCATGCCCGAGAGATAGGCGCGTCCCGGGTTGCGGTAGACGGGCGCGTCCCCGACGGGATTCGCGAGGTAGGAGGCGTAGGCGGTCTGGAAGTTGTCGCGCACGTCGAGGTAGTGTGACAGGTCCACCAGGGCCGAGCCCGTGACGAACCAGTTCGGCGTCACGTGATAGGTGGCCGAGGCGGTGACGCCCTCGCGACGGTTGGCGAAGCCGAGGGCGGGCTGGGCCTTGTAATAGGAGTAGAACGCCGAAAGATCGATCGGCGCGAAGGGAGCGAGGCGGGCGATCACGCCGGTCTCGACCCGGTTCACGCCGAGATCGGCGTGGTCGAAGCGCCCGCGGGTGATGAAGGTGATGTGCTGGTTGGGCGACAGCTGGAACCGGCCGACGAAGTCCGAGGCCCGGCTGTCGAGGCCGGAATCGAGGCCGACATTGGCGATGTCGCCGCGGCGGAACGAGTTCACACCGGCGATCTGGATCGATTCGCCGAACATCACGTTCGCGTACCAACCGGCGGGGGTCACGACGGAGTACTGCGCGCCCAGATTGGTGCGCATGCCGCCCTCGACCCGGTCGTAGCCTGAGAACTTGTCCCACTCGAACAGCGAGGTGTCGTCGAAGATCAGGCTCTGTGCGTCCTCGTTCGGCAGCCGGCCGATCCGCGTCTCGCTCGGTCGCGCGATGACTTGGGCGATCGGCTCGATCGTGTGCACGCCCAGCGGTCCGAAATTGCTGACGAACGGGTAGCGGTAGTCGATGCCGACGGCGGGCAGGACGCGCCCCGAGAAATCCGCGTCCTGCGTCGCGATGTTGGCGGACAGGGCGTTCTGGTAGCCGGAGGTGCGCGGGTCGACGAAGAACGCGTCCGTGCGCAGGTAGGCGAAGGGCGTGAAGACCTGGCCGACGTCGTCGATGAAGCTGCGGCGCCAGGACAGCTGGGCCGAGGCGCGGGTGTTCGTGCCGGCGAGGCCCCGGATCACGCACTGGCCGCGCGAGAAGGACGTGCAGGTCTCGTAGAGGTAGTAGGTCCGGCCGTTGATGGTCGGCGTCTGGAGATAGGCCGTCGGGCTCTGAACGGCCTGGAAATCCGTCGCCTGGCGGGTCAGGCTGGTGATGTTGGCCTCGAACCGCACCTCGCCGCCCAGGAAGCCGGGTCCGTTGATGCGCTTGTCGTAGTCGATCACCGGCGCGACGAAGGGCTGCTCCTTCTGCCAGTCGAAGCTCGACAGGCCCTTGAAGTAGTAGCCCCGCGCCTCGAACCACGAGCGATCGCCCTGACCGATCAGGTAGGCGGTCGACACGGCCTCACGGAAATAGTCCGTGGTGATGCTCTGGTTGCGGATGCGGTAGTTGTCGAGGAACCACTTGTCGGTGACGCCGACGACGTCCCAGCCCGTGCGCCAGCGGTCGTTGATGTAGAACTGGCCCTTGGACTCCACCGAGCCGCGGAAGTCGCGGTCTCCCGCCCCGAGGGGGCCGGGCAGGAAGGCGCTCGGCGTGGTCTGGAAGATGCCGGAGAGGCGCAGGTTGTAGGAGCCCGTCTCCAGCCGGTGCCGGAACTCCGCCTGGCCGAGGACGCCCTGATTGCTCAGGAAGGCCGGTGACAGCGTCAGGTCGTAGTTCGGCGCCAGGTTGACGAAGAACGGGGTCGCGAGACCGGAGCCCAGGGCCGTCGAAGTGAGGAAGCGCGGCGTCAGGAAGCCGGTCTTGCGCTTCACCGTCGGGTCGGCGGTCTCGAAATACGGCAGGTAGGCGACCGGGATGCCGCCGATCTCAAGGGTCGATTCCTCGAACGCGACGGTGTGGGTCTGATTGTTGTGGACGATCTTGGTGGCGCGGATCTGCCAGAGCGGCGGCGTCTCCGGATTGTTCTTGCAGGGTTCGCAGGCCGTGTAGGTGCCGTAGTCGAAGCTGGTGCTGTCGCCCTCGATCCGCTCGGCTCGGGGCGCCGAGAAGCGGGTGCGGACGGTCTGCCCGTTGAGCTGGACGCTCTGCTGCACCCGGAGGGCGTCGATGAAGCCGTTCTTAAAGTCGTCGGTGAGCTCCATCTTGGAGCCGGTGACCACCGCGCCCGACGCCTCCGTCAGGCGCACGTTGCCCTCGGCGAAGACCCGGCTCGCCTTGCGGTCGTAGATCACCCGGTCGGCCTGCAAGGTGCGTGGGCCGTAATGCAGCTCGGCGTTGCCGCGGGCCGTCACCGTGTTGCGGTCGTTGTCGTAGACGAGCTCGGCGGCCTCCACGAGAAGGCGCTCGGCCGGCTTTCCCGAGTCCGGCTTGCCGGCGTCCGCCTTCGGGGCACTGGCCCGCGGGGCCCCCTGGGCGAGCGCCGGCCCGCCGGTCGCCGCGGGGGCGACGGCCGTGAGCAGCGCCACGAACCCCGTGGCCAACGTGATGTCGGCGACCTTACGCAACGCCAGTCCCAACTCCTGCCAAGGCCTGCGCCCCTTCGCCACCACCGAGTCCGACATCAGCCGTCCTCCTGATAGAGAAGCGTGAGCGTACCAAGGAGACTCCCTACCACGGCCGGGAACCACGCCGCCACAGCCGGCGTCACGATTCCCGAGGCACCGAGGCCTTCCAGCACCTGTCGGGCGACGTACAGCACGAACCCCGCCGCGACGCCGCTCAGCACCAGTTTGCCGACACCACCAAAGCGGAAGAACCTTAAGGAAACGCTGGCCGCCACCAGCACCATGGCCAGGAACAGGACGGGCCGCGCCAGCAGGACGTCGTACTGAAGGCGGTACCGCGTGGCGTCGAGGCCGGCCCGCTCGGAGCGTGAGATGGTCTCCGGCAGTTGCCAGAAAGGCACGGATTCGGGCGGCGTGAAGCGCTGGCGCACCTGCGAGGGCACCAGGGTCGAGGCGATCAGGTAGGTGTCGAAGGTTTCGGCAGGCTGGCCCTTGGCCATCACCCGGGCTTGGCTCAACTCCCAGTAGCCGTCGTGCAGGCTGGCCTTGGCCGCCTCGATCTGCGCGGTGAAGATGCCGGCCTCGTCGAAGGCGAAGACCGAGACGCCGGCCAGCGTGGTGGTGCCCTCCACCGCGGTGTCGGCGCGGATGATGGCCTGCCCGTCGAGGCTGCGCTGGCGGATCCAGAGATCCTTACCCGAGTTGGCCTTGGTCGAGCGGGCGAAGATTTTTGCCTCGATCTCGGTGGAGCGCTGCTTCATCAGCGCCGAAATCGGATTGTAGACCCCCACCGTGAAGGCCCCGATGGCCAGCGCCACGAACACGCCCGGTTGCAGGAACTGCCAGGCCGAGATGCCGGCGGCCCGGGCCACCACCAGTTCGAGCTTGCGCGAGAGCTGGAGCAGGGCGGCCATCGAGCCGAACAGGATGGCGAAGGGCAGCACGCCCTCGGCCACTGCCGGGGTTCGATAGAGCGAGAGCTGCGCCATCAAACCTGTGGACGCGCCTTCGGCGTCGCCGGCGCGTCGCAGGAGTTCGACGAAATCGAGGGTGTAGACCAGCGTGAAGACCGTGAGGAACACCCCCAGGATCGTGCGCACGAAGCGCATCGCGAAGTAGCGGCCAAGGGTGGCGCCGATCAGCATGGCGTCAGCTCCGCCTCACTGCACGCCGAGGCGCGGGCGCCGGCCGAAGCGGCCGACGAGCCCGGTCGCGGCCCGGCCCACCCGGGCGTTCCAGTCCCGCACCGCCGCGCCGTTGAAGATGATCACCGCCGAGATCAGGATGGCGAGGAGGGGCACGGCGTAGACGGCCACCACCGCGCCCGGACTGCGCGCCGCCGCGCTGGAAGCCGCGAAGCCGCCGATGCGCACGACCACCACCGCGAGGACGGCGCCGGCCACCGCGAGGCCGCGCCCCTGGCGGGTGGTGCGCGGGTCGCCGAGAGCCGCGAAGGCGATGAAGGTCAGGGCCAGCGGGTAGAGCCAGGACGAGAGCCGGTCGTGCAGCTCGGCCCGGAAACGACCCTTCTGCTGCTTGTAGTAGGTCTCGCTGGTGTCGGGGAACAGCAGCTGCGCCGTGGCGCGTTCGCGCGGCTTGTAGACCAGCTCGGCGTCGGGCGGCGTGAACGCGGCGAGGTCGACGGTGTAGCGCTCGAAGGTGATGATCGAGGCGTCGCGGGAATCTTTCTGCTGGCGGTGGATGCTGCCCTTCTCCAGGGCGAGATAGCTCTGGCCGCCATAGTCCAACGCCTGTCCGCGCTCGGCGAGGTAGACCACCGACTTGCCCGCCTCGCGCTTGTCCTGGATGAACAGGCCGAGCAGGGCGCCCCCCGGGCCGCGCTCGCGGAAATGGAAGGTGATGCCGCTGTCGAGGCTGGTGAACTGCCCCTCCTTGACCACGTTGGCGATAAAGTCGCCGCGCACCCGGGTCAGCACGTCGCGCAGTTCCTGAAACGACGATGGCATCACCTGGATCGTCAGGAAGGCCACCGCGAGGCTGACCGCGAGGCCGAGGCTGAGGAAGGGGCGCAGGATCTGCCGCGGTCGCATCCCTGCCGCCGACATGACGATGAGCTCGGAATCACCGTTGAGCTTGTTCAGCGCGTAGACGACGGCGATGAACAGCGCCACCGGAGCGATCACGGTGATCAGGGTCGGCAGCGAAAGACCGGTGATGAGGAAGAAGATGACCAGGGTCTGACCCTTGGCGGTGATGAGGTCGAGCTCGCGCAGGGCCTGCGTCACCCAGATCGTACCGGTCAGGCCAACGAGGCAGGCGAAGAAGGCCCCGAGCGCGATTTTGAAGATGTAGCGCTCGATCTGCGTCATGGGTTCTCGTGGATCGGCGTCTCGCGGATCGCCCCCCGCATCGCCCGGCGAGGCCTCGGCCCCACCCGTTTGTATCCGTCCCGCCCCCCGGCCGTCGACTCCGATCCGGGCGCGCCGATTCGGGCGCTTTCACGGCCGTCCGGTCGCGTTGCGTTCTGTGCCTCAACAGGTACACAGAAGCGCCGGGAGTGGCACGTCCGATGCCGTGCCGCTCCGCACATCCTGCACGCACCACTTCGAACGCACGGTTCGTTCGAGCCCAATCCTCGGAAAGCTAGCGTCATGGCGGACGGAATTACGATCGCGTTCGGGCCCCTCGGCCCGGTGGGCCGGGGCGACGTCGTCCTCTTCGTCGGCGACGATCTCGCCCTGGCTCCGGCCGTGGCCCAGGCGATCGGCGGCGGCGTGGCCGATCTCGTCGCCCGTGCCGCCGCCAGCGAGCGCTTCAAGGGCAAGTCCCTGTCGGCCCTGGCACTGCCCGCACCCACAGGCCTCGACGCCGACCGCCTGGTGGTGATCGGCCTCGGCTCGGAGAAGGACCGCGCCAAGATCGACTGGCCTGCGCTCGGCGGCTTCACCGCCAGCAAGGTCTCGGGCCGGAACGCCCAGGCCGCCCTGATCCTCGCCGGTCTCGATGTCACGGCCGAGAACGCTGCCGATTTCGCCCTCGGGGCCCGCCTGCGCCACTACAGCTTCGACCGTTACAAGACCAAGAAGAAGCCCGAGGGCGAGGATGCCAGGGCCACCGCGCTGACCCTGATGGTGGCCGATGGCGCCGCCGCCGAGTCGGCCGCGAAGGTCTCGGAGGCGGTCTCCGACGGCGTCATCCTGGCGCGCGAGCTGATCAATGAGCCGCCGAACGTCCTCTATCCGGAGGAGTTCGCCCGCCGGGCCGAGGCACTGACGCAGCTCGGCGTCGAGGTCGAGGTTCTCGGCCCTGGCAAGCTGGAGGCGCTCGGCATGCGCGCCCTCCTCGCCGTGGCGCAGGGCTCGACGAAGGAGGCCCGCGTCGTGGTGATGCGCTGGAACGGCGCCGCCGACCCGGCCGAGGCGCCCCTAGCCTTCATCGGCAAGGGCGTCTGCTTCGATTCCGGCGGCGTCTCGATCAAGTCCGCCGGCGGCATGGAGGACATGAAGGGTGACATGGGCGGAGCCGCCTGCGTCGTCGGCACGATGCACGCGCTCGCCAGTCGGAAGGCGAAGGTGAACGTCGTCGGCGCCATCGGCATCGTTGAGAACATGCCGGATGGCAACGCCATGCGCCCGAGCGACATCATCACCTCGATGTCGGGCCAGACCATCGAGATCATCAACACCGACGCCGAGGGCCGCCTCGTCCTCGCCGACGTGCTCTGGCACATCCAGAGCGCCTACAAGCCGAAGTTCATGATCGACCTCGCGACCCTGACGGGGGCGATCATCGTCGCCCTCGGCCAGGACATCGCTGGGATGTTCTCCAACGACGACGCGCTCTCGGCCAAGATCACGGCCGCCGGCGAGGCGACGGGCGAGGCCGTGTGGCGGATGCCCCTGATTCCGGCTTACGACAAGGCGATCGACTCGAAGTTCGCCGACATGAAGAACTCCGGCGGCCGCCATGGTGGCGCGGCGACCGCGGCGTCCTTCCTGAAGCGCTACGTCAACGACGTGCCCTGGGCGCATCTCGACATCGCCGGCGTGGCGATGTCCTCGTCGGCGAGCGAGATCAACAGGAGCTGGGGGGCGGGCTGGGGCGTGCGCCTGCTCGACCGCCTGGTGCGCGACAACTACGAGGCCTGAGCCGCGTGCTGCCGGCCGTGACTCCGCTGGCGGCAGCGCTCCTGGCGATCGCGCTTACTTTCGCTACGGGGTTCGACCAGCGGGTGGCCATGCCGCCCGAGCTCGACGCCCGCTTCTACGGCTTCTTCCTCGATCGTTACCCGCTCTTCGCGGTGGCCATCGTCTACGGACTCGCCTGCCTCGGCCTGCGGATCCTGCGGCCGGGATCGGCCGGCTGGCCCCGCCGCCTCATCGGCGGGGCGCTGGCCGTGGCCCTGTTCCTGGCAGCCTGCCTCTATCCCACCTTCGGCGGCGTGGCCCTGCGCCTCGCCTTCGCCAGCGGCGGCACCGCCTTCATCACGCAGCAGCCGATGCCGGCGGCCTACGCCCTCGGATCAGCCCTCGCCGCGACGGTGTTCGGAAGCGTCCTGGGGGTCGGCGCCCTGCTGATCGGCAACGGTCCTGCGGGTCGATCCCAGCCCCGGCGCTGGATGCGGGCCGCGGTCGACGTCCTGCTCCGGTACCTCGCCCTCTGGTTCGCCCTGGCCATGCTGGGCTTCGCCCACGCGGCGGGGTTCGGCATCTGGCCGCGCCGATCGATGACGATCGGGGATGCCCTGTTAGCCGGTACCCTGGCCTGCATCGCGTTTCTGCCGCACCTGAGTTGCAACGGGCTGACGACGCGGCAGGATCGTTTGCGCCTGGCCCGCGCCGACGCTTGATCCCGCCGCCGGAATGCCCGAGGATAGTTTAGGTGTGAACTAAGGAGGCAGGAAGCCGCCGGGTCGCATCGCAGGGAGGATCGACATGGCCGAAACCCGGAGCGCTGTGCGCCCGTGGCTGTCCGCGTATCCGCCGGGCATTCCCGCTGAGCTCGATGTCGACGGCCTCGGAACGCTGGTCGACCTGTTCGAGGAGTGCACGGCGCGCTCGGCCGCTCGGCCCGCGCTGGAGAGCTTCGGAGCCCGCATCTCCTACGCGGCCCTCGGGGCGTCGGCGGAGGCCGTCGCCGCGTGGCTGGCGGCGCAGGGCCTGACCAAGGGCGATCGCGTCGCCATCATGATGCCGAACGTCGCCGCCTATCCGGCGACGATCTTCGGCGTGCTCCTCGCCGGCTGTATCGTCGTCAACGTCAATCCCCTCTACACGCCGCGCGAGTTGACGGCGCAGCTGAACGATTCGGGCGCGCGCATCCTCTTCGTCCTGGAGAATTTCGCCCATACCGTGGTGCAGGCCCTGCCGGACCTCGCCCTCGACCGCGTGGTCCTGGCCGGTCCCGGCGACGGCCTCGGCCTGAAGGGGCGGCTGATCACCCTGGTCTCGCGCCATGTGAAGAAAGCCGTTCCGGCCTATCGCTTGCCCGAAGTACTCGCGGTCCGCTTCGACGCGATGATCCGCGCGGGCACCGGCAAGCCGAAGGTCCGGGTTCCCGTCGTGCCGGACGACTTGGCGTTCCTGCAATATACCGGCGGGACCACGGGGGTCGCCAAGGCCGCGATGCTGACTCATCGCAACATCATGGCCAATGTCGAGCAGAGTCGGATCTGGTTCCGCGTCTCGGCCGAGGACGGCGCAGCGCGCGTCATGGTCACGGCGCTGCCACTGTATCATATCTTCGCCCTGACCTGCTGCTTCTTCTTCTTCATGAAGGTTGGTGGCTGTTGCCTGCTGATCGCCAACCCGCGCGATGCCGACGGCTTCATCAAGACCCTCAAGGGGACGCCCTTCACCCACTTCTCAGGGGTGAACACCCTGTTCAATCTGCTCATCAACCATCCGAAGATCCGCGAGGTCGACTTCTCGAGGTTGGATTTTGTCATCGCGGGCGGGATGGCGGTGCAGGCGGCGGTCGCCGAGAAGTGGAAGGCGATCACCGGTCGCGCCATCGTGGAGGGCTACGGCCTGTCCGAGACCTCCCCGGTGGTCTGCGTCAACCCGCCGGATCTCTCCGCGTGGAGCGGCACCATCGGGTATCCCTTGCCCTCGACCGACGTCTCGATCCGAGGGCTCGACGGCCGCGAGGTCGATATCGGCGAGCCCGGCGAACTCTGCGTGCGCGGCCCCCAGGTCATGGCCGGCTACTGGAAGCGCCCGGACGAGACGGCCCACGCCACCACCGCCGATGGCTACTTCCGCACCGGCGACGTGGCGGTGCTGAACCCCGATGGACAGGTCCGCATCGTCGATCGAATGAAGGACATGATCCTGGTCTCGGGCTTCAACGTCTACCCGAACGAGATCGAGGACGTGCTCGCGAGCCATCCGGGCGTACTCGAATGCGCCGTGGTCGGCGCGGTCAACGACGAGACCGGCGAGATGGTCGTCGCGCATGTGGTGCGCAAGGACGACGCGATGACCACCGACGCACTCCGGACCTTCGCCCGCTCGCAGCTCACCGGTTACAAGGTTCCCCGCCGGGTCGTCTTCCACGACGCCCTGCCCAAGACCAACGTTGGCAAGGTGCTGCGTCGGGCCCTTCGCGACGATCCGCCCCCTCCGTGATCGCGTTCCGCCCGTAACCTGCGGCCGCCTGCCGGCGAAGGGTGACATTGAGACGGCTTGCGCGCTCGCCGCGTCCGGCCAATGTCAGGACAACAGGCCGGCGCGCCGCGATTCGCGCTGAACGGAGGGAACGACATGAACATCAGACGCACCCACGCATGGGAGATGCCCGAACATCTCGCGACGCCGGAGAGCGTGTTCCTCGATCGCCGGCGCCTGCTTGGAGGGGCCGCGGGCCTGGCGGCCGCCTCGCTGATCGGGACGGAGAGCGCCCGGGCGGCGTCCGACCCGACCGCCGATCTCTATCCGGCTAAGCGCAACGAGGCCTATACCCTCGACCGCCCGCTGACCCCGGAGAAGTTCAGCGCCGACTACAACAATTTCTACGAATACGGCACCTCGAAGTCGGTCCTGCCGGCCGCCAACGCCCTGAAGACACGGCCCTGGACGGTGGCCATCGACGGCCTCGTCGAGAAGCCGATGACCCTCGGAATCGACGACCTCATCCGCAAGATGCCGCTGGAGGAGCGCCTTTACCGGCACCGCTGCGTCGAGGCCTGGTCCATGTCGGTGCCCTGGACCGGATTCCCCCTCGCGAAGCTCGTGGCGCTGGCGAAGCCCACCTCAGGCGCGAAGTACATCCAGATGCAGACCTTCCTCGACCGGTCGATGGCACCGGGCCAGAAGTCGTTCCTGTATCCCTGGCCCTACACCGAGGGGCTGACCCTGGAAGAGGCGGGCAACGACCTCGCCTTCGTCGCCACGGGCGTCTACGGTAAGCCGCTCGCCAACCAGTTCGGCGCGCCGATCCGCCTCGTTGTGCCGTGGAAATACGGCTTCAAGTCGGTGAAATCGATCACCAAGATCTCTTTCGTGGCCGAGCGTCCGAAGACCTTCTGGGAAGGGCTGCAATCGGCCGAGTACGGCTTCTGGGCCAACGTCAATCCGGCGGTGTCGCATCCCCGCTGGAGCCAGGCCACGGAACGGGTCCTGGGCACCGACCAGCGCGTGCCGACCCTGATCTACAACGGCTACGGCGAACAGGTGGCCGGCCTCTACAAGGGGCTGGAGAAGGAGCGCCTGTTCGTCTGACGGGCCCTGCGGCGGGGCAGGTCGCTGCCCCGTCCGCTCAGGCGTCCGGTGTCGCTTCTAGTACGTCCAGCGCTGGGCCTTGGCCACGAGGAAGTCGCGGAACGCTTGGACACGGGCGACGGACCGCATCTCCTCGGCATAGACGAGATAGCTTTCCATGTGCGGCATCTCGGTCTCGCGCATGACCTGAACCAGGCCCGCCTGACCCTCCGCCGCGTAGTCCGGGAGGATGCCGATGCCGGCGCCGGTGTCGATGGCCTGCTGCAAGGCGGTGATGTTGTTCACCGTGAAGTGGATCGTCCGGCGCTCCTGTCCCTCGCGGCCGACGGTGGAGAGCCAGTGCGTCGCCAGCAGGTAGGACGGCTCGTTGCCGCCGAACGAGACCAGGCGGTGATTGTCGAGGTCGGCGATGGATTTCGGCTCGCCGAAGCGCTTCACGTAATCCTGCGAGGCGAAGGCGTGGTAGTGGACCGTGAACAGGCGCCGCTGGATCAGGTCCGGCTGGGCCGGGCGCCGCATCCGGATCGCCACGTCGGCCTCGCGCATGGCCAGGTCGAGTTCCTCGTTGGTGAGGATGAGTTCGACGCGCACGTCCGGGTAGAGGTCGAGGAATTCGGCGACACGCTGGGCCAGCCAGGCCGTGCCGAGGCCGACGGTGGTGGTGACCTTGAGGTCGCCGGTCGGCCGCTCGCTCGTTTCGACGAGGCGCGCCTTGGTGTTCTCCAGGCGCAGCTTCATGTCCCGCGCCGCGCGGAACAAGAGGTCGCCCTGTTCGGTCAGGATCAGGCCGCGGGCGTGGCGGTGGAACAGCGGCGCCTTCAACTCGCGTTCGAGGGCGCTGATCTGACGGCTGACGGCCGACTGGCTCAGGCCGATGTCGTCGCCCGCGCGCGTGAAGCTGCCGGCTTCCGCCACGTTGAGGAAGATGCGGATCTTGTCCCAGTCCAAGGCGTCCACTCCCGTACGCAACCCGACGCCGGCTGACCAAGCTTCCCGTCTCGCGGCGTGCGAGTCGGATATCCGTGCCTGGCCCGAGCGACCCGGACCCTCCGGCCCACGCGGGACGTGGACGGAAAGGTGCGAGTCATGCGGGTGACGCCGACGGCTCATGCCGTCAGCGCTTAGGTTAGTGGGTCGACCTTGCGATTGTCTTGACGCCGCGCGCAAGACGCATGGCGCCGTCGTCCGCCAGAATCTTCCTATTCTGCGGCGGCTTGCTGGGGTGTTTCGCCGACTTCGAGGGCGGCCAGGTACTTCTCGGCGTCGAGGGCAGCCATGCAGCCCATGCCGGCGGCGGTGATCGCTTGACGGTAGACGTCGTCGGTGACGTCGCCCGCGGCATAGACCCCGGGGATCGCCGTATGCGTCGTGCCCGGCGCCGTCTCGATGTAGCCGCCGTCGCGCATGGCCAGTTGGCCGTCGAAGATCGCGGTCGCCGGCTGGTGGCCGATGGCGATGAACACGCCATCCGTTCGGCGCTCCGTGATTTCGCCGGTGCGGGTGTCCTTGAGGCGGACATGGGTCACCGACGGCGGCTTCTCGCTGCCGCAGATCTCCTCGACCGCGTGGTGCCACACCACTTCGACGTTGGGGTGCTTGGACAGGCGCTCCTGCAGGATGCGCTCGGCGCGGAACTCGCCCCGGCGGTGGACCACGATGACCTTGGCGGCGAGGTTGGCGAGGTAGAGCGCCTCCTCCACGGCGGTGTTGCCGCCGCCGACCACCACGACCTCCTTGCCCCGGAAGAAGAAGCCGTCGCAGGTGGCGCAGGCCGAGACGCCGAAGCCCTGGTATTTGGCCTCCGACGGCAGGCCGAGCCACTTGGCCTGGGCCCCCGTGGCGATGATGACCGCGTCGGCCGAGTAGGTTTCGCCGGAATCGGCCTCCAGCCGGAACGGCCGGACCTGGAAATCCACCTTGGTGATGTACTCGGACACGATCTTGGTCCCGACATGCTCGGCTTGGGAGCGCATCTGCTCCATCAGCCAGGGACCTTGGATCGCCTCGGCAAAGCCCGGATAGTTCTCGACATCGGTGGTGATCATGAGCTGGCCGCCGGGCTGGAAGCCCGAGATCATCAGCGGCTCCACCATGGCACGGGCGGCGTAGATCGCGGCGGAGTAGCCGGCGGGGCCGGAGCCGATGATGATGAGTTTGGAATGGGTGTGCGCCATCGCTCTCGTCTCCTTCAGGCCCATCGCGCGCGGTGCTCGGCATAGGCCTTGGCCATCGCGCCTGCGATGACGGGGGTCGCATCCAGGGGCTGGTAGTGCAATTCCTCCAGGCGGCCGACAAAGGGCTTCAGGGCCCCGGCCATCGCGAGTCCCGCGAAGAGCCGCCTGTGGCGGATATAGGTCTTGGGCAGGTCGAACAGGAGGACGGGAGCCCCGGTGCTTACAGCCTCCCCGACCATGTTGGCCGAATCCGAGGTGACGACGATCGAATCGGCGATCGCCAGCATCGAAACATAGGGATTCGGGCTGCCACCGTCCCAGAAGAAACCGCCCTTCGTCGCCACCATGGTCCGCAGAGCGTCCCGCAGGTTCTGCGGCGTGCGCCGGGACACGGTGACCATGAGGGAACAGCCGCCCTCGGTGAGCTTGTCGAGGTCGCGCAGGAGCCTGCGCATATCCGCCGGGCGATAGCTCAAATGTCGGCTGTCGCCGCCGATCAGCACCGCGATGCGGGGCCAGGGCAGGGTGGACAGGCGCGGGTCCGGGTGCGCGCGGGCCTCGGCGAGACGCTCCGGTGTGACCTGGTGCGGCGGTGTCAGGGTGGTGAAGACGTTGGGGCCGCGCAGGTCGTCGTAATCGGGCACCCAGACGAAATTCGCCGCGTCGTGGCCGATGCGGGGATCCTTCAGGAAGGCCGTGAAGGTGCGGCCCTCGGACGCCGTGCGCACCGCGCGGAGGTACGGGACGGACCGGCGCCCGGACGCGATCAGCAGATCGGGGAGGGGCCCGGACAACGCGCCGCGTGCGTTGCCCGGCCGGTCCCGCGGGTCGGTCGGTCCCCAGGGTGCCATCCAGCCGAAGGGGGGGCGGGGCGCGATCCGACGGATCTCGAACGGCAGGCCGAGGGTTTCGGCGAGGCCGACGCACTGGTTTTCGTCGCCCGCCTTGCCGTCGGTGACGATCCAGGTCCTGGCCTGAGCGAGGTCGGGAAGCGGCGCGGCCGCGCCGGTGGGGGAGGGCATCGCGGACGCTGACGACATCGGGTGATCCAGGTCAATCCTCCAGCGGCGTCCTCCGCCGCGCCGTCCACTCAATCCCGGGGCAGGGCGCGCCGGAGCCAGCCCGCATAGTGCTGGGCGATGGCGGTCACCCGGCGACGCTCGGAAGCCGGATCGTACCAGGCCCCGCCCGAACTCGACGGGAGCGCGGAGAGCTGCGGGTGGCGCGCCAGGACCTCGCCCCGGCGGCCGAGGAGTAGGGCTTCCCCGTCGAGGTAGTCGCTCTGGGTGCCGCCGCCGAGGCGGCCCCGTCCGCCGTCGCCGCCCGCATAAGGATTGAGCGAGAGGCCCGTGATCCGCACCACCAGCCTGGGTCCGCGCCCGCCGAGCCGGTCGGCGAATTCCGTCGTCAACGCGGCGAGAAGGTCTTCGCGCAGGGCCAGCGCCGGGGTGCCGCCACCGAGCGCGATCAGGGGGCGGACATCCACGTCGATGCCGGCGAGGCGCTCGCCCCCGAGGCTGGGAAGATCCTCGGCCCGGGCCGATCCGAGCAGCGCGACGAGACCGAGCAGCGCCGCCGCTGCCCGGAAGAGGCCCGACCGCATGAAGGGCTCAGCCGCCGTACTGGACGGCGACGACCTCGTAGGACTTTCCGCCGCCCGGCGTCGTCACCTCGACGGTGTCGCCGACGCCCTTGCCGATCAGCGCGCGGGCGATCGGAGAGGTGATGGAGACCAGGCCGGAGCGCACGTCCGCCTCGGGCTCGCCGACGAGCTGATAAGTCTTCTCTTCCTCGGTGTCCTCGTCGAGGAGCTTCACCGTGGCCCCGAACTTGATCTTCGTCCCGGAAAGCTTCGACACGTCGATCACCTCGGCGCGCGAGATCATGCTTTCGAGCTCCAGGACGCGGCCCTCATTGTGGGACTGCGCCTCCTTGGCGGCATGGTACTCGGCATTCTCCGACAGGTCGCCCAGGGCGCGGGCCTCGGCGATGGCCTGGATGATCCGCTGGCGCTCCACCTGCTGGCGGTGCTTCAACTCCTCCTCCAGCGCTGCGTAACCGCGCACCGTCATCGGAACCTTGTCTATCGTCATCGTCTCGCGCCACAATGAATAAGCCCGGCCAGGAGCACGCCGCTCCTTCCGGGCCAGAGTAAGTTACTCCTGAACCGCCAACAACACGGCTTCCGTTCAACACGGAAGCCGCGCGAGACTTCAGGCCGCGAAGTATTCCTGCAAGGCGCGGACCTTGAGATCGCCTCCGAGATAGGCCTTGATGCCCTCGGCCGCAGCCATCGCTCCTGCAAGAGTGGTGTAGTACGGCACTTTATGCAAGAGGGCCGCGCGCCGGAGGGACCGCGAGTCCGACAGGGCGCCCGCCCCCTCGGTGGTGTTGAAGACGAGCTGGATGTCGCCGTTCTTGATCGAGTCGACGACGTGCGGCCGGCCCTCCAGGACCTTGTTCACGCGCTCGGTCGGGACGCCCTGATCGGCTAGGTAGCGCTGCGTGCCGCCGGTGGCGATGATGGTGAAACCGAGCTCCGAGAGCAGGCGGATCGCCGGTAGGATGCGCTCCTTGTCGGCGTCGCGCACCGAGACGAAGACCGCGCCGCCCTTGGGCACCAGGGTGCCCGAGCCGAGCTGGCTCTTGGCGAAGGCGACCCCGAAGCTCGAATCGAGGCCGATGACCTCGCCGGTGGAGCGCATCTCGGGCCCGAGCAGCACGTCGACGCCGGGGAAGCGGGCGAAGGGGAACACCGCCTCCTTGACGGCGATGTGATCCAGGACCTTCGGCTGCAGGGCGAAGCTCGCCAGGGATTCGCCGGCCATCACCCGGGCCGCGATCTTGGCGATCGGATCGCCGATCACCTTGGCGACGAAGGGCACCGTCCGCGAGGCGCGGGGGTTCACCTCCAGCACGTAGATCGTGCCGTCCTTGATGGCGTACTGGACGTTCATCAGGCCGCCGACCTGCAGCGCCAGGGCCATGGCCCGGGTCTGCCGTTCCAGTTCGGCGATGATCTCCGGCGACAGCGAGCGCGAGGGCAGCGAACAGGCGGAATCGCCCGAGTGGATGCCCGCCTCCTCGATGTGCTCCATGATGCCGGCGATGAAGACGTCCTTGCCGTCGCAGATGGCGTCGACGTCGATCTCGGTGGCGTCCGACAGGTAACGGTCGAACAGGAGCGGGTTCTTGCCCAGGACCGTGTTGATCTGTCCGGTCTTGTCGTTGGGATAGCGTGCCTTGACGTCCGACGGGATCAGGCTCGGCAGAGTGTCGAGGAGGTAGTCCGCGAACTGCGCCTCGTCGCGGATGATCGCCATGGCGCGGCCGCCCAGCACGTAGCTCGGACGTACCACGAAGGGCAGGCCGAGATCCGAGGCGATAAGCCGGCTCTGCTCCACAGAGTAAGCGATGCCGTTCTTCGGCTGCTTCATGCCGAGCTTGTCGAGGAGACGCTTGAACTGGTCGCGGTCTTCGGCGAGGTCGATGGCATCCGGCGAGGTGCCGAGGATCGGCACGCCGGCGGCCTCAAGGGCGCGGGCCAGCTTCAGCGGGGTCTGCCCGCCGAATTGCACGATGACGCCGTGGAGCGTCCCGGCCTGGCGCTCGGTCTCGATGATCTCGAGCACGTCCTCCTGGGTCAGGGGCTCGAAGTAGAGCCGGTCGGAGGTGTCGTAATCGGTCGAGACCGTCTCCGGGTTGCAGTTGACCATGATGGTCTCGTAGCCGGCTTCGGAGAGCGCGAAGCAGGCGTGGCAGCAGCAATAGTCGAACTCGATGCCCTGTCCGATTCGGTTCGGGCCGCCGCCGAGGATGATCACCTTCTTGGCGTCTGTCGGACGTGCCTCGTCCACCACCGCGCCCGCGAAGGGCGCCACGTAGGTCGAGTACATGTAGGCGGTGGGCGCCTGGAACTCAGCCGCGCAGGTGTCGATGCGCTTGAACACCGGGCGCACGCCCAGGGCCCGGCGCGCCGCCCGCACGCTGTCCTCGTCGGTCCTGGCGAGTACGGCCAGGCGGGCATCTGAGAAGCCGGCGGCCTTGAGCTGGCGCAGCGCCCCGGGGGTGTTCGGGATGCCGTGCGCCTTGACCCGGTTCTCCAGGTCGATGATCGCCTGGAGTTGCTCCAAGAACCACGGATCAATTTTGCAGGAGGCATGGACCTCCTCGTGGCTGACGCCGAGGCGCAGGGCTTGGCCGACCTTCAGGAGGCGATCGGGCGTCGGGGTTCCCAGGGCGGCCTTGATGGCGTTGTGGTCGTCGCCCTTGCCGAGTCCCTCGATCTCGATTTCGTCGAGACCGGTGAGGCCGGTCTCGAGGGAACGCAGGGCCTTCTGGAGCGATTCCGCGAAGCAGCGGCCGATCGCCATGGCCTCGCCCACCGACTTCATGGCGGTGGTCAGCGTCGGCTCGGCGCCGGGGAACTTCTCGAAGGCGAAGCGGGGAATCTTCGTGACGACGTAGTCGATCGACGGCTCGAACGAGGCCGGTGTCGCGCCGCCGGTGATGTCGTTGGCGATTTCGTCGAGGGTGTAGCCGACGGCGAGCTTGGCCGCGACCTTGGCGATCGGGAAACCGGTGGCCTTCGAGGCCAGGGCGGAGGAGCGCGAGACGCGCGGATTCATCTCGATGACGATCATCCGGCCGGTGGCGGGGTCGATCGCGAACTGGACGTTCGAGCCGCCGGTCTCGACGCCGATCTCGCGCAGGACCGCCAGGGATGCGTCGCGCATCACCTGGTATTCCTTGTCCGTGAGCGTCAGGGCCGGCGCGACGGTGATGGAATCGCCGGTATGGACGCCCATCGGGTCGATGTTCTCGATGGAGCAGACGATTATGCAGTTGTCGTTCTTATCGCGAACGACCTCCATCTCGTATTCCTTCCAGCCGAGGACGCTCTCCTCGATCAGGACCTCGTTCGTCGGCGAGGCGTCGATGCCGCGCTCGACGATATCCAGGAATTCTTCGCGGTTGTAGGCGATGCCGCCGCCGGTGCCGCCCATGGTGAAGGAGGGGCGGATGATCGCCGGCAGGCCGACTTCGGCCAGCGCGATCAGCGCCTGCCCGATGGCGTGCTCGCCGTAGCGCTTGCGCCGCTCGGACTCGCCCCGGTGCCAGGTCTTCTCGAAGGCGGCGAGGGCGGCGGCGCGGGGCTCGCCCTCGTTCGCCGCCTCGATGCGGGCAACCTCGGCCAGGTACTTCTCGCGGTCGGCCTTCTTGGCCGCCGAGGCGTTGGCCAGGGCCGATTTCGGCGTCTCCAGGCCGATCTTGGTCATCGCGTCGCGGAAGAGGTGGCGGTCCTCGGCCTTGTCGATCGCCTCGGTGGTGGCGCCGATCATCTGGACGTCGAACTTCTCCAGAACGCCCATTTTCTTGAGGGACAGGGCGCAATTCAGCGCCGTCTGGCCGCCCATCGTCGGGAGAAGGGCGAAGCCGCCCGGAATGGCGTGGCGTTCTTTCTCGATGATCTTGGCGACAATCTCGGGCGTGATCGGTTCGACATAGGTCGCGTCCGCCATGTCCGGGTCGGTCATGATCGTGGCCGGGTTCGAATTCACCAGCACGATCCGGTAGCCCTCCTCGCGGAGGGCCTTGCAGGCCTGGGTCCCGGAATAATCGAACTCGCAGGCCTGACCGATGACGATCGGCCCCGCACCGATGATCAGGATCGAGGAAATGTCGGTGCGTTTCGGCATCGGGCGCCTTGGCTGCAGGCACGCGCGCCCGGCCATGCGCGGTGCCGGGGAAGCGGCACGGGCCTGGGGGCGCTAGCGGCGTGGATTGTCGTTGATCCTGGCACTTACACGCAGCCCGCCGCCATTGGAAGGGCGCGGGCCGAAGGTGAAGCGCTGAAGCGTCTCAGAAGCCCAGGTAGAGAGCCGAGACGGCGCGGTCGATGGACAGGTAGAACACCCCGAAGGCGACCACGGCGGCGGCGGCGAATTCGAGTGCCGCATTGGAGAGGGTCTGGCTCCGGCGGAGCATCTCGCGGCCGAAATACAGGCCAATCCAGGCCAGCGTCATCACCACCGGTAGCGCGAACAGGAAGGACCAGGTGCTCTCGACGCGGTCGAGGCTCGCGGCCGGGTCGATCAAGGCGCGGATGTTGCGGACCCACGGCGCATAGCAGGCCGAGTAGAGGGCGGTCATCCACGCGAGGCTGACGGCCACGCCGAGATGGAACGTGAAGAGGCGATGCAGGCGCGAGAAGTCGTCGCGCGCGTCGTCGAACGTCATGTGGAAATCCCCGGCAAGCGTCGGAACCGACCCGGCGACGATCTTCGAACGCCGTCCTTAGCGGGCCGTTAACGATGCCGGGATGCCCCGGAATGCCGGATTTTTTGTGACGCGGCGGGAACCTTCTCGCGGTTGGCATCGCCTGCGTGCAGGGCTGGCCTGCCGCCGCCGCGGTGGCCGGAAGGGGCATCGCCTCCGTCCGGCCATACGAATCAGTCGGCGGTGGTGACCAGGGTCTCGGGCTTGCCGGCCTTCATCAGGGCGACGAAGCGCTCGAACAGGTAGTGGCTGTCCCGTGGGCCGGGCGAGGCCTCCGGGTGGTGCTGAACCGAGAAGGCCGGCCGGTCGGTGAGGGTGAGGCCGCAATTGGAGCCGTCGAACAGGGAGACGTGGGTCTCTAGCGCCGTCTCGGGCAGGCTCGCCGGATCGACCGCGAAGCCATGATTCATCGAGACGATCTCAACCTTTCCTGTGGTCTTGTCCTTCACCGGATGGTTCGCCCCGTGGTGGCCCTGCGCCATCTTCACGGTGCGGCCGCCCAGCGCCAGGCCCATCAGCTGGTGCCCGAGGCAGATGCCGAAGGTCGGCACCTTCTCGGCGAGCAATGCCCGGATCACCGGGACCGCGTATTCGCCGGTGGCGGCTGGATCGCCCGGGCCGTTCGAGAGAAACACGCCATCGGGCTCCATCGCCATGATCTCGTCGGCGGTGGTGGTGGCGGGCACCACGGTGACGTCGCAGCCGGCCTCGGCCAGAAGCCGCAGGATATTGCGCTTCACGCCGTAGTCGATCGCCACGACCTTGAGGCCGGTGCCGGGCTTGCGGTCGCCGTAGCCGGCCTTCACGTCCCAGATGGTCTGCGACCATTCCGAGCGCTCACGGCTCGTCACCGGCGGCACGAGGTCGAGACCTTCCATCGGCGCGAGAGCCGCGGCGCGGGCCTTCAGGGCCTCGCGGTCGAACCGGCCCTCCGGATCGTTGGCGATGACGGCGTTCGGCATGCCGTTGTCGCGGATCAGGGCGGTGAGCGCCCGGGTGTCGACGCCGGTGATGCCGACGATGCCGCGGGCCTTGAGCCAAGCGTCGAGGTGGCTCGACGAGCGCCAGTTCGATGGCTTGGTCACGGCGGACGCGATCACGGTGCCGCGCACGCCGGAGGCCGGCGCCGCATCGAGGCTCTCAAGGTCCTCGTCGTTGGTACCGGTGTTGCCGATATGCGGGAAGGTGAAGGTGACGATCTGGCCGGCATAGGACGGGTCGGTCAGGATCTCTTGGTAACCGGTCATCGCGGTGTTGAAGCAGACCTCACCGTCGGCGGTTCCGGTCTGGCCGATGCCGAAGCCCTCCAGCACGGTCCCGTCCGCCAGGACCAGAAGGGCTGTAGCCAGGGGCTCGGCCCAGGGAGCGGGGGGCGCGGGCACGGCAGGCGTCTGGACGCCATCATCTTGCAGCATCGGCGTGATCTCGCTTATGTCCGGCCGATCCCGGCGCCGTATAGCGGCGCATGCGGGCGGCTTGTCGTGCGGCGCTCATAGCGAGCGTGCCGTGTTAGGGTCAATGTGGCCCTCGCGTCGGTGCGTCTCAAGAACCCTGGTTCGCGCAGCAATTCGCAGACCACGCCGTTGATCCGCTGCCCTGGGTTCATTTTTCAGGAGTCACACGATGCTGCGCGCCCGTCTCACCACCGAGATGAAGGAAGCCATGAAGGCCGGCGACAAGGCGAAGCTCGCCACCGTCCGGATGATCCAGGCCGCCTTGAAGGACAAGGACATCGAGGCGCGCGGCCTCGGCAAGGAGCCGGCCTCCGAGGAGGAAATCCTCGCGCTCCTGCAGAAGATGATCAAGCAGCGCAACGAATCGGCCGCTGTCTACGACCAGGGTGGCCGGCCCGAGCTCGCCGAGAACGAGCGCAACGAGGTCGCGATCATCGCCGGCTTCCTGCCGCAGCAGATGGACGAGGCCGAGACCCGGGCGGCCATCGACAAGGCCGTGGCCGAAGTGGGCGCCGCCGGGCCCAAGGACATGGGCAAGGTCATCGCCGCCCTGAAGGGCGCCTATGCCGGCCGCATGGACTTCGCCAAGGCGAGCGGCCTCGTGAAAGAGGCGCTGAACGCAAAGGCCTGAGGGCGTCCCAGCGCCCCGCATCGGCGTTGGGGACTCTTTAAGCCCGGGTCGCTAAGATGGGCGGCCGCAGAGGTCCGGTTCTTGCCGTGCGTTACCCGCCCCACATCCTTGAAGAGATCCGTGCGCGCCTGCCCGCATCCGATATCGTGGGGCGGCGCGTCCGGCTGAAGAAAGCGGGCCGCGAGTGGCGCGGTCTGTCGCCGTTCAATGCCGAGAAGTCGCCCTCGTTCTACGTGAACGACCAGAAGCAGTTTTATCACTGCTTTTCCTCGGGCAAGCACGGAGATGTCTTCACCTTCCTGATGGAGACGGAGGGCTTGAGCTTTCCGGAGGCGGTGGAGCGTTTGGCGGCGGAGGCCGGCGTGACCCTGCCGGCGCCGAGCGCCGATGCCCGCGAGCAGGAGACCAAGCGCGCCGGGGCCTTCGACGTCATGGAGATGGCCGCCGCGTTCTTCGAGGAGCAGCTGCGCGGCCGCGCCGGTGCGGAGGCACGCGCCTATCTCGACCGGCGCCAGCTCGGCCCGGAGACCCGGAGCCGCTTCCGTCTCGGCTACGCGCCCGGTGACCGCTACGCTCTGCGCGACCACCTCGCCGCCAAGGATGTCGACCGCGATCTGATGGTCGAGCTCGGTTTGCTCGTGGCCGGCGAGGACATCCGCGTTCCCTATGACAAATTTCGCGACCGGGTGATGTTTCCGATCGCCGATTCGCGCGGGCGCGTCATCGCCTTCGGCGGCCGGGCGATGCAGAAGGACGCCAAGGCGAAGTACATGAACTCGCCGGAGACGCCGCTCTTCCACAAGGGGCAGCTCCTCTACAATCTGCACCAGGCCCGCAAGCCTGCGCACGATCGCGGCGTCATCATCGCCGTCGAGGGCTACGTCGACGTCATCGCCATGACCCTGGCGGGCCATCCCAACGCGGTGGCGGGCCTTGGCACGGCGCTCACCGAGGAGCAGATCGGCCTTCTCTGGCGCAACGCCGACGAACCGATCCTATGCTTCGACGGCGATGGCGCCGGCCAGCGTGCGGCCTTCAAGGCCCTCGATGTGGCGCTGCCCGGCCTGACGCCGGGCAAGTCCCTGCGCTTCGCCATGCTGCCCGAGGGCCAGGACCCCGACGACCTCCTGCGCGCCGAGGGAAAATCGGCCATCGACCGGGTGCTCGACACGGCCCGGCCCCTCGTCGAAGTGCTGTGGTCGCGCGCCACCGACGGGGCGCCGCTCGATACGCCCGAGCGGCGAGCCGGTCTCGCCAAATCGCTGCGCGAGATGGTCGCCTCCATCCGCGACGAGACCGTGCGGGGATTCTACCGGGACGAGATCGAGGGCCGCCTGCGCGCTCTCTCTCCGCAGGCCGCCTCCGGGCGCCGCGGCCCCTGGGAGCCGCGGGCGGCCTCCGCGCGACCCACCTTCCAGCGCCAGCCCCGTCCGGGCGATCCGCCACCCTCGCCGCGAATCACCACCAAGTTCAATCCGCTCTATGCTGGCGAGACCAGCGCCTCCGGCCCGGTGGCGTTTCGCGACCGCGAGGCGATGATCGTCTCCAGCCTCCTCGTCCACCCCGAACTGCTCGGGATCGAGGCGGAGGATCTCGCCGAGCTCGAACTGGGCGACCCGGATGCGCAGGCGTTGCGCTCCCTCCTGCTCGACAGCCACGCCGACGCGGATCAGCCCGGCGTCGCGGTTCTGGAGAGCCGATTGAAGCGGGCCGGGCTCACGGAAGCCGCCTCCCGGCTCGCCAGTCATGTGCGCCCGGGCGATCGATGGACCCTTGACGCGCATGCCGATCCTGTGCGTCTCGAAGACGCATTGCGTCAGGCCGTGATCTTGCACCGCAAGTCTGGAGCGCTAAATAGCGAACTCCGCTTGGCTGAGCGGGCCCTGGTCGAGGACGAGACGGAGGCGAACTTCGCTTGGCTGTGCGACGTAAAGGCCCGTATGGCCGTCATCGCTGGTGCGGAGGCGGACGAGGTGGTGCCGGATGCAGATGAGGCATCGACACCCTGAGACGCGCACCGCGAACGAATTCAGCCGCCATTGGCGGCTCATGGTTAACAATCGGTCAAGCGTCTCGCTTGCATACCGGGATCTGACTTCGACGCGGCTGTCACTTCGGCGGACCGCACATCACATGTATTTCAGCGTCGACGACGCGGAGTGAGCGACATGCTCCCGCGCGATGCTGACACGACAACCATAGGCGGACCATGGCGACGAAGGCAACGGAACGGGACGAGACGGATGCTGCTCCGGAGCAACAGACCGACGGGCCGCTCCTCGATCTGACGGATGCCTCCGTCAAGCGGATGGTGAAGCTCGCCAAGAAGCGCGGCTACATCACCTACGAGGAGATCAACGAGGTTCTGCCCGACGGTCAGTCCGACCCCGACCAGATCGAGGACGTGCTGTCGCAGCTCTCGGAGATGGGCATCAACGTCGTTGAGGCGGAGGAGACCGAGGAGACGACGGAGGCCAAGGGCAACGGCGAGGCCGACGACGAGGACGGGGCGGAGGGGACCGAGGTCGCCGAGATCGCCCCCACCAAGCCCGTTGCTCTGCGCGCCGAGACGACCAAGGAGCCCACCGACCGCACGGACGATCCCGTGCGCATGTACTTGCGCGAGATGGGCTCCGTGGAGCTCCTGTCCCGCGAGGGCGAGATCGCCATCGCCAAGCGCATCGAGGCCGGTCGCGAGGCGATGATCGCCGGGCTCTGCGAGAGCCCGCTGACCTTCCAGGCCATCATCATCTGGCGCGACGAACTCGTCGACGGCCGGGTGCTCCTGCGCGAGATCATCGACCTCGAAGCGACCTATGCGGGCCCCGACGCCAAGAACGCGATGCAGATCGCCGACGGCACGGAGGAGAGCGAGGACGCCGAGGGCGACGCGCCGACGCCGCCCGAGGGCGACGACGAGGATGACATGGAGAACAACGTCTCCCTGGCGGCCATGGAGACGGAGATCAAGCCGCGCGTCCTCGAGACGTTCGACAACATAGCGAACAATTATCGCAAGCTGCGCAAGCTGCAGATCGAGCACGCCGAGCTCAAGGCCTCGGGCGGCACCCGCACCGATGCGCAGGAGCGCAAGCAGGAGGAGCTCAAGGACGCCGTCGTCACCGACGTGAAGTCGCTCTCCCTCAATGCCAACCGCATCGAGGCCCTGGTCGAGCAGCTCTACGACATCAACAAGCGTCTCATCTCCCATGAGGGCCGCCTGATGCGCTACGCCGAGAGCCACGGCGTCGCCCGCGACGAGTTCCTGCGCCACTACCAGGGCTGGGAGCTCGACCCGAACTGGATGGAGCGCGTCGGCAGCCTCGGCGGCCGTGGCTGGAAGAACCTCGTCGAAAAGGGATCGAGCGAGGTCGCCCGGCTGCGCGAGCAGATCCTGACCCTCGCCTCGGAGACGGGCCTGGAGATCGGCGAGTATCGCAAGATCGTCAACATGGTCCAGAAGGGCGAGCGCGAAGCCCGCCAGGCCAAGAAGGAGATGATCGAGGCCAACCTGCGCCTCGTGATCTCGATCGCCAAGAAGTACACCAACCGCGGCCTACAGTTCCTGGATCTGATCCAGGAGGGCAACATCGGCCTGATGAAGGCGGTGGACAAGTTCGAGTACCGCCGCGGCTACAAGTTCTCGACCTACGCCACCTGGTGGATCCGTCAGGCGATCACCCGCTCGATCGCCGATCAGGCCCGCACGATCCGCATCCCGGTGCACATGATCGAGACGATCAACAAGATCGTCCGGACCTCGCGCCAGATGCTGCACGAGATCGGCCGCGAGCCGACCCCGGAGGAGTTGGCCGAGAAGCTGGCCATGCCGCTGGAGAAGGTGCGCAAGGTTCTCAAGATCGCCAAGGAGCCGATCTCGCTCGAAACCCCGATCGGCGACGAGGAGGACAGCCACCTCGGCGATTTCATCGAGGACAAGAACGTCGTCCTGCCCATCGATGCGGCGATCCAATCCAACCTGCGGGAGACCACGACGCGCGTGCTCGCCTCGCTCACGCCCCGCGAGGAGCGGGTGCTGCGCATGCGTTTCGGCATCGGCATGAACACCGACCACACCCTCGAGGAGGTCGGCCAGCAGTTCTCAGTAACCCGCGAGCGCATCCGTCAGATCGAGGCGAAGGCCCTGCGCAAGCTCAAGCACCCGAGCCGTTCGCGCAAGCTGCGCAGCTTCCTCGACAACTGACATCTTCGTTTGCTCTAGCTCGCCCCGGCCAACGACCCCTGCGAATGAGCCGGCTCCTCTCGGGGTCGGCTCTTTCGTTTCGACTTCCCGGCCATCGATGCGCATGAAGCGCGCCGAGCGGCGTCGGCTCCGGCGTCCGGCCCGGTCTGCACTGTTGAAGCGGTGACGCCGGCACGATACGCACGAAACCAGAGCGGTGGCCGTTGCCGGACGCCATCTTCCAACCCACCTTGGCCATATGCTCGATCAAGGCCCGCCCCAGCCTTCCCCCACCGCCGAAGCCGATGGCTCGGAGGCGGCCGACGTCCCCTTCGGCGCCCTCCAGCAATGCGTGGCCCTGCGCGACTGGCTGCTGAGCGAGGGGGCCCGCATGCCGAAAGCGGAAGACCTGCTCTCCGGCCTCGCCGAACGCCTGATCGCGCTGGATGTGCCGGTGGACCGCGCCACCACGGCCATCGACGCCCTGCATTCCGAGTATTCCGGCGTCGGGCGGTTCTGGACCCGCGAGACGGGCTCCACGGTCCGTCTGTTCCCGCACGGGGAAGCGTCGGACAAGGCCTATCGGGCAAGCCCGTTCTTCCGTGTTCACGAAACCGGCGCGTGGCTGATCCTCGATCTCGCCGAGACCCCGGATGAGGCCTTCGCGGTCATTCCGGACCTGAAGGCCGAGGGCTACCGGCACTACATCGTCGCGCCGCTGTTCTTCACCAACGGCACGCGCAACGGCATCTCCTTCGCCACCCGATCCGAAGCGGGGTTCCGCGATGAGGACGTGGCGATTCTCCGCTTCGTCATGCCGACACTGGCGGCGGTCATGGAGATGCGCAGCGTCAACAAGCAGCTGGATCACGTCCTGCGGATCTATGTCGGCGACGAGCCGCACAAGGCGATCCTCGGCGGCTCCATCCGTCGCGGTCACGTCCAGCGCATCCGCTCGGCGATCCTGTTTGCCGACATGCGCGATTACACGCGCATCTCCGCCGACATGACGCCGGAAGAGGCGGTCGACCTCCTGAACATCTTCTTCGACTGCCTGGTGCCGGCCATCGAGCGCGAGGGCGGCGAGGTCCTGAAATATCTCGGCGACGGCCTGCTGGCGATTTTTCGCGAACCCGGAGACGATTTGGGCGGTGCTGCCAAGGGGGCGCTCACCGCCTCGCAGAGCGCCATGGCGGCCCTCGCGGAGGCCAATGCGCTCGGCCGCTTCGCCAATCCCGTGGCCGCCGGCATCGCCCTGCATCACGGCGAGGCCGCCTACGGCAATGTCGGCTCCGGCGCCCGACTGGATTTCACCGTGATCGGACGCGACGTGAATCTCGCTAGCCGCGTCGCCCGGCTGAACCGGACGCTGGGCGAACCAATCCTGATGACGAAGCCCTTCGTCGACTTCCTCTGGGACATGCCGGAGCCTCTCGGCGAACATGCGCTCGATGGGTTCGCCGAACCCATGGGTGTCTATCGGCCGGCGCGCCCGCCCGCTGCCTGAGACCCGCGCGGGGATTGACCCCGATGCGCGGACGGCCCACATCAGGGGTGTTCCAGGGAGATCCCCGGCAAGGGGCTGAGAAACCGATGGCCGTCCGTTTGCGGATGGCGGCGCGGAAATCCTTCGAACCTGACCCGGTTCATACCGGCGTAGGGATTGGACCGCGGGTTTCTCCTCAAGCCCAACACGCTTCACCACGCGAAGCTGCAGTCCCACCAATCTCGACGCCAGTTGCGGAGATTGTGTTGGACGTGACCCCGAACGCCTTCCTCAACCTGCGACGGACGCATGGCGTTGCACCGCCGGCCGCCGTTGCCCCGGCACGCAGTGACGTGGTCATCGTCGGCGCCGGCCTTATCGGGCTGTCGATCGCTTGGCGCGTGACGCAGGCCGGGCGATCCGTGACCGTGCTGGAGCGCGACATTGTCGGCGCTGGGGCGAGCCTCGCCGCTACCGGCATGCTGGCCCCCGCTGCCGAGCACGAGCCCGGCTCCGACCCGCTGCTGCCCCTGGCCCTGGAGAGCCTGTCGCGCTGGCCGGGTTTCCGCGATGCCCTTCAGGCCGCGGCCGGCCTCGACATCGACTACCGAGAGGAGGGCACCCTGGTGCTGGCCATCGGCCGCGACGAGGTCGAGCGCCTGCGCTTCCGGCACGATCTGCAGAAGCGCTCCGGCCTCGACGCTCGCTGGCTGACCGGTCCCGAGGCCCGGGCCCGCGAGCCGCGCCTGCGCCCCGCCGTCACCGCCGGCCTGTACTGCCCGCACGACCATCAGGTCGATCCGAGCCGGGTAATGGCCGCCCTCGTGCGGGCCTGCCTCGCCGCAGGAGTCGCCATCGTGGAGGGCTGCGCGGTCGAGGCGCTGGATTGGAGTGCCGACCGGGTCACTGGCGTCCGTACGGCCCAGGGCATCAGCCGGGCCGACACCGTCGTGCTCGCCTCCGGCGCCTGGAGTGGGGAGACGGGACTCCTGCCCGATCATCTCGCCCTGCCGGTCCGGCCCCTGCGCGGCCAGTCCCTCGCCTTGCGGACCACTGCCCGCACCGGCACCCTCGCCCACATGGTCTGGACCGAGCAGGTTCACATGGCGCCGAAGAGCGACGGCCATCTCATCGTCGGCGCGACGGTGGAGGATTGCGGCTTCGTCCCCGGCGTCACGGCCGGCGGCCTCTACGCCCTGCTGGAGGGCGCCCGCCGCGTCCTGCCCGGCATCGAGGAGATGGCAGTGGAGGCGATCTGGAGCGGCTTCCGGCCGACCTCGGACGACGATGCGCCGATCATCGATGCCCTGGCGCCCGGCCTCGTGGTCGCCACCGGTCATCACCGCAATGGCTACCTGCTGGCCCCCGCCACCGCCGATGCGGTCGCGGCCCTGGTCGCCGAGGGAACGCTGCCGGATTACGCCCGGGATTTTGGTCGAGCCCGCTTCGCGTCGGCACCGCAGAGGGTGTTCGCATGAAGCTCACGGTCAACGGAGAGGCCCGCGAGAGCACGGCTGCCGACCTCGACGCCCTGTTCCGGGAGGAGGCCGAGGAGACCGGCATCGAGAGCCCTCAGGGCATCGCCATCGCGCTCAACGGGTCCGTGGTTCGCCGCCGGGACTGGGCGCTCACCGCCCTCAGCGACGGCGACCGCGTCGAGATCGTCCGCGCGATGCAGGGCGGATGATCGATAGGGGGGAGACATCATGACAGGAAGGTGGGAATGACCGAGATCGCGAACGACACTGACTCGCTGGTGATTGGCGGTGTGAGCCTGGGCTCGCGTCTTTTCATCGGTACCGCCGGCTACCCCACCCAGAGCATTCTGTTCGATGCGGTGGCGGCGTCCGGCGCCGAGGTGGTCACGGCCTCGATCCGGCGGGTTTCGCTCCAGGGGCACGGCTCAGATACGCTGCGCCGGCTCAAGGGGCACCGCTTCCTGCCCAACACCGCCGGCTGCGAGACGGCGCGCGACGCGATCATGACCGCCGAACTCGCCCGCGAGGCCCTCGATACGAACTGGATCAAGGTCGAGGTCATCGGCGATCGCGAAACGCTGTATCCCGACGTGGCCGAGCTGCTGGATGCCTGCCGCCACCTCGTCGATGACGGCTTCACCGTGCTGCCCTATTGCAACGACGATCCGGTGGTCTGCCAGCGTCTCGCCGATCTCGGCTGCGCCGCCGTGATGCCCATGGGCTCGCTGATCGGCTCCGGCATGGGTGTGGCCAACCCGGCCAACCTGGAGCTGATCTGTCGGCGCTCGCCGGTGCCGGTGATCGTCGATGCCGGCATCGGCACCGCCTCCGACGCGGTCATCGCCATGGAGCTCGGCGCCGCCGGCTGCCTCCTCAACACCGCGGTCGCCAAGGCCGACGATCCTGTGCGGATGGCTCGTGCCATGCGCAACGCCGTCCAGGCCGGTCGCGACGCGTATCTTGCCGGCCGCATCCCGAAGCGGGGCCGGGCCGAGCCGTCGAGCCCGCAACTCGGTCTCGTGGGCTCGTGAGCCGGGTTGCGTCCGACGCGCCCGCTACCGGCGCACGGCGATGAGTGGCCTGCCCGCGCGGCTGCTGGTGGTGACGGACAGGTCGGCGACCGACGTACCGGAGGTCGCCACCCGGAACATCCGCGCCACCCTCGAACGCCTCCTGCGGGCCGGCGCCCGCTGGGTCTGGTTTCGGGAGCGCGACCTGGCGCCGGATGCACGGCGCGCGCTCGCCCGGGATATCGCGCGCCTGGTTCAGGCCGAGGGCGGTTCACTGACCATCGGCGCCGATGTGGCGCTCGCCGCCGAACTCGGGGCCGACGGAGTCCATCTGCCCGGTGGAACCACCGCGGCCGAGATCGCCGAAGCCCGCCGGCGCCTATCCGGCGGTCGCATCGGGGTTTCGGCGCACACACTGGAGGAGATCGCGGTGGCCGCGCGGTCCGGCGCCGACTACGCTACCCTCAGCCCGATCTTTCCGACGCAGAGCAAGCCCGGCTACGGTCCCGCCCTCGGAGCGGCGGCCCTGGAAACCGCCGCCGTGTTCGGCATGCCGGTCATCGCCCTCGGGGGAATCACGGTCGACCGCGTGGACGCATGCCGCGCTGCGGGCGCTGCCGGCGTCGCGGTGATGGGCGCACTGATGCACGGCGTGGACCCGGTGGCCGAGGTGCGCGCCTATCTCGCCCGCCTCGGCGCGACATCCGACGAGCGGTGACAGGCAAGGAGGCAGCGCATGTGGGGAAAGAACCGCTTTCTCGAGCGCGTAAGGGTGCAGCATCCGATCATCCAGGCGCCGATGATCGGACCGAAGCCGGCCCTTGCCGCCAGCGTCAGCGCGGCCGGGGGCCTCGGCTCCCTCGCCTGCGCGGCGATGAACCCGGACACGGTACGCAACGAAGCGGCGGCGATTCGGGCGCGGACGGACGCGCCGTTCAACCTGAACTTCTTCTGTCACGTGCCGGACGTGCCGGATGCAGCGCGCGAGTCCGCCTGGCGCAGCCGGCTCGCGCCCTACTATGCGGAACTCGGCCTTGATCCGTCGGCTCTGATCGTCATGGCACAGCGGTCGCCCTTCGACGCTGCGATGCTCGCGGCCGTCGCCGACGTCCGGCCGGCGGTGGTCAGCTTCCATTTCGGCCTGCCGGAAGCGGCGCTCCTCGACCGCGTCCGGGCGCTCGGCTGCATCATTCTCTCGTCCGCAACCACGGTGCGCGAAGCGCGCTGGCTCGCCGAGCGCGGGGTCGATGCGATCATCGCGCAGGGAGCCGAAGCCGGCGGGCATCGCGGCCTGTTCCTCGGCGGCGATCCCGCGACGCAAGTCGGCACGATGGCTCTGGTGCCCCAGGTGGTCGACGCGGTGGACGTGCCCGTCATCGCGGCCGGGGGCATCGCCGATGTCCGCGGGATCGCCGCCGCCTTCATGCTCGGCGCCTCCGCCGTTCAGCTGGGAACGGCCTACCTGCGCTGCACCGAGGCCGGTCTCTCGGGGCCGCACCAGGAAGCCCTGCGCCGCGCCCGCGACGAGGACACCACGATCACCAACGTCCTGACGGGCAAGCCGGCCCGGGGACTCGTGAACCGCGTCATGCGCGAACTCGGGCCCTGGCACGCGGAGGTGCCGGTCTTCCCCACCGCCGCCATCGGGCTCCAGCCCCTGCGGATCGAGGCCGAGCGACGCGGCTCCGGCGACTTCTCGCCCCTCTGGGCCGGGCAGGGGGCGCCCCTTGCCCGCGAGACTGAGGCGGGTCGCCTGACCGTTGAGCTCGCGGAGGGCGCGCTCAGGCTCCTCGGCCGCGCGAGGGCGTGATTACTTCGCCGTGGCCGGGCCGTAGGGCGGCCGGGGGATCGCCCGATGGGCGGCACGCAGCGCCGCCGACCAGCGCTCCCGCAGATCGTGGAAGTAGCTCTCGCCGGCTTCGATCCGGTGGTTTACCTCGAGGTCGAGGGCGTTGCGGCGGGCGACCGCGATGTCGATGGGCAGGCCGACGCCGAGGTTCGAGCGCATCGTCGAATCCATCGAGACGAGGCCGACCTTGAGGGCGTCGTAGAGGTCGGTCTCGTACTTCACCGCCCGGTCCAGGATCGGCTTACCGTACTTGTGTTCCCCGATCTGCAGAAAAGGCGCGTCGCCGCTGCACTCGATGAAGTTGCCGGCCGAGTAGATCAGGTAGAGCTTCATCGGGTCTGAGCCGATCTGTCCGCCGAACAACAGCGAGACCGAGAAGCGCAGGTTGGCCGCCTCGAACCCCGCCTTCTCGATCTCGCGGACCCGCCGAATGGCGCGGCCCACGAGCTGGGCCGCCTGGAACATCGTCGGCGCCTCTACGAGCTTCATCTTCGGCTCGCCGGCATCGCCCTCGACTCCCTCGGCCAGAAGGCTGAGGACCGACTGGGTGATCGAGAGATTCCCGGCGGAGGCCAGCATCATCACGCGCTCGCCCGGCACGTTGAAGTGGTGGAGCTTGCGGTAGGTCGAGATGTCGTCGAGCCCGGCATTGGTCCGGGTGTCGGCGATCATCACCAGCCCCTCCTCGACGAGGACACCGACGCAGTAGGTCATGGAGCGGTCTTTCTCGCGCGTCCGTCCGCGATCAGGACTGGACGGAAGCCTGTGCTTGCTCGACGCGAAGCGTCACGTCGAGTGTTTCTGTCCCGCCGCCCATGCGGCTGCCGCGAATCGGAGCCGCCCCGAGATAGTCGAGGGCGACAGCCACGCGGATATGCGCCTCGGTGGTGGCGATACCATGGGCGGCGTCGAAGCCGATCCAGCCGAGCCCCGGCACCAGCGATTCGGCCCAGGCATGGCCGGAGCCTTGATCCGCATCCCGGTCGGCGTGGTGGTAGTAGCCCGAGACGTAGCGGGTGGGAATCTCGAGGTGGCGGGCCGCCGCGATGAAGAGATGGGTGATGTCCTGGCAGACGCCCTTCTCCTGCACGAAGGCCTGCGCGGCGTTCGTGCTGGCGCTGGCCGGGCCGGGGACGAAGGTGACCCGCTGGTGCACGGCGGCGAGCAGCCGGTGCAGACACGGTAGGGGGGCCGGGTCGCCGGCCGCCGCGATCTCCTGGGCGAAGGCCTGAATGGCGTCGTTGGCCAGGGCGAGATCTGAATCCCGCAGGTAGAACACGTCCGGCAGGCGCTCGATGGTGCCGCGCACGATGCCGTGCATCTCCAGGGTGTCGACCTCTCCGGTGACCCGGATCGACAGGGCCTCGGCCGGCTCGTCCGCCGTGAACCAGTGCACCACGTTGCCGAAGCCATCCTCGCGCTCGCTCACGCGGCCGTCGACGGAGGGCTCGATGCGCCAGCGCCGGACATACTGGCCGTCATGGTCGCGAGGACGCAGACGCAGGACCTGAATCAGCCCGCGGGCGGGCTGCTCATAGGTATAGTTGGTCTCGTGGAAGACGCGGATTCGCATGCGGCGACCTTTGCGCGGCGTCGGGCCGGGGCCGGCCCTATACCAGATATTGCTCGATGACCGCTGCGCCGAGGCGATTGTTCTCGACGATGAACTCCGTCACGAACTCATGCAGGCCGGATGAGAAGATGCGGTTGATGTTCTCGCCTTCCAGGCGTGCCAGGGTATTGCTGGCCAGGCGCTGGCTCGCGCCGCGCCGCCCGTAGGCGTCGGCGATGAGGTCGAGGTGCTCCACCAGCATGCCGTAGCAGTTGGTGAAGGAGCGCGGCATCTGCCGGTTCAGGATGAGAAGATCGGCCACCAGGAGTGGCTTCACGCTCTCGCGGTAGACCCAGTGATAGGCGTTGAAGGCCGAGACCTCGCGCAGGATCGTGGTCCACTGGAAATAATCGAGGCTGCCGCCGATCTTCTCCGTGGCGGGGAGCAGGATGCGGTACTTCACGTCCAGGATGCGGGCGGTGTTGTCCGCCCGTTCGATCGCCGTTCCGAGGCGTGTGAACCAGTAGGCGTCGTTGCGCAGCATCGTGCGGTAGGCCGAACCGTCGAAGGCGAGGGAGACGCCCTTCACCCAGTCCAGGAAGCGGGTGAACTCGTCGCGGTTGAGGTCGCGTCCCTCGTAGTTGCGCAGTTCGAGCCAGGCGCCGTTGATGGCGTCCCACATTTCGGTGGTCAGCGCCGTGCGGACGCTGCGGGCATTCTCGCGCGCGGTCTCGATGCAGGAGCGGATCGAGGAAGGATTGTGGGGGCTGAAGGCAAGGAAATCGCAGACGGTCGCTTCCGTGACGCTGGCGTAGAGCGGCTTGAACACGTCCGGATCGCCAGCCGAGGCCAGGGCGGAGGCCCACTCGTTGGTCTCGCCGCCGCCGTAGCTCGACGGCAGGGCGGCCAGGCGCAGGGCGGCATCGAGGATGCGGGCGACGAACTCCGCTCGCTCGGCGTAGCGCGAGAGCCAGTACAGGTTGTCGGCGGTCCGGGACAGCATGGGGTTCCATCGGGACGTCGGCTGGCGTCGGAAACGCAGGCCGCAGGGCGAAAAGGACTATGCCGGAGCCGGCACGGACTTGGAAAGGCACCCGGGACGGAAGGCCCCGCCGGATGCCGCGCGATGGCTCAGGCGTCGAGGACCCAGGTGTCCTTGGTGCCGCCGCCCTGGCTTGAGTTCACGACGAGCGACCCTTCCTTCAGCGCGACCCGGGTGAGGCCCCCGGGGACGATGCGGATTTCGTCCGAGCCGCACAGCACGAAGGGGCGCAGATCCACGTGCCGGGGTGCGACCCCGGATGCGACGAAAGTCGGGCAGGTGGAGAGGGCCAAGGTCGGCTGGGCGATGAAGCCGTCCGGCGCATGCTTCAGCTTGCGTCCGAACTCCTCGATCTCGCGCTTGGTGGCGTGTGGGCCGACCAGCATGCCGTAGCCGCCGGAGCCGTTGACCTCCTTCACCACGAGCTCGCTGAGATTGTCCATCACATAGGCGAAAGCCTCTTTCTCGCGGCAGCGGTAGGTCGGCACGTTGTGCAGGATCGGCTCCTCGCCGGTGAAGAACTTCACGATCTCCGGCATGTAGCTGTAGACCGCCTTGTCGTCGGCGATGCCGGTACCGACGGCGTTGGCCAGGGTCACGGTCCCGCGCTCGTAGGCGTTCATGATGCCGGGGACTCCGAGCACCGAGTCCGGGCGGAAGACTAGCGGATCGAGGAAATCGTCGTCGAGACGGCGGTACAGCACGTCGACCCGGCGGGGCCCCTCGGTCGTCCGCATGTAGACGACGTCGTCCTTGGTGAAGAGGTCGGAGGCCTCGACGAGGTCGACGCCGAGCTTGTCGGCCAGGAACGAGTGTTCGTAGAAGGCCGAGTTGTAACGACCCGGCGTCAGCAGCGCGACGGTGGGGTCGCGGGTCGCCGTGGACGGCGCGAGGCTGCGCAGGGTCGCCAGCAGGGCGTCGGGATAGTTCTCCACCGGTGCGACGCGGTGGCGGGAGAACAGCTCCGGGAACAGCCGCAGCATGACCTCGCGGTTCTCGAGCATGTAGGAGACGCCGGACGGGGTCCGGGCATTGTCCTCCAGCACGAAGAAGTCGTTCTCCCCGGTGCGGACGATGTCGATGCCGGCGATGTGGACGTAGAGGTCGTGCGGCACCCGGAAAGCGCGCATTTCCATGCGGTAATGCGGGTTGCGGTAGACGAGGTCGGCCGGGATCACGCCGGCCTTGATGCATTCCTGCGCCCCGTAGATGTCCTTCAGGAAGGCGTTGATGGCGGTGACGCGCTGCTTGAGGCCTCGCTCCAGGAAACCCCATTCGGGCTTCGTGATGACCCGCGGGATTATGTCGAAGGGTATCAGCCGTTCGGTGGACTCGTTCGCGCCGTAGACCGCGAAAGTGATGCCGATGCGCCGGAACAGCATCTCGGCCTGGCTGCGGCGGGTGTTGAAATGCTCGGGCGGCGTGGTGTCGAGCCAGTGCTTCAGGCTGTCGTAGGCTTCGCGCACGGCGGGGTTGCTCAGCGCCCCATCGGGCAGCCCGGTCATCTCGTCGAATGCAGCGAGCGCCATTCGCGTCTCCCCCTTGAACACCGTTTCTTGTCTAGGCAAGAGGCGCGCCAGCGTATTGGGATCGGAGTCCGCGCCCACCGCCCTTGCGTGTAGGGTAGCACGTTCAGATCAACTTCAAGCCCTTGAAGCTGGCGTGACCCTCCCGACCCAGGATGATGTGATCGTGGATCAGGATGCCGAGGGGGTCCAGCACCCCGATGAGCTCGCGGGTCATCCGGATGTCGGCGGCCGAGGGAGTGGGGTCGCCCGAGGGATGGTTATGAGCCAGGATGATGGCGGTGGCCGAGAGTTCGAGGGCACGGCGCGCCACCTCGCGCGGATAGACTGGCGTGTGGTCGACGGTTCCCCGCCCCTGGACCTCGTCGGCGATCAGGTGGTTGCGTCGGTCGAGGAACAGCACGCGGAACTGCTCGCGCGCCGCGAAAGCCATGGTGGCGCGGCAATATTCCAGCACGGCGCTCCACGACGAGAGCAGAGGGCGGTCGGCGATCGCCCCGCGCGCCAGCCGATGCCCTGCCGCTTCGATGAGCTTCAGGTCGGCGATGACTCCGGGGCCGATGCCTTCAATTTCAGCAAGTCGCGCCGGCTCAGCGCTCACCACCTCGGCAAAGCTGCCGAAGCGTCGGATCAGGGCCTTGGCCAGGGGCTTCACGTCCCGGCGGGGAATGGCCCGGAACAGGGCGAGTTCGAGAAGCTCGTAATCCGGAAGGGCCTCGGCCCCACCCTGGGCGAACCGGGCGCGCAGGCGGTCGCGATGGCCGAGGTAATGCGGCTCGCCGTCCGACGGGTCGGGCGCGGACGGCGGCCGGGTTGTCATGAGCCCGAAATCAACCGGCGGTCGGCGCGGGCTGGTGCAGACCCTTGGGCGAGAGGGTGAAGATTTCCGCCCCCGTCTCCGTCACCGCCACGGTGTGCTCGAACTGCGCCGAGAGCGAGCGGTCGCGGGTGACCGCGGTCCAGCCGTCGGAGAGAACCTTCACCGCTGGCCGGCCGAGATTGATCATGGGCTCGACCGTGAAGAACTGGCCGGGCTGGAACTTCACGTCGTAGCTCGGCTCGACGTAGTGCAGGATGGTTGGGGCATCGTGGTAGGTGCGCCCGAGGCCGTGGCCGCAGAAATCCCGCACGACGGAGCAGCGCTCCGCCTCGGCATAGGACTGGATCGCCCGGCCGATATCCGTGGTGGAGCCCCCCGGCTTGATCGCCGCGATGCCGCGCATCAGGCACTCGTGGGTGATCTCGCACAGGCGCTGGGCCTTGCGCGGCACCTCTCCGACATAGGCCATCCGACTCGAGTCGCCGTGCCATCCGTCGACGATGAGGCAGATGTCGAGGTTGACGATGTCGCCCTTGCGCAGGGGCTTGTCGTTCGGGATGCCGTGGCAGACCACGTGGTTGATCGAGGTGCAGATCGATTTCGGATAGCCGCGGTAGAGCAGCGAGGCCGGATAGGCGCCGTGGTCCATAGCGAAGGTGTAGGCGAGCTTGTCGAGATGGTCCGTCGTGATGCCGGGAGCGGTGGCCTCCATCAGCAGATCCAGGGCTTCCGCGGTCAGACGGCCGGCCTTGCGCATGCCCTCGAAGGCCTCCGGTCCATGAATCGGCGGCTGGGGCGCGCGGCGTCCGCTCTCGGACACGGCCTGTTCGTTCTGGGTCATGGGGACGTTTCGCGGAGGGGAACCGGGGCGGGGCCTGCCCCTATGTACGGTGACGCGCGCGCGAGGCCAACCCTTCGCGCGCTGCGCACTAGGATTGCGCCGAGGGAGAGGCTAGAGACGGGTCCCGGCAGACCCCGACAACACGGATGCCCGCACGAGCACGATCCTTCCTCGAGGACGAGGCTTCGGCGGGCCGGCAGGCAGGACGAGGCGATGGCTGACAAGGCGGTCCCGCATTTCCACAACGAGCCCGGCGTGGCGGTCATTCACGTCGGCTCCAAGGAGTTCATGTGCATCGGGGCCAAGCCCCCCTTCGATCATCCGCACATCTTCCTCGACATGGGCACGGACGACGAGACCATTTGCCAGTACTGCTCGACGCTGTTCCGCTACCGGCCGACCCTGGCCGCTGGCAACGCCGATCCGGCGATCTGCGTCTGGGACGACCGGACCTCGGCCGCCGCCTGATCAGGCGAGGCGGCTCCGTGCCGGCCCTGAACATCGCTATCGTCGGCGCGGGCATCGGCGGCCTGACGGCTGCGCTCACCCTCGATTCCGCCGGCCATGCCGTCACCCTCATCGAGCGCCGCACCGGATTCAGCGAAGTCGGGGCCGGGATCCAGCTCTCGCCGAATGCCAGCCGAGTGTTGATCGGCCTCGGCCTCGGCGCCGCCCTGCGACGCGCGGCGAGCGAGCCGCCGGCAGTGGTGGTGCGGGCCCTGACGAGTGGGACGGTCATAGGCGGCGTCGCTCTAGGAGCCCATCTGCGCGAGCGCTTCGGCGCGCCCTACTACGTCATCCATCGGGCCGACCTGCAGACCCTGCTCCTCGACGCTGTGCGCGGCCGGCCGGGTATCCGCCTCCTGATGGGACGGGACGTGACCGGTCTGGCGGAGCGACCGGACGGTGTCGACCTGACCCTGGAAATCGGCACGGGCACGCGGACCGAGCGGTTTTCCGCCGACCTCGTCATCGGGGCCGACGGTGTACGCTCCCGCCTGCGCGGCCACCTTGACGGCAAGGACCTGAGGTCCGGGCGTGCCGCGGCGTGGCGGGCCATCGTTCCGCGGGAAGCCCTGCCACCCGAACTTTCGGGCGAGGCCACGGGCCTGTGGCTTGGGCCGGCGCGCCACGTGGTGCATTACCCGATCCGGGGAGGCCAGCACGTCAACGTCGTCGCCGTGATTCCGGAGCGGAAGGGCAGCGAGGGCTGGGGCCAACTCGGTGAGCCGGCCGTACTGCGCGCCCGCTTTCGCGACGCGGCGCCGCCCCTCGCGGCCCTCCTGGCCGTACCGGATTCCTGGCTGGTCTGGTCGCTGGAGGATCGGGGTGCCGCCCTTCCGATGGCACGCGGACGGCTGGCCCTGATCGGGGATGCCGCCCATCCGATCCTGCCCTTCCTCGCACAGGGGGCCGCCCTCGCCATCGAGGATGCGGCGATCCTCGCCAGGGAACTGGGCGCGGACGGCGCCGATCTCGGTGCCGCCCTGGCCCGCTACGATGCGGTGCGGCGTGCGCGGGTGCGCCGCGTTCGCCGGGCCGCCCGTGCCAATGGCCGGACCTATCATGCGGGGGCTCTCGTCGGCACGATCCGTAATGTCGTGATGGGCCGCCTCGGGCCGGACGGAATGAACCGTCGCTACGCCTGGCTCTACGGCTGGACGCCTTGATCTGCGGAGGCGGCCCCGCTACCGCTGATGCTGGCATGCGGACGTGGCGAAACCGGTAGACGCACGAGACTTAAAATCTTGCGGCCTTTGGCTGTGCGGGTTCGAGTCCCGCCGTCCGCACCAATCCATTGAAATCGTGAACGGTGCCAGTAAGATGCTGGCAACAAGGTGTTTTTCGGCGCTCCCCGCTACAAAGGGCGCTACAATGGCCGTTCCGATGACCTCGCTCTCTCGTGCCCCCAACGGGGATTGGTTCGCCCGCAAGGGGCATCCCGAAGGACGTTCGCGAATCATACAAGCGGGCGTTCGGTGTCTCCCAGGAGGAGCGTTTCCGTCGCCCTGGGAGCTTGTCCACGGGCTCTGCGAAGGCTGAGCTACGCGAATGGGACGCGACTGTAACTGGCCGTATCGAGGCTCTGAGGGCCGCTGCGAGGGGCGAGGGTAGGGGGCTGACGCACCGCGAGGCTCATGGGCTGGCTGGGCAGTGGTACGGTTGGTTCGTAGCGCGGCATGAGGCTGAAGCCGATGCACCGGACCGGTGGGCGAATGACTACGAGACCCTTCAGGAAGCTCAGCGTCGCCTCGCTGGGCGAGCTGTAGGGGCACCGCACGAAGATGATGAGATAGAGGGTATTCCCGCCGCTCAGCGTCACGTCAGAGCGGCTGTCACCCAGTTGGGTGAGGTGGCCTCGTTCCTGAGCGAGAATGGCATACGCCTAACCGAGGCAGCGTCCGATGGCTTCCTCGATCTGTTGCAGTCTGAGTTAGCCGCTGCTTTGGCTACGCTGGGTCGGCGCGCGGGGGGCGATTACTCCGCCGATAGGCGGCCTGAAAGGTACCCTGATTTCCTCGCTAAGCCGGCATCGAAGGTAGCAGGGCTCACCTGTTGGTCTCTGTTCGAGGCATGGGTCACGGAGCGCAAGCCTGGAGCAGCCACGGTGGACCGCTGGCGTGCCGTGTTCAAAGGGCTCGATGCGTTCTTCGAGGGGCGGGACATCGCAGCCATCACTGGAGACGATGCCATCGGGTGGAAGAACACCCTCGTCACGACAGACCGCTCAGCTCGTGTCGTGAACGACGTTTGGCTCCGCGCAGCGCGAGTGGGCTTTGGCTGGGCGTTGGATAACAAGAAGATCGCTCTCAACCCCTTTGCCGGGGTGAGCGTGGCTGTCGGTAAGGCGCAGCCGAAGGTGCGTGAGAGGGAGTTCTTAGACGACGAATGGCGAACCATCCTCAAGGCCACCCTGACGCCGCTCGAAGGCCGCATGGCATCCCACAACATCGCAGCTCGGAGGTGGGTGCCTTGGATTTGTGCCTATACAGGCTCACGCCCCGGAGAGGTCACGCAGCTTCGAGCTGAGGATTTCACTCAGCATCGAGACGGCTTCTGGCTGATGAAGATCAACCCGGAGGCTGGCACGGTGAAGGGTGGACAGGCTCGAACTGTGCCGCTTCACGAGCACCTCATTGAGCTGGGGCTGATCGAGTTCGTGACAGGCGCAGGGCAGGGGCCACTGTTCTACGATCCTGCTGCGAAGCGAGTGGTGCGGGATGATCCTACGAACCCCGTTCAGGCACCTTGGGTGAAGCAGCGAAACAAGCTGGCTGAATGGGTGAGAGGGCTTGGTGTCACAGATACGAACATCAGCCCAAACCACGCATGGCGACACACCTTCAAGCGCCGAGCCGCACGCGCCAGGATCGAGAAGCGCATCAGGTTTGCCTTCTGCGGACACGCCTCAGACGATGTGGGCGACGACTACGAGACGCCCACTATCGAGGACATGGCAGAGGAGCTGAAGCTGTTCCCTCGGTTTGTCATCGAGACCGCTTAATCGCCTCGAACCACCCGCTCACTGCAACGTTACCTACCGCTTTCCTGGGTCAAACGAGGCAGTTCAATGGCAACCGATGTTCGTTCGGAGCTGCGTCGGCCACTCACGTTCAGCCTTGCGGTTGTGGCTGTCGTGCTTCTGCTGTGGCTGCTGGTCGTGACGGTGGTCCACGGCAGACAGCGGCGAGCCTTGGAGGCGCAGCTTGCGACCCAGATGGAGAGCCAGATCGCCCTGCAACAGGAGTTCGTCAAACAGCGGTCGGCTCTTGGTACGGTGAGCGAGCTGCAGGAGAAGGCCGCTCTGGTGGAAGCTCAGCGGCGGCGTGGAAGCGAGTTGGTCGCAGAAGCTGTTGCGCAGGTAGCAGCCCTGAAGGAGGCTCAAGCTGCGGCCGAGGTGCGTGCGGCCGAGGCAGGGAAGGCCGCTCAGCAGGAAGCTCAGCGCTTTGCAGACCTTCAGGCTCAGGCACAGAAGCTCGAACCTCTGCGGCAAGCAGCCTCCGAAGCCGAACAAGGTGCCGCAACCCGCACACGTGAGCTTACCGACCTGGACCGCATGATTGATGCGGCACGACAGCAGGAGGCGAAGCTGCGAGCCGGCCTCAAGGGCTTGTCGCAGGAGGTTGAAACGAAGGCGACGAACAACGCAAAGCTGGAGCAGTTCCAGCAGCAGACGCGAGAGGCTGTCGCTGTTGCACAGAGGGAACTCTCAGATGCGAAGGCTGGAAGCGAGCAAGCCTCCAAGCAGCGTCAGGAAGCCGAGCAGGCTCTCAGTGAATTGAAGGCCAAGAGTGACCAGCTTGCTGCTTCCATGACGCAAACCAACCAGCAGCTTGAGCAGGCACGTCAGAGCCTCACGGCAACGCAGGGTGACCTGTCCCGCGCCCAAGCCGAGCGAGATAGCCTTCAGGCTCAGCGTACCGAGACGCAGAACGCCATCAAAACCCTGACGAGCGAGCGCGACCAGCTCACCTCCAGTGTCACCGAAGCCAATCAGAAGCTCGAACAGGTGCGCTCCAGCTTGGCATCCACTCAGAAGGAGTTGGATGCGGCACAAGGCAGCCGAGACAAGCTCACCGCCGAGCGTGCGCAGCTTGAGAAGGCGATTGCCGAACAGATCTCTAACCGGGACAAGCTCTCCTCAGCTCTGACCCAGGCCAATCAGCAGCTTCAGCAAGCTCGCGAGGGCCTCGATAAGGCACAGAAGGAAGTCGCGAGTTCGCAGGCTGAGCGTGAACGGTTGACGTCTCAGAGCGGTGAGTTGCAGGCGGCAGTGTCGAAGCTGGATGCAGAGCGTCAGCGCAATGCGGCCGAGCTGGAAACTCTCAAGAAGCAGCAGGCCGAGGCGCAGGCGCAGCTTGGAACTCTGACTGAGAATGTATCGACCCGTAACAAGGAAGTAGCAGAGTTAGAGGGCCGCCTCGGTGCCACGCGCAAGGAGCTTTCCGACACCCAGAGCAAGCTGGCTGAAACTCGTCAGCAGCTCTCGGGTCAGCCTGCTAAGGACGGTACAGCATCTGAAGCCCCCTCAGAGCCGAAGTGAGTTCCGTTGAGGCGGTGGTGTTCGCATGAGCACCACCCCATCGGACTTCATTGTGCTCAGGTAGAAGGTTGGAGCCTACTGCTGGGCCTTGCTATTGGCAGGCGACGAACCCGCTCATGCTCTTGGCGGCGTCAGCAAGGTCGGCTGGATCGAGCTTGGCCCCGGTAGTGACCCCCGGCTGCATCGTGACCTGATTGGCCTCTAGGAAAGTGGCGAGCATGGTCGTCTTGATCGCGAAGTTGATGTTCTGGGCGAAATCGCCTGAGGCCATCGCCATCTTGAGGACGTTCAGCTTCGCAGCCACGACCCCCACAGCGTTACCGTAGTTGTCCAGTAGCGGTCCCCCTGAGTTGCCCTGCTGGACCGGCGCTGAGATTTGGTAGTAGCGGCTGTCATCACCAAGCCCTGACAAAGCAGTGACGTTGCCCAAGGTAAAGTTGCCCGAACTCGCTAGGATGTCTGCGTGGGGGTAGCCAAACACTGCGACGCCCTCGCCCAGACGCGTACCCATACGGAGTGACGCGAACTTGGTCCCAACGGCATCCTCGACAGCCAAGAGAGCAAGGTCATTGCTGGTGTCCGTGGCGACCACACGGGCCTTGTGAACGGGCTTGCCGTCCGTCAGCTTGACCACGACCACCTTGCAGTCCTTCACGACATGGGCGTTCGTGATGAGGTTGCCCTTGGCGTCCACGAAGAAGCCGGTGCCCGTGGAGATGCCCTTCTCCTCAGCCTTCGGTGTCACTGGAGGGACCGGGGCAGGTGGGGACACGGCAGCAGGAGGAGGCAGGGGCGCTGTGACAGGCGGTGTCTCACGGGCGGCAGGCTGCACTGGGACAGGGACCTGAAGGGGCACGGTTGCAACCTGAGCGTTGGCCTGAGGTGGTCCAGGGGGCTCGATCATCGGGCGTCCGTTCATTACGGAACCAAGAGATGCCGACATCAGGATGGCGACACGCTCTCCGCTGACGTTGCCCCGCTCGTTGTTCCAGAACAGCGTGAAGCCGAGGATGCCATCTCCGTCTTGGTGGTAACGCACATACTCGTCTTCGCCACTGGGCGTGGTCGCAGAGATGACGAACCACCCATCCTTGATGACGCTGTAGTGGACCACGAAGCGGTCTCGGCGCATCTTTTCGAGAAGGTCTGAATAGGCGACCTCCGCACCGACGCCCTGGAAGTGGTTATAGGCGACCCGAAGTCGCCCATTCGGATCATGGTAGCTCAAGCCGTTCTTGTTGGTGACAGAGCGCAGCCCCATGCCTTGAGGCATCCAGATTGGTCGTCCTCGCCAGGGATGGGAAGTGAGCTTGAAGCTCCAAGAGTCGAGGTTCGCCCGTCCAGCCTCGTACAGGCGGTCTGTGGTCATCCGATTAGCGGCACCATCAGGACGAAGGTTGTTCTCGTTCTGGAACCTCTTGAGCGCCGTGAAGGTCCGCAAGCCGAACTGTTCGGTGGGAACCGAGTTCTGGTGCCCTGTCGCGATCAGCAGCACCTGCACCATGACACGAGCACGGAAATCCAAGCCCTCGTTGAACACACTCTCCGCGTAGGTGAATTCCGGCGTTCTCGTTTGTGCAACCGCTGGAAAGGCATGGAGCCCTGCGAGCAGAATGAGAGCGGCCGAACGCATTAGTAGATGCCCTAGAGATCGCCAGACAACCAGTTGTAGGGCTTATGCAACTGGATGCAATCAGGCGGGAAGGCTTTGTTCGCTGGACTACACACCTTGGTGCTTTGATGGTTGCCACTGTTTTATGGCTAGCCCCGATGACTGACAGCGCCGAAAACCCATAGGCCGATTTCTTCCGGCTCTTAGCGAACCCTGCCAATCCCTTAGCGCGCCGTTGAGCGAGCTTGCTCATACCCGCCTCAATGGCCTCAAGGTCCATCGTCTCAGGATCGAAGGGGCCACCGTACCACTCCAGCATCGCTTTCTTTTCGCGGTGCCGAGGCTTGGTCATCGCCTCCACGAACTCCTCAAAGCCCCAGGTGCCCCCTACGTCCTCAGGAGGTGCCCGTCTCTCGCCCGCTACGAGGCGCGGATAGGCCACGGCTGGGTCCGCTTCCGTGACCTCTTCGACTGTCACCGTGTGCTGCCAGTTGTCCCCGAAATCGTAGGTGTAAAGGAACTCTGTCGCCCCGCGCTCAAGGATCAGCCCGAGCTTCGTTAACTTCGCGTCGCGGGTCTCGGGCCCATCGAACTCAGGGGCAGGGATGGCGTAGCGCCGCTCACCCACACGGAAGTCGAACAGGTGGTAGTCCTCGAACGGCATCGCCGCCTGGATGACCTCATGGAGGCCCTTGAGGCTGGTCGTGAGCGGCACCTCGACAGTTCGCCAGATGGGCGGCTCGGTGTCATTGAGGGTGATGCGCAGGCGCGCGATGCGGTCCACGTAGCTCATGCCCAGGAGCTAACCAGGGGAGTGCGCAGGGACGCAAGGCCCCTAGAGACATGCCAAAGGCCGGTAACCCTAGCTGGCGAAAACCATCCACGCTGCAACTGCTGCAACGGTTTCTTCTCGCAAGACGTTCATTCTGCCCTTCCCGGGGCTACCCACTGGCGCTGCCGGGGTAGACGTCAAGTTGGCGAGCGAAGTCCCGGCCATGAAGGCGAACCACTCTAAGCCGCCCTCGGGCTGGCTTGCGTTGCGGACCAAGCTCGCTGCGGCTGTGGATGCCTTGCAGCGGCTGCCAGTCCCTCTGTTCCTGGCGCTCAGCCTTGCAGCGACGCTGGCGTGGGTAGTCTTTCTCTGCTGGGCTGCATTCAACATCATGCTGCTGCTGATGGGCTAGATTTTTGCAGTGCAGAGCTAATACCGCAGAGCACAAGTATGCCTATTATTAACTCTTGTCCTCTATGGGTACGTAGGTAGTCTGGCCGGCCCTACCTTCGGTGACGCCATGTTGTACCTCTGTTTCGCCCTTCTTGGAGCTGCTGCCAGCCGGACTTTCACGGTGCGGGGCTTGCTAATCCTCGTGTCGGTCCTGGCTGTTGCCATTGGGCTGGAGGGCGCCCTTAGCCACCGGCCATTGCAGTCCGTTCTTCTGGGCACGGTGCTGATGTTGGTGACTGTTGAGGTCTCCTACCTCGCGGCGGCCCTGCTCGGGAACGCGAAGGCTCGGGCGCTGAGCTATTGGAGGGTTTGAGGGCGGGCAGACGGCCCAAACATTCCTCATTCCCTTGACCGAACCCATTGGCTTGTGGCTCGTTCCCTTTCCGTTCTCATTGCGGATCGAAGGGGCATCATCGCGTGGCACCGAGAGAAGACACCCGCCCGCCCATCTCCTCCTGTCCCATCGAGGCCATCGCTCAAGCCTATCTTGTGACGACTGCGGGTGACGAGGGACAGGCACTCCGCATCGCCATCACGGACGCTCTAGCGGACCTCATGGAGGGCGACAGGCGAGCCCGAGCACACAGCCGGCTCATCTCACGGGGCTACGTGCGTGGAGGTCTGCACGATGCCGCCGAGGAAGCCTGATAAAGCGCTCTACGGTGCTCGTAGAAGCCATCCAAGGCGTCAGAAGCTGTAGCCAACTCTGAGCCGCATCTGATGACGGTCGAAGCTCGTCAGATCGAGCGGCCCCGGCTCTCCGACCGCCTTTCCAGCCACCTGAAAGCTCCATGTGAACGATGCCCAGGCATGGGGCGTAAGGGTCGTGTAGATGGTCGGTCCGAGGTAGACCGCCTGCCCAGCAAGTTGATCGAGCATCAGACCTTCGTAGGTGCGCGCGTAACGGGCCTCGCCGCCGACGAACAAGCCAGCTCGGACTTGGTAGGCAATGGCTCCGGCCAGCTCCGTGCTTGACCCAAGCACCAGCTCGTCTCCGCTGTTGAGCCGCGTAGACGCGAAGGCGAAGCCGGCGTTGAGGGCCGCAACGAGCTTGCCTGGGATCAGCTCGTAATCTGCAAGTAGCCCGACCTCTGTACCGAAGCTGCGCGCCCCCACCCCAGAGCCACTATCCACGCCGTTGTAGCTCGGCACGATGTTAAGGGTGAGACTGAATGGGCCGGTTCGACGGTCGAGAAGGCGGAAGCGACTTTCCAAGAACGCTCCCGCGATGCCCCCGCTCAGGCGCGTTGGCGTGCCAGGGGAACCAACATTGTAGGCATTGAAAGTGATGCCGGGGGCAAGCCGGAAGTCACTCGTCAGGGGTACCTTCAGTGCAAGCCCACTGTCGATAGCTACGAACCGCCCCAGACGTTTGCCCAGTCGTCCCGAGGTCTCCCATTCTAGCTCCGCTTCACCGGGCACGCCGAGGTCGCTGCCTTCCGTGAAGCCGAACAGGTGCTCACTGTCGATGTCGCCAGGAGTGAGGTTTTCAGCGGCGGTCGGTAGTGACTGAGCCAGGACGGCCGATGACAAAGGCACCTGTCCAGCGGACAGTACCGTGAACGCGAGCACCCCAGCGGAAGGTAAGCGCACTTTTCGGCACCACGGACCCCACATGGGTTACAACCTTATTCATAGCACTTGCTATACGAGTTAGGCGCAGCTGTGCGCCTCAGTCAATGCCCCACTGCACTCCTCGTTGGGCGGCCCTGAAGGAGCACACCATGAACATGCTGACCGCCATCCCGAACGGGCTCACGATGTCGAGCCTGGAGATCGCAGAGCGCACCGGGAAGCGTCACCCAGATGTTAAGCGGGACATCCGCACTATGTTCGCGCACCTGGGGGAAGCAGGTGAGCAGTTCTGCTCAACAGCTTGGATCGACGGTCCAAACCATTCCCGCCGCAACATTGGCATCTACAGCCTGCCCAAGCGCGAGTGCCTGATCCTCGTCTCGGGCTACTCGGTGGAACTCCGAGCCGCGATCATCGACCGCTGGCAGGAGCTGGAGGCGCAGCAGGCACCACGCATCCCCACGCATGTCGAGGCCCTAAGGATGGCCCGTCCTTGAGCACTCAGCGTGGTTGGAGGTGAGCCGAGCTATCCTCCTGTGATTTTTTCCGACTGTTCGCGACCGCCACACGTACCGCCACACGGCTGATTATGGTCGCGAATGAGTATTGGATGGCGCATGTAGATCAATGGGTTGGGCAGGGGGTGGCTCGGCTACACACGGGGACTGATAGTCCTGTGGTGTGAAGTAGAGGTGTAAACTGCGCGAATAGCACACTTGACGCTGGTGCAAGTGGCTGTGACAGATGCGCCTATCCGATCCACCGTCTTATACAGCAGCGCATACGTGAGCCATCCCGCTCCCTCCATCGAAGTTGCCAAGCTCATCAGGATAACCCGTGCTGCCAGACATGCTGGGAACGTCAAGCGAGAGGATGGGAGGTGGCTCGACCTGATGACGCCTCATGCCCTCCAGATCGTTCTTGAGGTTGCTCAGCGGCCTGGGATCAATATGAAGCAGTTAGGTGCTGCTGCGGGGCTTGCTCATGCCTCTATTTCACGGAACCTCATGGCCCTTGGTGAGCGACATCGCAGAGACATGCCGGGGCTGGGTCTCATTGAGACGATAGACGACCCGCAGGAGTACCGCAGGAAGGTAGCGTTCTTGACGCGGAAGGGGCGAACGTTCGTGTCGGAACTTGTGTCCATCCAGTTGGGCGAGAAGGTCACCCTATCGGCTCCGACTGCCGTAGAGTTCCTGTCAGGCTGGGGCGGAGACGACAGGAGCACTTTATCCAAATCCATGAGTTGATTGTTTCACGGATGGATTGATTTCACTCCTGTAATACCATTTGCGCATCTAAGCTCTATTTGGGAGCCAGATCAATCGAGCTTCTTGCCGCGTGGACATCTTCGGAACTTATCTGGATAACCGCAGTCGTCCACCGCTGATGTGGCCGAGTGGTAGGGGTGAAAACGATGCTTGTGAAGTTCTTGGGCTGTGAGTTGGAGTTCGGTCTCAGTCGCTGCTACGTAGATGTCCCTCACTTCGGTGAGTTATACGTCAGTCGGACCCCAGATAACTACGGGAGACGGTGGTTTGAGTGTGTCAGGCAGAGCAGCTCCATTCAGCTCCATCTAGGAGCGACACACATCATCCTGTGCCGCCCGTACAAGCCCACCAGCGGCCTGGATGGTCTTTCCGCCGCCTGACTACCTTCACACCATTCACGCCCCCTAGTGGGCACTACAGTGGCGCTTGAGATGGGCATCCGAACAGGGTGCCCATTGTCTTTAGGGCTGGACATTCGACTACCCCAGGCTCCCCGCGATCCGCCAGAACGGCATGTACGTCCAGGGCATAGAGAAGCTCGATCCAAACAATCTAAGAGCCGAGCTTTGCCTCGGAAGGCAAAATGTTTTCCGCAGATTTACGAGGCGGCATCGACACATTCGAGTTCGCCAGTTTCCCCCTCGGCACCCCTCGCGCGGCATGGCGTGGTATCGCCCGCGAGTATCGCGCTCAGGCGCACGTGAGAAGCACGCGCGTAACCGCGACTGGGGGTGATGGCAGGCGGAACGGGCGTGGTTTGATAGGCTTGCTGACAGGCGGATCAGATGCTGCCTCCCGCCACACATGGAGCGTACCGCATGGTGACTGTGCATCACTTCCGGGTATGGGATGCCGCGAAGGACGAATGGGTTTACCCGCCGCTCAAAAGCCCGGAGAGCCGCATCCGAGATGAAGCGCGCGGCGAAATCCTTCCCGGTACGGCTGAGGACGTTGACGCTTCCACTTTGGATGAGTTCGGGCGCTACGATCCCGCAAGGCTCAACAAGTCCCCCTGAAGCGCAGCCGCTCACACCATTCCACGCGCCTTGACGGTATGCCAAGCGCAGCATAACAATCTGGTCAACGTTCGTTGACTGGAGTGTGATGGCCATGGCGCAGGGTGCTTTCGTCGCCTACTACCGCGTGAGTACGGCTCGACAGGGCGCGTCAGGTCTCGGCCTAGAGGCGCAGAAGGAGACCGTGGCTCGCTACCTGAACGGTGGTGACTGGAGCATCCGCGCGGAGTTCGTGGAAGTCGAGAGCGGGCGTAAGAGCGAGCGTCCCGAGCTTGGGCGTGCCCTTGCAACGGCTCGCCTACATCGCATCCCGCTCATCGTTGCCAATGTCTCAAGGCTCACGCGTTCGTCAGCTTTCCTCCATCGGCTTCTTGAGGCAGGCGTTGATGTCCGGTTCTGCGACCTCCCTGAAATCGAAGGACCAACAGGACGCTTCCTGCTCCAGCAGATGGCCTCAGTGGCAGAGCTGGAAGCCGGGATGATAGCCAGCCGCACCAAGGCTGCCCTCCAGGCTGCGAAGAAGCGTGGACAGAAGCTCGGAGGTAATCGGGGCGTGGTGATGTCGGATGCCACCAGGGAAGCGGGTCGAGCCACTCGGACAGCCAAGGCGAATGGACGGGCTGCTGACCTCGCGCCCATCATCGCAGAGCTTCGGGCCGCTGGAGTGACCTCCTACGGTGCCCTCGCGCGAGCCCTGAACAAGCGCGGCATCCCCACTGCACGAGGCGGTGAGTGGTCGCCCATGCAGGTGTCGAGGGTGCTCGCAAAGGTCGTGTAGCGCCCGCTGTGTCGCTCCTGGGTAACCTTGCGGTCTCTAAGGCGCTTGTCAGGCATGTTCTTCTTCTTTTCCAACCGGCTGGGCTGTCTCGGCTCGATCCTCATCTCGGCTGTGCTCACGCTGATCGTGCTCGCACTCTTCCGAGGGTTCTAGGAGGCTTCGAACTCGCTGAGTGCAGATCGGCTGTAAATGCCGTAGCTTCAGTTGCTTAGCTCAAGAACCCAGGGTTACCCCGCATACTAGGAAGCAGCAATCGCCAACTGATACGACCGGCTGCGAGGGATTACCCGACACACTAGGAAACCGGCCGAGCCGCTAAGGCTCCACCATCGATTGCCCCGCACACTTGCTACAAGCCTTATTGCTCCAGCGCGTCCCTATCCCCGATTGCCCCGCACACGGGCAGGAAGACCATCGCTGCCTCCGCAGGGGCTTCCATCTGCCTGCGCGTCTGTCCCTCAGAGGACGGGCTCAGTTCCCCTTCTAGGCCAACCTAACGCCGCCTTACGCGGCCCTTACGGCCTACTACCCAGGATCATCACACATGACAGTCCGATCTTGCCGTGCGCCCGGCTGTGGCGCGCGAACGTCTCGCTATGGGGCGTTCTGCCAAACCCATCGTTCCCGCTCTCGGCGTCACGGCCACCCGGAGCAGGAGAGCATCACCAAGGCCGACCTCACCCCACACCTGAAGCTCGTCCGAGCACGCATCGCGAGGAATGAGACAAGCCCTCTCTGGGCTGAGTGCGAGGCCCGGTGGAACGCGGTGCTGGAGCACGCTCGTCGCGTCCTGGCAGCCTTCCAGCGTGGTCAGGCAGGTTATCGCCCTGACCGGATCGCAGCCCAGGAGGTGGTCCAGCTTGCCAGCAACGTGGAGCCCTTGAGGGTGCTCGATACGACCTTCGCCATGTTCCTCTTGCAGGATCGTCAGCCTCGACAGTTCCGTTCAGATGCTGCCTTCCGGTTCCAGCTCGTCAGACGACTGCGTGGGCTGACCGAGCTAAACGCGGGCTCTTGGTACAACCACAAGACCGGGAAGACTCATAAAGCCTACCGTGAGCTGACACCGCGTGCCGTCATGGTCTTTGGTCAGTGGGTAGCCGATGCCCTTGGTGGTGTGGGTTTGTATCTCGCCAAGCTCGAACGGGAGCAGGAGGAGGCGAAGCAGCAGCAGATGAGGTCTCTGGCTGGAGCCCTGGAGGCACTTCAATGAAGTCCATACCTGCCCATCAAGCCTGCCCTGTCATCCCTCCGGGGGAGCAAGGTCTATTACCTACGTCCACAACACGCCCGAAAACATAGAATGGAATACACCGATACCGTTCTCGACCGGAAAACCGGCGAGCTCCTAACTGTCAGTGCAGGAGACTGGATCACCCTCACAGAGCTAGGAGACCGATACAGCGTCAGCAGGGTCAAGGTGCGCGCTGTCCTGCGAAAGATGAACTTCCTCTACGTCACGGGAGGAAGGGCGCACAACCGTCATCATCTCATGCCGTGGGTCGTAACACAGGGCCTCGGCAAGCACGTTCCGGCGAAACGTAAGGGCCAGTACCCCTTCGATGTCGTAAGCCCCGAGGGGCAAACGTGGATTGCCGAGCGGTGGTCTACGACTTCTGAAGAAATGGAAGCCGAAGAAGGCAGCCCTGCGGTTGTAGAGGCCGGTCTCGCCCTGAGAGGCTTCAAGGATGATCGTGGTCGCCATGACCTGAACATACAGGGAAGCGTGCTCTGGCTCAGCGACCACTACCCAGGTCTCAAGCACACGGAGATCGCGGGCATCCTCTCGGTTACCCAGCAGCTTGTTAGCCGCTATCTCAGCGTCCGTAGTAGGCAGCTCCAGGCAGCTAAGCTGCGTCGTGCTAAACCCCTTGAGAAGGTCGCTAAGGTCCATGTTTCGGTGGATCATCCCGCTGACTTCATGCTTTCCCTACCCTCCGGGGGAGCAAGGTCTATTACCCACGTCCACAACACGCCTGAAAGCGTCACCCAACACAAAAAGGGCCACCTTTCGGTGACCCTTTTCGCTCAACTAGGGACGGCTGTTCAGTAGCCGGAGCCGTAGTAGCCACCACCGCCATAGCCGTAGGCCGGGGCGTAGCCGTAACTCACAGGGCGGTCGTAGCCGTAGCCACCGTAACCGCCGCCGTAGGCCCCAGCGACTGCCGCGCCTGCTGCGAGGCCCGCGATACCCAGGCCAATGGCTGCGCCCGTTCCGATCCCACGGCGCCCATAACCGCCGCCGTAGCCACGACCGAAGCCGCCGCCACCATAACCACCATGACCGTAGCCACCTCCGTAACCGAAGCCACGGGCCTCTGCTGGTGCTGCGGCGAGGATGCCAAGGCTGAGAACTGCGGTCGAAACGATTGCGAACTTGCGCATCCGGTATCTCCTGCTGAATGACTGATTGCGAAACCAACGGTCTCGGCAGGCACTCGTTCCGGTTTACCGGTTTGCAAAAGGTCGCACGTAGGCATTGGCATCTGCTTCACGCCGATGAACGCGTAATGAACGTCAGCAGGAACTTACGCTGCACGATCTGTATGGCAGCGCATCGAGCTTCTAACCTTTGAGCCAATCGGCTCTTCAAACCTCAATCCTTTAACATCGCGAGAATCACATGAACGATCCCGTCCCGTCACAGGGCGCGAGCGAAGACACACCTGTGTCCGCTCCCCAGAGCATCACGCCTACGTCCCAGGAAACCACCTCGGCCCCCGTCACCCTTCCGGAGCAGGCCGTTAGAGCCCCTGTGATGGCCCCAGAAGCCCCGCAGACGGGCACCAAGCCTGCCCCGGTAATTGTCCAGCCTCCTGCCCCGATGCCCGCCCCTGAGGCTCCTACGGGCATCCAGCCGCCCCGTATCGTGCAGCCTATCGTGGCCCCGGTATCGAACGGTCCATGGGAGCCTGAGCTGGAGCGTTCATCCGCCTCAGCGGGTGTTGACGTGAACCTCATGCGCCGCGTTGCGACCACCGAGAGCACCGATAACCCGAGCGCTCGTGCCCGTACCTCCAGCGCCAAGGGCCTGTTCCAGATCGTGGACGGGACGTGGAACGAACTCTCGGCACGCTACCCTCAGCTCGGTCTGAACAACCGGATGGACCCCATCCAGCAGGCCCGTGTCGCCCCGTACTACATGCGGGAGATCAACGAGAACCTGACGCGCGTCCTTGGGCGTGCGCCTACGGCCTCGGAGAGCAAGCTCGGGTGGGTCTTCGGTCCCACGGGTGGAGCCATGATCCTCAAGGCGTCTCCCGACACTCCGGTTGATCGCGTCCTCGACACCCAGGCCATCGCCTCCAACCCCGGCATCTTCAAGAACGTGCGGACGGTGGGTGACCTCTACGCCTGGGCTGGTGGCACGATGGGGGAGGAGGGCTCGCACCCGAAGCCCCGCATCGACCTCATGCCGTACCTCGCGAAGGGTCACGACGCCTCCCACCTCGACAAGATGGACTGGGACTTGAAGTCCCGCCTTGCGAACATGGTCGCGGACATGCCCGAGAACCTTCGGGCAAGTTCCAGATCAACTCAGGCTTCCGTTCCCCGGAGCGTCAGGCCGAGCTGTTTGCTGCAGCCGTCAAGAAGTACGGCTCGGAGGAGGCTGCTCGGAAGTGGGTGGCTCCTCCCGGCAACTCTCAGCACAACCACGGACGTGCCGCTGATCTGAACATGAACGGTGACCCGGCTGTGAAGGATTGGCTCCACGCCAACGCAGCCAAGTACGGCCTTGGGTTCCCCATGAGTCACGAGCCGTGGCACATCGAAGCCCTGGACGCGCGCTCGACGAAGATCGCCCGGATGGGCATGACCAGCGACCCGGCCAGCACCTCTCAGCGCGTCCCGTTCACCCGAGAGGATGACCGGCTGCGGATGAAGGCCGAGGAGGACAAGAGCTACTCCCTCGTCCAGGCTGCCCAGGCATCCGCCACGCAGGACTGGATGATCGCCAACGCCCTGAAGTCCAACAACAAGGCCGTCTACGATCCCGGCTTCGACCCCGCTTCGGTGCCCAAGAACGATGACGTGAAGGCGCTCGACCCGCGCTACCTTCCCTACCTGTCGAAGGCGATGTCCGAGCAGGACTTGGACTTCCGCATCAAGCAGGCTCAAGGGGACGCTGAACGAGAGAGCCGACTGGCTGCTACCCGTGGCGGTATGCTGATCCGTATGGCAACCGGCATGGCTGACCCTGCGGGGCTCGCCCTGTCCGTCTTGGCTCCTGTTGGTGCCCTCGTTCAGGGCAGCCGTATGGCCCGTCTGGGTGCCGCTGCTGCTGATGGCGCTATCGGTGCCCTGGCATCGGAAGCCCCTGCGATGGTCAACCGTCCCGGCTACGAGACCCAAGAGGCGCTCTGGGCTGGCGTCATGGGCACTGCGGGATACCTGGCTCTCAATCGTCATGCCTGGAAGGGCACGCACATCGAGGAGACAGCAGAGCAGGCCGTGAAGTCCATGCACACCCTCCGCACCGAGCTGGAGAGTGGTACGGCCTTCAGCAACAAGTCCGCTGGTGCCGCCTCAGTCCCCTGGCAGAGGGATGCCGTCCGCTCTGACACCTACGAGATGAGCCTCCTTGAGACGGAAGCCACCGGCGATGCCTTCGTGAACCCGATGCGGTTCGACATGGCCCGTCACAAGAACTCAAAGAACCCTCTCGTTGCCGCTCTAACTGACACCCTGGTGCAGGATACGGTCGGCAACAAGAACACCTCCAAGGCCGTCTCCATCCCCGTAGAGGCTCAGGCACGGCAACTTCAGGAGCAGGCCAACACGGCTTGGTCGCGTGAGTACGAGGCCGCTACGGGCGACTACCGGAAGCGGAACAACATCTCTTGGTACGACTGGGAGTTCGGGGGCAAGGAAGTGCAGTTCCAACGCTCCATTTCCTACGCCGTCCGCAGCTCCGATCCTCTGGCCCAGGTCGATCCTGCTGTGAAGCAGATGGCGACTGCGTGGCAGAAGCAGTCCGAGAGCTGGCGCGAGTACGCTCGTAACCCTGGCTACAAGCGCGGTGAGACCATGCGCCCCTTACCGGGTGCTGAGGACTGGGCTGACAACCCGAACTACCTCCCGCGGTATACGAACTGGGGTCGCTTCAATGAGCTGAACATGGAGCACGGTAACGAGCTTCGCAGGCTCATCGGCACGGCCATCGAGCGGAAGAACCCTGACCTTGATCCCAAGTTCGCAGCCAAGCTCGGCTCCTACTACTACGACCGCCTAGCCAAGGTGGATGCAGGGCAGGAGATGACCACCATGAAGGCCCTCTCAGGGTCTGACGTGGAGACCTTACGGGCTGATCTGGTGCGCTACGGGCTCGATGAGGTGGAGGTGAACCAAGCCCTCTACCAGCTTGATGAGAAGGCGGGCGCTGAAGGGGGCAAGTCGATGACGAGCCGTCAAAAGCGTAGGACGGTCATGGACGAGAACTTCTCGATGACCCTGGAGGGACGCAACGGGCCTCGTGAGGTCGCCATAGCGGACCTCTGGGAGGACAACATGCACGCCATCGTCCACGCCTACAATAAGCAGATGTCGGGTGCCGTGGCTTTCGGTCAGATGCGGATCGAGAACCCGAAGTGGCACCCTGACGGGGACGCTCCGAAGTTCCTCGTGGACGGCATCCACTCGGATGGCGACTGGCAGAAGCTCATGGCCCAGGCACGCGCCCTGGACAGCGACCTTCGCCCTCAGGACCGCGCCAAGACCCTGGAGCGGGAACTGAACGACCTCCAGTTCGCCTACGACACGATCCGTGGAGTGCCACAGAGCGTGGACCGGACGCGGCTCGGTCAGGCCATGAGGGTGATCCAGAACGTCAACTTCGTGCGCCTGATGTCCCAGGCTGGCTGGTCCTCAGTGGCTGAGTTCGGACGCATCCTCGGTGAGTTCGGGGTCAAGCACATGCTCCAGACCATCCCTGGCTTCCGTGACTTCATGCGGGACGCCAAGACCGGCAAGCTCCTACGGGACGAGCTGGAGGACTGGGAGTACGCCTTCACCAGCGGTACGGACCACCTGCGTGGCTCTGGGATCACTTGGCAGGGCAACGACGTGGCCTCTCAGATGGCTGACGGTGCTTCTCGAAATTCTCGTCTCGATGCCGCTGAACAGGTCACCAAGAAGGCTTCACGGTACACCTCGATGGTCTCCCTGGCCCCCATCACCACGTTCCAAGAGCGTTGGGCGATGAAGGCTGCGGTATCGAAGTTCCGTGCGGCTGCCCTGGAGGATGGTGCCCTTTCAGAGAAGCGGATGCGCCTCATCGGCCTCGATCAGAACATGCAGAAGCGGGTGCTGAAGGAGATCAAGACGCACAGCGCCACCATCAAGGGGGAGAGTGGACGCGACATCCAGATACTCGGTCTGGAGCAGTGGGAGCCTCAGGCTCGCTCTGCCTTCGAGCACGCGATCACGACGTGGACCCGCAGGACCATTCAGCAGAATGACCTGGGGCAGATGAACGCGATGCTGGGTTCGCCCTTCGCCAAGATACTGTTCCAGTTCAGGAACTTCGTCATCGGCGCTTGGTCGAAGCAAACGCTCTCAGCGGTTCATAATCACGAGCTGAACGACCTCTTTGGGTTCATGGCTTCGATGATGTTCGGGACGATGGCGTACACCGTTCAGACTAACCTCAACCTCCTTGGCATGTCCGATGAGGACAAGAAGAAGGCCGCGAGCGACCGCCTGTCGGATGCCAAGATCGCGATGGCTGGCTTCCAGAGGGCAGGGGCCTCGTCCCTCATCCCAGGTGCCTTCGACTTCGGTGCTGGCATCATGGGCTTCGATCCGTGGTTCAACACCCGGTCCACTCAGAACCCCTCAGCAGGCTTGCTTGCCAACCCCACTGCCGGGCTCGCTGACGACTTCCTGAAGGGGGTCGGTGGTGTCACCAGCTCCTTCCACGAGGGAGGTAAGCTGGTCAGCGGAGACGTTCGCAACCTCTCAAGGGCACTGAACGTGCTCCACAACTATCCACTGATGCTCCAGACCATCAACGCCACATCATCGCTCCTCCCGGCCAAGTAGCCGGGGCGAGCAAATCACACACGACCAACCGGGAGGGGCTCGCAAGGGCTCCTCCCTTTTTCGTTTCAGAACAGGATCACGAACGATGACAGACGAGACTACACAGAGCACGCCACGCGAGATCACCATTGCCTTTGACGGGGCCTGTAAGGGCAACCCTGGACGGGGCGGCTATGGGGCCATCCTCGTGAACACCCGCACGGGCGCTGAGAAGATCGTGAAGGGCCGTGAGGCCAACACCACGAACAACAAGATGGAGCTGACGGCAGCCATCGCGGGCCTGGGAGCCCTGAGCCCCTGCGCTGTGGTCACCATGCTGGGTGACAGCAAGTACGTCATCCAGGGCATCACCGAGTGGCTGCCAGGGTGGAAGGCCAAGGGCTGGAAGGCTGCTGGGGGGAAGCCTGTGGCGAACAGGCAGCTATGGCAGAACCTGGAGATGGCCGTAGCGCGGCACGAGAGCGTCACCTGGGTGTGGGTGAGGGGGCACGCTGGACACGAACTGAACGAGCGCGTGGACGGGATCGCGAGCGCGATGGCGTGCGGTTAAACCAACTCAGATTGCCAAAGCACATACAGATCGGAAAACTGATCTACATACTTTGCCTTCGCCTGCCCAATCGCCGATCGCATCTCACTATCCCGATGGCCGTAGGCGCTTATGTTGAGGTAGACTACTAGGGTGGGTTTCGCGCCGTAGAGCTTTGAGATTTTTCGACTTATCGCGCTATCGAGCACATCTGGCAAAGCGTTGAGGCGTCTATCCCATTCCTCTCCCGGGTCTTCCCGAAGTGCCGGAGCAGATAGAGAGAACTCCTCTGCGCGTCGCCTGCCTGGCATCATCGCTTCTGTGACCTCAACACCGAAGACATCTCCTCCGCGCCGCACATGCCCATCTGGAAACTGCTCGGTCGATCCTGACAAACAAACAGCGTCTGCATGGCTCAAGGAGGCGAATTGACTTAGCGTCCAGGCGTCGCGCCAAAACGACCATTTCGGTGACCTGAAGATAGTGTAGGGGCCCACTGCGTCGGCTACTTCTCTGACCTGTTTATCAAAGGCTACTGGCGTCATCCATATCGACAGATTAGCTCTGATCTCAGCTGCGATCAGGGCTATGTTAGTTGCTGATGAGAAAGATTTTTGCATCTTCAACGCCCCATCCCCGGCCTCTCCTAGGCAGCCCCAAGCACTAAACAAGCTGCAACTTGTATCGGAATAGCCGGAGGTAGAAAGCCGGGCGGTGCGTTGCGCCTTTGCGATCCTAACATCTCTCACGGATGAGCGCTGCTTGTCCGAGGCCCACCGCTCAGAACAGGCTGAGAAGCGTCACCACTAGAGCTAGCACGAGTGCTGTGCTCGTCAGAAGAGCTGCATGTCCGTCTGCCACAGGACGTTTGCGAACCCAGCTCAGCATGTTCATGATCGCACCACTCGCTGGCCGCCTTCGATACAGCAACGCAAGGCACTGGAACCTTAGCAAGGCATGTCGCGGCTGGTAAGAGCTTGTCGTCCCGGATTATCAACCGAACGGATTAATTCCACATCAGATGATGTTGACACCCTAAAATCTCTATACAGGTTGCACGTAACGGTTCCGTGCCATTCCTGAGGTAGCTCATGTTCGACCTCGCACCGTTTGACCCAGCTTCGGCGCTTGCGGCGTTCTTCGAGCTTCCTCGTTGGGCGCAGATAGCACTTCTCATGATGGCAGCGGCTTTGGTGCTGATGAACAGCATCGTCGGCACCGCCCTTTGGTCGCGACGCAAGGCGCTCATCAAGGTGGAGGAGCTTACGGTCGATCTTGCTGACGTGAAGGCGCGGCTGAGTTCGGAAACACGCTGGCGACGAGCGAATGAGCGGTACGAGGCCACGATGCCGAAGGTCGCAGAAAGAGCGGCCGAAGGCCCACCAACAGCGATGCCTGCCTTCTGATATGGGCTGGGCTTCTAGGCAGTTCCTACGTGGCCCAAGACCTCGTCAGGCGCAGTCTAGCAATTCACTGAAGGATCATCTCACGCGCTCGTGAGGTTGCCGTCTTGCTTGCACCACCAAGCTCCTGGCTGACCTCGCCAGATGGCCCGCTTGGTCCTTCGTTATGCACGCCATTGGCAACACAAATGGGAGTTCACATTGGCCGACATTCAATCTCACGATCCTCTCGGAAAGTCGGGAGGTCAGCCAGGACCAGGGCAGCCCGGCTACAAGAAGCCAATGCCGGGGATTGAGGGGCCTGTGCTGAAGGATCAAGCTACGGACACGCTGAGCACTGTCACAGGACAGGCGAAAGAGGCGCTTGGAAACGTCACTGATCGTGCCTCGGAGACCTGGGACGATGTCTCAAAGCGCGGTGCCGACTACTACCGTCAGGGAAGCCGTGCCGTGAGCAACGCTGACAGCGCCACGGTGGCCAGCCTGTGCATCGCTGGCGCCATCGGGTTCGGTATCGGATGGCTGGTTTTCAGGCAGAAGTCCTACTCAGGCGACTACGTTGCGCGGCGTATGAGCGACAGCAGCGACCGCCGGTACTAAGGCCCATCCTACTAGGGACGCGAGAGTACGAACACGTCCCTCGTGCGACTTCGAGGCACTGAAGTTCTCCTGCATGATCGCGATGCGACCCAAGGTAATCCTCGGGAGATAGAAATAAATAAGCGGGCTCAGCGCGGAACGTTAGAGTGCAGCTTATGCTTTCCCTTGTGATTGTTATCACCTGAGGAATTAGCCATGAAGCTCATTGCCGCTGCCGTTCTTACCGTCCTTCTAGGCGCACCCGCCTTCGCACAGGCTACGAACCCCTCGAACAACGCTGTCACAGCGCCAGCGTCACCGAGCACGATGCCTGGAGCAAACACGACGGGCAACGTACCGACCACTACGGTCAGGCGCGAGGATGACACCAACTGGGGGTGGCTTGGTCTTCTGGGCTTAGCTGGACTGGCCGGTCTGATGCCACGCAAAGCTAGGGTGCAGCATACGGATGCCGTCAATCCGGGCGTCAGCCGTACCACCACCCGCTAACTAGTTCGGGAGCCTGTAATGGGCTCCCGCTCGCCAGCCGCTACAAAGACCGCTACAAAGCCCTCCGAAGTCGCCTGAAAAACATCAATGTTTACAGTGATCTGGAGTGGCACGAAGGGTCTCCCGCCGTCCGCACCAACTCATGCGATTCTGTCTCTGCACTCATCGGCTTGCAGCGACGAACAGCGCCGCGACCGACGGAGATAGACGAAAAGTCCCACGACACCCGCGAGGGCCACGCCCGCGAGTGCCGTCGAACGCAGGGGCGCTCGGGTGGACATCTCGCCGTCCGCAGACAGTCGAGCCAAGGCGCGGTCTTCGTCGAGGATCCAGGCGAGCGAGCGCCGGAGTGCATCGGCGGCATCGCGGTTGAACCATTGGCCGTGCGCGAAGATCACCCGGTCCGGATGAAAGCCGACGAGACGCTGCGCGGCGCGGACCGTGTCCCGATGGTTCAGGCGCAGAAGGACTCGCAGGTAGAGCGGTGCCTTGCCATCCGGGGCGACGATGCCGAGCAGACGGGCCAGGGGGCGCGCGAAGACCGGCAGAAGGTCGCCCTCGAGGTTGATGATGAGATCCGTCAGCAGGAGGGTCCGGCTTGGGCGATGGAACAGACAGATTTCCTGGAACACGGGTCCGGCGACGAGGACCTGATCGATCTCGTTCGCCCAGACGCGTGGCGGCTGGTCTCCCAATTCCGCATCGATCGCGAGGCCAGATCGGAGCACCTGGCTCCGGTCTTCGAGCCCCGGCACCGCCCAGGTGATCGCGTTGGGGCAAGCGGTCTGCCAGTCCTTCAGGAACATCCAATGCCCGACACTCGGCGCTACGAGGTGCCCGATACGCCCGAGTCCCTCCACGGCACATTGAAGGCCCGGGTGGTGCGGAACGGGCGAGTGGAGCAACAGCTCACCGCCGGCCAGTCGCAGCACCGTCATCCGCAAAGGGAGTGGAATGCCGCCCGCGCGAATCGGTGCGGCATCGACGATCCAGACGCCGTCCGCCACCTCCTTCGGTTGGTTCAGGGGCGGATAGCTGAGGTCATGCGCCAAGGTCCTGCACTCCACATCGACGTACACCCGGGGGAACGCTTCGGCAGAACTTGGAGGTCCATCTGTCGTGCGCGACCACGACCATCCCTCGCGCCGGGCGCCGCCCGAAATCGTCGGGTACCACGCTCGCCCAGGTCAGTTCCGAAGGAAAGCGCGCATCTTCGCTTGCCGAGGCGTCATGCGTGTCGATGGGTCGAATCCGCGGGATGGTTTCCCGCCTTCGGCCGCCTCTGCGATGAACCTCACACGCCCGGCGCTGCGCCCTCGGCTACGCCGGGACGCTAGCTCGGTCGTGATCGCCCGCCCGCTTCATAGTGCGGCGGGAGGACGGCGATCAGCGCTTCCAGAGCGTGCATCAGCCGATCGGGAAGGTCTCCGTCCATTTGAGGCGGAAACGAGAGCGCCAGGGCGCGGTCGACCCCGACGCGAAAGGGCGTCCGGTTACAATTGTCGGGGCGAGGAAAGCAAAGATAGGGGTATTCGAAATCCATCCTAACAGTCGGCTACGGCGCCGTTCGCTGACGGATAGTCTATCTACCCGCGAATAGTGACAACGCGACTCGGCGCAGACGGTTGCGCCGGCGTCCCTGGTGACGTTGGAAGGAGGCCGTCCGGTTCGCCCGGCCGGCCTTCGAGAGGGGCCTGACTACCAGCCGCCACGGCCGTAGGGACGGTCGCAGTCCGGACGATCCCCGTATCCGGCGCGGCGATAGCCGTATCCGCCGAATTCCTCACCATAGGTTCGGACCACGGTACGCGATCTGCGATAGACCGGGGCCTCGTCGTACCCGTAGTGGCGAACCAGCGGTGCCGGGCGGTCGCGCACGATGAGAGCCTCGTCGTCTTCGGCATAGCGGGGTTCGGGAGGGCCGTAACCGTAGCCGTAGGCACGAGCCTCATGAGCTTCCGAGGCGGCGGTTCCCATGAGAGCGCCCGCCGCGAGCCCCCCGATCACGCCGGCCAAGATGGCGCCGCCCTGGCCCCGGGCCTGCGCCTCTGGCGTTCCGAACGCACCCATCGCCAAGAGCGCAACGGCTGTGAAAGCTGCCAACGTCTTCATCGCCCATCCGCTGCTTTGTCGAGGAGGCCGGCATCGTGCGCGGTCTCGGTGGCCCAACCGGTGCTGTCCCGGCTGTTCAGGAGGAGATTGCCAAAGCGGCGCTGCACCCAGGCTGAAGCGCGTTGGCGGCATCCGTTCAGTTTCATCGGAGAAACGTCCGTCGCGGGGAATGCCCCTTCGCGAATCAACCCTATCGCAGGTTAGGACAGGGTTCTCTCTTGTGGGATGTCGCTGCCGGGGCAAGAACGTCATACGCGGCGTTCGCGCCGCAATCCCTTCCTCCCGCGTAGAGCTCCGAATGACCCCGGAACAAGTTGTTCTCGTCCAGGACAGTTTCGCCAAAGTTCGGCCGATCGCCAACGCTGCGGCAGACCTTTTCTACGGACGCCTGTTCGAGATCGCTCCGCAGGTTCGGCCGATGTTTCCGGATGACATGCGCGAGCAGAAAAAAAAACTGATGGCGATGCTGGGGCTTGCGGTCACGAACCTGCATAAGCCCGAGATGGTGGTGCCGGCGCTGCAGACGCTGGGCCGACAGCACGTCTCGTTCGGAACCCAGGCCGCACATTATGAACCGGTGGGCGCCGCCCTGCTCTGGGCGCTGGAGCAGGGCCTGGGCCCGGATTTTACCCCCGCGGTCCGGGAGGCCTGGATGGAAACCTATGCGCTCGTGGCAAATGTGATGAAGGCGGCGGCTGCCGAGGTTCGTCGACCGGAATCGACCGCCGACGCCTGATCCGCGCTGCGCTGGAACCAACGCGCGCGGCAAGCGTAGGCGGTCCGGCTTTGTTTGTGTTTTCGAGGATTCCGATGCGTTCCCGTCTGACGTCACTGGTCTCCGGTTTCGCCCTGGCGACGTTCCTGACCTGTCCTGCTTGGGCGGAGGTTTTGATCGCTGTCGACAAGGACGCGCAGCGCATGACCGTGACGGTCGATGGGCGGACCCGTTACGACTGGCCCGTCTCCACGGGCGTGGATGGCTACGACACGCCCAGCGGAGCCCATCGTCCGTTCCGGATGGAGCGCGCGCACTTCTCGCGCGAGTTCGACGACGCGCCGATGCCGAACGCGATCTTCTTCACCGGGCAGGGCCACGCGATCCACGGGACCAATCACACTCGGCGCCTCGGCAGCGCGGCATCCCATGGTTGTGTTAGGCTTGCCCCAAGGAATGCCGCGACCCTGTTCAGCCTCGTCAAGGCTGAGGGTATGGGCAAGACCCGGGTGGTCATCGAGGGCAGTTCCGTGATGGCGTCGCGGCGCCGCCGCGGCGCCGAGGACGGTGTGATGTCCGCCGGCATGCAGATGGGGCGCGAGCCCTCCGCAGCCTATCGGCCGGCCGCCGCCGTGAGGTTGGTGTCGCGCCGCGCACCCGTCTATGATTTCCGGGACCCGGCCGGGGACGGTGACGCCTCTTTCGTCGGTGACGGTCTCGATTAGGCGGGTCGAACCAAGCGATGGATCTCGCTGCTCGGCGCCCTCAGCCGAAGGCGCTGGTCCGCGCCGCCTCGGATGCGGCCGAGGCCGGCGCCAGAATTGTGCTCTCGACCCGGTTCCGTCCGCCGCGCTTGGCCCGATAGAGGGCATCGTCCGCCGCCTTGAGGAGATCGGCGGCCGTGATCGCGGGAGTTCCCAGGCTTCCATGCGCCGTCGCGACCCCGATGCTGACGGTGATGCAGGCGCCGTCGGGAAGAGCCGGATGGGGATAGGCAAGGGCCTGGATCGCCAGTCGCAGACTCTCCCCGATCCGCGCCGCCTCCGAAGGGTCCGCTCCGGGCCGGAAGACGATGAACTCCTCGCCCCCGTAGCGGGCCGCCTGTGCGCCGTGGCGGGCTGCCGCCGTAGCGAGCGCCTCGGCCACCTGTCTCAGGCAGCGGTCGCCTTCGGGATGGCCGGCCGTGTCGTTCAGACGCTTGAAGGCGTCGATGTCGATGAGCACCAGCGTGGCCCAGGCGCCGCCTGCGCAAGCCTCGCCCCATCCGGCCTGGACCTGGGCCGTGGCGCTGCGCCGATTGCGGAGCCCGGTGAGGCTGTCGGTCTCGGACAGGACCGTCAGGCGCGCGTTGGCGGCCGCCAGATCGACGTCGCGGGCGGATTTTTCCAGGGTCAGGAGAAAGGCCTCCTTGCGCGTCCATTCGCGGGTATAGGCGAGCTTGATGGGGACGAGGGTGAGGCTCGCGATCAGGAGCGGCAGTCCGGTCGCCTCGCTGCGCGGAAGAACGAATGCGACGGCGTAGGCCGCGTAGAGGCAGAAGGCGCTTCCGCAGAGGACGAGGCTGTGCCGGAACGAGAGCGGCGCGATCATCCCGACCACCATGGGCACGATCACCGCAAGGATCAGGTAGGTGTCCGCATGGGTCCGCGGCGCGATCCGGGCGCTGTTCAGGACGATCACCATGTCGAGCACGGAGATGCCAATGACGATCCCGGCCTGGCGTCGGGCACTGGTGATGCCGCGCAGCGCTGTGATCGCCGCGAATCCCGCAGGCAGGAACACGCCCAGGGTCAGGAAAGCCGGAACCACAAATTGCTCTGGACCGAGCAGGTCAAAGTCCATCTTCAGTGACAGCACATTGAAGACGATGAAGATCAGCAGCCACGACTGGATGTAGGTCGCCCGGGACCAGCGTGTCGTCTCGGTAAATTGTGCTTCGAGGTCTCTTGGCAGCCGCAGACGGTGCCAAGGTCTGCGGCGCGCAGCCTCGATCAGGCTGGAATTCGTTTCGGACATGAGGCGCGTTCACCGACGATCGAGCAGAGCCTATACGCGCCTTGCTTGCATGCGCGTAAACGCCATTCGTGCCTCGCGCGGAGCGTCGGCCCCTCCCGGCACGGACTCGGCGTCCATTGCACCGCGGCGGAATCCTGTTAAGACCCACCACATGTTGAAGGATCGAGCCAGATTGTACGCACGGCCCACGCCGCCGTAGCTCCGCTCTCCTCGGCGCCCGCCTTCCGTTCGGGTTCCATGATGGCCGCCCCGCGATGCGCGTCGGGTGGCCTGTCTCGCATTCCCCGTCTCGATTCCCGGCCGCCCGACTGCGCGCGGGAACGATTGGATGTCCCATTTCCATGACCCTGACCAACCTGCGGAGCCAGTGGGCTCCCAATATCACGCGTGAAATCCTGGCCGGCACCGTGGTCGCCCTGGCCCTGATCCCGGAGGCGATTGCCTTCTCACTGATCGCCGGGGTGGACCCGAAGGTCGGCCTCTACGCGTCGTTCTGCATCGCGGTGATCACCGCCTTCGCGGGAGGACGCCCGGCGATGATCTCCGCCGCGACCGGGGCGATGGCCCTCGTGATGGTGTCGCTGGTGAAGGAGCACGGCCTCGGCTACCTGTTCGCCGCCACGATCCTCACCGGCCTGCTGCAGATCGCGGCCGGCCTTCTGCGCCTGGGAAATCTCATGCGCTTCGTCTCGCGCTCCGTGGTGACCGGCTTCGTCAATGCGCTGGCGATCCTGATCTTCCTGGCGCAGATGCCGGAACTGATCGGGCAGGGGAGCACGGTCTACCTGATGACGGCGGTCGGTCTCGGCCTCATCTACGGGCTGCCGTACCTGACCAAGGCGGTACCCTCGCCGCTCATCACGATCCTCGTCCTGACGGCGTTCTCGATGGCCCTGGGCCTGCCAATCCACAAGGTCGGCGACATGGGGGCCCTACCCACCGAGTTGCCGGTCTTCGCCATGCCGGAGGTCCCGTTCACCTGGGAGACTCTGCGGATCATCCTGCCCTACGCGCTGACGCTGACCATGGTCGGGCTGTTGGAGAGCCTGATGACGGCGGCGATCCTCGATGAAATGACGGATACGGGCTCCGACAAGAACCGCGAATGTGCCGGGCAGGGGATCGCCAATATCGGCGCCGGCCTGTTCGGCGGAATGGCGGGCTGCGCCATGATCGGACAATCGGTCATCAACGTCTCGTCCGGGGGGCGGGGCCGGCTCTCCACGCTCTGGGCTGGCGTCTTCCTGCTCTTCCTGATCGTCGTGCTCGGCCCCTACGTGGCCCAGATTCCCATGGCCGCCCTGGTGGCGGTGATGATCATGGTGTCGATCAACACCTTCCAATGGGGCTCCCTGCGGACCCTCCTGACGCATCCGAAGAGCTCGAGCGTCGTCATGCTCGGCACCGTCGCCGTGGTGGTGGCGACCCACGACCTCGCCAAGGGCGTCCTGTTCGGTGTGGTGCTGAGCGGTCTGTTCTTTGCCCACAAGGTGACGCGCTACTTCGCGGTGGCCTCCGAGCGGACCGACACGGTGCGGACCTACCGGGTGACCGGCCAGATCTTCTTCGCCACGGCGGAAGCCTTCCACGGCGCCTTCGAGTTCCGCGAAGCCGGGCTGACGGGGATCGTCCTCGACCTCACGGCGGCCCATTTCTGGGACATCAGCGGGGTCAATGCCCTCGACCGCGTGGTGCTCAAGTACCGGCACCACGGTGTGGCTGTGGAGATCGTCGGCATGAACGCCGCCACGGCCACGATGGTCGAGCGCCTGGGTACCCACCACAAGCCCGGCGCAACCCTCGCGGCTGGCAGTCATTAACGAACGGCCTGGCCCGCAACCTGCAGGAGGTGCTGGCCAGGCCGCCGCCCGGATGCCATTGACGGCGCGTGGGTCCGATTGCGATCAGGCCCCGCTTTCGCGCCCCTGTCGTGCTGGCGCGAGAGGTTGATGCAGGCGCGGGCCGCCGCCCCCGGCGCAAGCGGGCGTCGGGCATCGCCCGAATTCGAGGAGGAATTGGCCATGAGCGCGCTTCACCCGGAAATCGCGGCCGTTACGGCGCGCGTGATCGAACGCTCCGGACCAACCCGCAAGGCCTATCTCGACCTGATCGCCCGCGAGCGCGACTCGGGCGTTCAGCGCCCGATGCTGAATTGCGGCAACTTGGCCCACGGCTTCGCGGCCTCCGGCGAGGACAAGGCCGTCATCAAGTCCGGCCGGGCGATGAACATCGCCATCGTCACCGCCTACAACGACATGCTCTCGGCGCATCAGCCCTACGGCCGCTATCCCGAACAGATGAAGCTGTTCGCCCGTGAGGTCGGCGCGACCGCGCAGGTCGCCGGCGGCGTACCGGCGATGTGCGACGGGGTCACCCAGGGCCAGCGCGGCATGGAGCTGTCCCTGTTCTCGCGCGACACGATCGCGCTCTCCACCGCGGTAGCCCTGAGCCACGGGATGTTCGACGGCGCGGCCCTGCTCGGCATCTGCGACAAGATCGTGCCCGGCCTCCTCATCGGGGCGCTTCGGTTCGGCCACCTGCCGATGATCCTGATTCCGGCCGGCCCGATGCCCTCGGGGCTAGCCAATAAGGAGAAGCAGCGCATCCGCCAGCTCTACGCCGAGGGCAAGGTCGGCCGCGATGAACTGCTGGAGAGCGAGTCGGCGTCCTATCACGGCGCGGGCACCTGCACCTTCTACGGCACCGCCAACTCGAACCAGATGATGATGGACGTGATGGGCCTGCACATGCCCGGCGCCTCCTTCATCAATCCCGGCACGAAGCTGCGCCAGGCTGTGACGCGGGCGGCAGTGCACCGCCTCTCCGAGATCGGCGCCTCGGGCAACGACTATCGGCCGCTCGGGCGCTGCATCGACGAGAAGGCCATCGTGAACGCGGTCGTCGGTCTGCTCGCCACGGGCGGCTCGACCAATCACGCCATCCACCTGCCGGCCATCGCCCGGGCGGCCGGCATCATCCTGGACTGGGCGGATTTCGACCACCTCTCGGCTGTGGTTCCGCAGGTGGCCAAGGTCTACCCGAACGGCTCAGGCGACGTTAACCACTTCCACGCGGCCGGCGGCATGTCCTACGTCATCGCCAGCCTGATCGATGCCGGCCTCCTGCACGACGACATCCTCACCGTAGCCGGCACGCGCCTGCGTGATCATGCCCGCGATCCGAAGCTGATCGATGACGACCTCGTCTTCGAGGAGGCTCCGGAGCGCTCGCACGACGAGAGCATCCTGCGCAGTCCGGCCAACGCCTTCCAGCCGGACGGCGGTATGCGCCTGGTGAAGGGCAATCTCGGCCGGGCCACCTTCAAGACCAGCGCAGTCGACCCCGCGCGCTGGACGGTCCAGGCGCCGGCCCGCGTCTTCGACGACCAGGACGACGTCATGGCGGCTTTCAAGGCCGGTGAACTCGATCGGGACGTGGTGGTGGTGGTGCGCTTCCAAGGGCCCCGGGCCAACGGCATGCCCGAATTGCACAAGTTGACTCCGCAGCTCGGCGTTCTGCAGGATCGCGGCTTCCGCGTCGCCCTCGTGACCGACGGCCGGATGTCGGGCGCTTCCGGCAAAGTTCCGGCGGCCATCCATCTCAGCCCCGAAGCCCTCGGCGGGGGTCCCCTGGCCAAGATCCGCGACGGCGACGTCGTGCGCCTGAGCGCGGAGGAGGGCTCCCTGGAGGTCCTCGTCGACCCCGCCGACTGGGACGCGCGGGACGCCGCCGCCGCGCCGCCGCCGGCCTTCGGCACGGGCCGCGAGCTCTTCGCCTTCATGCGCCACGGTGCCGATGGGGCCGAGCAAGGCGCCTCCGCCATGCTCGCGGCCGCCGGCCTCTGAATCCTCCGCCTACCCCGCCAAGGACGCTGCCCATGACCACCATCGATGCCCTGATGCGCTCCGTTCCCGTCATCCCGGTGCTGGTGGTGGAGGAGGTCGCCCAGGCCGAGCCGATCGCCCGTGCCCTGGTGGCGGGCGGCTTGACCGCCCTGGAGGTCACCCTGCGCACGCCGGCGGCCCTCGACGTGATCCGCGCCATGTCGCGGGTGGAAGGCGCCGTGGTGGGAGCTGGGACGGTCCTGAACCCGCGCGACCTGGACGCGGCGATGGAGGCGGGTGCGCAGTTCATCGTGAGCCCCGGCCTGACCGATCCGTTGACCCGCGCCGCCCTCGCGCGGGGGGTGCCCTACCTGCCGGGTGTCGCCAATGCGGCGGACATCATGCGAGGGCTCGACCATGGCCTCGACCGGTTCAAGTTCTTCCCGGCCGAAGCCGCTGGCGGCATCAAGGCACTCAAGGCGCTCGCCGGTCCCTTCGGGCAGGTCCGGTTCTGCCCGACCGGGGGCATCTCCGAAGCAACTGCAACGGACTGGCTCGCCCTGAAGCCGGTGCTCTGCGTCGGTGGAAGCTGGGTCGTCCCGCCGGGCGCACCGGAGCCGGATCTCATCCGGCGCTCGGCCGAGGCGGCCCTGCGCCTGCGAGGCGCCTGACGATTTCTCGGCCGATTGACGCACTTTGCTGTAGCCGGAAAAAGGTTAGTCTTCTGCGACGAGGGCCTGAAATGCATGGTCCGGCCCGGAGTTTCATTCTCTGGCCGACGGCGCGACCTCAAGCCTCGCACGCCCTGTGCTCAACTGTGTCGGGTGAACCAGAAGCTTAGCTTCCGGTGCGGAGCGCCATCAGGCGCGGCGGTTGGGGGGGAAGCGATGCAGTCCAGGCTCACCACCTCCCTCCTCAACGAAATGTTGCTCGAGATCGCTGGTGGGTAGCTGTGCAGCATCACGTGGCCTGACCTGCAGACCTCGAAGGAAATCTCCGGATTCTGCGCCCTGATCAGTGATGTCTTCCTGCGCTTGATTAGATGATCATTGCGCCGCTCGTCCTCTCGAGGCTCGTCGCGGGTATCGCACATAGGGGCGACACGGCTTCGGTGGGTCGCGTCGGGGGTAAGGCGATGCTCTGGTTCGTGGGGGCCTCGCTCTTCTCGCTGCTTCTCGGTTTGGTGATGGTCCTCATTCTCCGGCCCGGCGAGGGCCGCTCGGCCATCAACGTGCTGCGCAACAGCGTCGCGACCGTGGCGGTGGCCAAGTAAGAAGGGCAACTATCGTTTACCGACCAGCGTCTGGATCATTAAGTCAGTCCACTGCCGGAACCGGTCGCGTAGCAAGCGGTCGCAAGCGTCGCGGGGCGACGTCCGATGCATCGGTACCGCTTCGTGGCGAGGACTCACATGTCAGCACGTCGCACCGTTCGTGGGAGTCCTGGCCAGCGTCGGCTTGCTGGCCAGCGACGATCCATCCTAGGCGATCGACGTTCTCTCCGGCTCCCTAAAGACGATCGGCGGGACCGCCACCGTCCGCCTTCGCTAATCGAGAGAACGCCCTGACGTTCTCCTTCAGGGACCCGTCCGGCCAACCCGTCGGCTACGCCCCCGACCTCTGCCTGGAGGTCGTCGACGACATCGGGACGGAACTCGGGCGTTGGGATTTGAAGGTGCTGTATGAGCCGGTGACGTCGGAGACGCGGATCGCGGCGGTGACGTCCGGGCGGATCGACCTCTAGTGCGGCTCAACCACGGACAATGCCGAGCGGCGGAAGATGGCGGCCTTCTCGCCCATCACCTATGTCAGCGCGATCAAGCTTCTGGTGGAGCGCGGTGCTCCGGTCGGTTCATTCCGCGATCTGGCCGACCGGACGGTGGCGGTCACCGCCGGTACCACCAACGGGGTGTGGTGTGCGCGCTCTTCGCTCGTCTCGGCATCCCTGTCACCCTAAGGACTGGGCACGACCATGCCGAACCCTTTGCGATGGTCCGGGACAGGCATGCGGATGCCCTCGGTCCCGACGATGTCCGGCTCTACAGCCTGATCGCCGCCGCGGGGCCGGGCGGCTCCGCCGACACGGTCGGGCCCGACAAGTTCTCGTTCGAGCTCTATGGGCTGATGTTCCGCAACTCGCCGGCTTCGTCACCGTAACCTTGCAGCGTCTTGCCGAATCCCGCGAGCTGCGCTGGATCTAAAAGCGCTGGTTCCTCGAGCGCCTGCCGACCGGCATCCGTCTCAATGTGCCGATGTTCGATGAGCTTCGCACCAACTTTCAGGTGATCGGCCTGCAGGATTGACGGCCCGGACGCTCCCGGACGGACGCCGCGGGCGTCCGTCGCCGCGCGACCCGATTCGGCGCCGGTTGTCGGGACGCGTCCGCCGCGAGGCGCAGCGGCAGATCCGTCTCAGGCGGCGATCCACAGCATACCGGACGGTATGCCTGGCAGCTTGGCGGGCTGTGCACGCTTCCGAGAAATAGTCCACGAACGCCGTGGTCTCGGAATGTGTCGAAAATCACAGAATATTTCGTATTTTCGAGGACTTGACGGTCTCCGCGTCCTCAGGGGCGAACTGTAGAACGGTGGCCGGAGCGCTGAAAACCTGCCCACAGAACAGTTACTTAGTCGCCTGCGGAACGTTGCAGCGCCGCAACAGCGCCTTGGAACCGTTTCGCCGATCACGATTCCGAGTTGCCGCGAGGAACCACCTCGCACAGAGTGATCCTGCGCTGGGGGCAACGCCAGAGCAGCAAGTCAATTTCCAGCGGTCAACGCTCGGTCATTCAAGAACAAAGGGCCACGCGACACCGGGATCCATAGAGGTCTCGGGCGCAGTAAGCCTTCCCTCGGGTCTCGAAGCTTTTGGAGATATCAATGAAGCTCTTGAAGAGCTCGCTTCTCGCCTCCGCGGCAGGTTTTGCTGCGGTCGCAGGAGCACAGGCAGCCGACCTTCCGGTCAAGAAAGCTGTTCCGATCGAGTACGTCCGTGTCTGCTCCGCCTACGGCGCCGGCTTCTTCTACATCCCGGGCACCGATACCTGCATCCGTCTCTCGGGCCGCGCTCGCCTTGACGTCGGCTACCAGCCGACCGACAGCCGTTCAGGCACGAACGGTGACACCACCGGCTATATCGGCCTCGCCCGCATCAACGTCGATGCCCGCACCCAGACCGCCTACGGCACCCTGCGCGCCTTCGTGCGTCTCCAGTTCGCCTCGCGCACCGGCGCTACCGGCGGCCTCCGTTCCGGTACCCAGGAGCGTATCGGCAACGCGTTCGGTGCGACCGGCCAGGATCAGGCCGGCCGTGTCCAGCAGTTCGTGAACACCGACAAAGCCTTCATCCAGTTCGCCGGTCTCACCGCCGGTCGCGCTTCCTCGTTCTTCGACTTCTACGCTCACGATTTCGAGTTCGCCGGCGCGACCGCCAACTCGGATCTGCAGTCCACCAACCTGCTCGCCTATACGAGCAAGCTCGGCGACAGCGGCCTCTCGGCGACGATCTCGCTGGAAGATCCGTCCTTCCGTCGCAACACGATCTATTCGCAGCAGTTCGGTGCGAATGCCAACTTCGCTCCGGCCGGCTCACAGTCTCAGAATGTTGCCTTCTCGGGTGCGACTTCGCCGGTGCTCATCGGCATCAACAACGTGACCGGTGTCGGCACTTACGGCAACGTGGACGTAGCCCAGCGTAACCGCATGCCTGACTTCGTCGGTGTGCTTCGTTACGATGCGGCCTGGGGCTCCATGCAGCTCTCTGCTGCCGTCAAGGAGCTGAACACCGGCAACGCCATCGCCGGCAATGCAACCAACTTTAACGGCGGCATCCTGACCGCGCCCTTCATCCCGGGCGTGACCGGCGCTGCGATCGTGAACCAGCGTCCGCCCAGCGAGTACGGCTGGGCCGTGCAGGCCGGTGCCAAGATCAACCTGCCCTTCATCGCCCCGGGCGACACATTGTACCTGCAGGGTGCCTATGGCGAGGGTGCGACCCTCTACACTGGCTACTCCTCGTACAACGGCAGCTACGCCTCGCGCGCCAGCACCATCAACGGCGCTGCGTTCGACCCCTACATGTCCGATGCGACGCTCAACCCGTTCACGGGCAAGATCGAGCTGTCCACCAGCTTCACGGTGGTCGGTTCGCTGCTGCACTACTGGTCGCCTGAGTGGCGTTCGGCCGTGTTCGCCAGCTACGGCGAGCTCAACTTTGCCAACGGTGCCCGCGCCGCCAACGCCGCCGTGTTCCAGACGCTGGGCTCGACTGGTCAGTTCACCGGTATTCCGGGTCAGGCGTCCTTCGCCGTCAGCCCCGTCCTGCGTGACAACTACCAGATTGTTGCTGGTGGAAGCATCATCTGGTCGCCGGTTAAGGACCTCGATATCGGTCTGGAAGGCTTCTACACCAAGGTTGGTGTTCAGGACGGTCGCGTCGTTGACCAGACCCGGTCCACCGGTAACGTCACCGCTGCTTCCATCGCCAGCGGAGCAGTGCGCACTGTGACTGCATCGGACACCTTCCAGATCCGCGGCCGCGTTCAGCGCGACTTCTAAGGCGACAGAGCGGCTCAATCCGGGCTCCTTGCGAGCCCGGAACTTCACAGATCCGAATCTTCGAGACATGCGAACTGGCCCGGCTGAAAAGTCGGGCCTTTTTGCGTACCAAGTGTTGATCTGCATGGGCGAGACCTGACGAAATCTACGCAGCGAGATCATTCGGCACGGGCTTTGCCAGGGACGGGGGCGTTGCCAGCTTGCACAGCACGAAAACAACGATTGCGGCGGCTCGTGCCGCTGCTACGTTGCCCAGGTCAGTCCTGTCGATCGCCGAACCGTGATCGACCTCCCGGAGTCAGCCCGCAGATGCGTTCGTGTCACCAGAGATCCACCCTATCCGCCGTTGCCGTCAGCTTCGCGCTGTCGGTACTCGCGGTAGGGAGCGCCCAGGCGCAAGAGCTCACCGGAACCCTGAAGAAGATCAAGGAAACCAATACGATCACCATTGGCTACCGGGACGCGTCGGTTCCGTTCTCCTACCTCGACGGCGACCAGAAGCCGGTCGGCTACGCCCTTGAGATCTGTCAGAAGATCGCCGAGGCCGTGAAGACGAATTTGAAGCTTCCGAACCTCGAGGTGAAGCTGAATCCGGTCACCTCGGCCACGCGTATCCCGCTGATCGCCAACGGCACCATCGACCTCGAGTGCGGTTCGACGACGAACAACGCCGACCGTCAGAAGCAGGCTTCCTTTACCAACACCCACTTCCTCACGGCCACTCGCTTCGTCGCCAAGAAGTCGGCCAAGCTCGACAAGATCGACGATCTGAAGGGCAAGACCGTGGTTTCGACCTCGGGCACCACCAACATCCGCCAGATTAACGAGGCGAACACCGCACGCAATCTCGGCCTGACCATCCTGCCGGCCAAGGATCATGCAGAAGCCTTCCTGATGGTCGAGACCGGCCGTGCAGTCGCCTTCGTCATGGATGACGTACTGCTGGCCTCGCTGGCTGCCAGCTCGAAAGACCCGGGTGCCTACGCGATCTCCAGCGAGGCGCTGTCAAAACCCGAGCCCTACGGCATCATGCTGCGCAAGGATGACGCGCCCTTCAAGGCCGTCGCCGACGAAGCCACCGCCAAGCTCTACAAAAGCCCCGAGGGCAAGGCGCTTTACGACAAGTGGTTCACGAAGCCGATTCCGCCGCGCGGCATCAACCTGAACCTGCCGATGAGCGAGGCCATGGCGAAAGCCTTCGTCTCGCCGAGCGATAGTGCCGACCCGGCCGCGTACTGAGCCGACACACCATCGTCGCGCGTTCGAACGCCTCGCCCCTCACGGGGCGGGGCGTTCCTCTATGAGGGCGAGCATGTCCTCGCGGGCGGCTGGTTCGACCCGCGCCGCCAGGCGCTCGACGGTCTCGAACAGCATCGGCCACTCGATCGGCTTCGCGACATGTGCGTCCATACCGGCGGCGCGGCACCGCTCCATCTCCTCGGGCATGGCATTGGCGGTCAGTGCGATGATCGGGGTGGGAGAATGCCCTTCCTGCCGCTCCCGGGAGCGGATCACGCGGGTCGCTGCAAGACCGTCCAGTCCCGGCATCTGCACGTCCATCAGGATCAGGTCCGGGCGTTCGTGGCCGAAGGCCGCCGTCGCCGCCTGCTCTCCGTCATCCACCACCGTGACGGTGTGACCCTTGTGGCGCAGCACCGTCCCGATGATCTCCTGGTTGATCGAATTGTCTTCCGCCAACAGGATGCGCCAGCGCTGCGGCGATGGTCGGCTGAGAGTGGCGAGCCGCGAGTGCTCGACATCGTTCTCCGCCTCGGCGAGCCGCAGCGGCACCTCGAACCAGAACGTAGAGCCCTCGCCGACCCGGCTCAGCGCACCGATCTCGCCGCCCATCAGGTGCACCAGGCGTTTGCAGATAGTGAGTCCGAGACCGGTTCCACCATAGCGTCGCGAGATCGATCCGTCCGCCTGCGCGAAACGCTCGAACAGGTGGGGCAGGGCATCCTCCGGGATGCCGATCCCGGTATCCACGAGTTCAATCCGCAGGGCCGGTCGCCGCCTCGGACCGACGTTCGGTGCCGCTTTCCAGGCCACGCGCATGGTGACGGAGCCCTGGGGCGTGAACTTGATGGCATTGGCGGTGAGATTGAGGATGACCTGGCGCAATCGGGTCGGATCGCCCAGGACCCAGTCCGGGACATCAGGTCCGATCTGCGTGGCAACGCGGATCTCGCGGCCCTGTGCGATCTCGACGCTGAGCTCCCGACAGCCCTCGATCAGCCCGGCCAGGCTGAAGGGGAGTGACTCGATCACGAGGCGACCGGCCTCGATCTTCGAGACATCGAGGATGTCGTTCACGATGGTAAGGAGCGAGCGCCCCGCTTCCTGCGCGAGACCGACGAGGCGTGCCTGGTTTCGGTTGAGGCTGGCATCGCCCTGGAGAAGGTCGTGCACGCCGAGGATGCCCGCCAACGGTGTGCGCAACTCGTGGCTCATGGTGGCCAGGAATTCAGCTTTCGCACGCACGGCGGCCTCGGCTGCGATGCGGGCGCTGTGCAGGTCGGCCTCCTGTCTCTGTCGCTGCGTGACGTCGCGGATCGCCTGGATGACCTGGATCTCGCCCTGCTCCTCAATTCGCCGAAAGGCGGCCTCGACCCAGAGGTCATGCCCGGAACGGTGCCGCATCCGGTAGATCACCGATCCGGTCGGCTGCCCGAGCCCAAGAGCATGCAGAATTGCCGAGAGGTTTGCGATGTCCTCCCGATGGACGAGCGTCCGAAGACCCATGCGGTTGGCCTCGTCCACGGTGTAGCCGAGCATGCTCGTCACCGCGGGCGAGATGTAGAGATGTCGGCCGCTGACATCGTCGAGGACGATGAGGTCCGAGGTGTAGTCGGCCAACAGGCGATAGCGCGCCTCGCTTTCCCGCACGCGCTCATCCGCGGGCCGCCACTCCATCAGATCCGCTCGAACGGAAGCCGGGGGCGCCTCAGCGGGGCGGCGATCCGATCCGATTTGCTTCGAAGCCGATTCGGTGGGGGGGCGGTCGGGATCGGATTCGATGGACCCCTGTCCTCGAAGAGCCGAAGACCCGGCCTCGCCGGTGAGCCGATCGGGCCCCGGCGGCCCGGAGTCCACCTGCCTCGAGGGTCCGAGGTCGTGTAGGCTGACCATGACCCGTCGATCTGCCTGCGCACCTGTCACCCGAAGCGGGACGAAGGTCGCTTCGTACGCGTTCTGACCTTCGACACCCGCGGCCTCGCTCCGAATGCGAAGACTCGCACCCGTCGTGGCCGCCCGCTCGACGCCGGCGCGCAACAGCGCCGCCTGACTTGCAGGCAGCAGATCGGCAAATGCGCGACCCATGGCATCGGCGCTGTCGTGATGGTTTCGCGCCGCTGCGTTCCAGTCCTCGAGCCGAACTTCGTCGCCGGGTCGGAGCGCGACGATGAATTGCGGATCCGGAAAGGCCTCGAACGCGTCGCGCAGGACCTCGGCGTCGAGAAGCACCCGCTTTGGCGCATCACGCCTTCTGCGCTGGAGCATCCGTCCGATGACCTGAAGCCCTTGGAGTGCTCCCTTCACGTCGCACCTCCGAACTGCGCCGTCCGATGTCGCGAGTAGAACCATCCTATACCTTCCGCCAGGCGAGCGCCTGCGGCTCCCGCCATGGTCGTCGGCTGAGCGTGTTTCGAGATCGTGCTCACCGCGAGGGGATCGGTGGCGATCGCCCTGCCGTCAATTGAGACCCGCGGGGCGGCTCCCGAGACGACGAGGAGAAACGAGAGCGCGCGGCGGAAGAGGAACAGGATGGTAGGCCCTTTCGTACCGCCGCGTCCGCGACGACGTTTTCGAGGATCATCGCCACGTCAGTGCCTGCGACGGTCCGGAACGCGCTCCAGCGGGTCACGCTTTCCGTAGCATTCGGATGCGACTCAACCTCACCGCCCGCGAGGTTCGCCGCGATGATCGGAGGAGTTCCGCCGACAATCCGCAGACGTGGCGTCGTCCGCCAGGAAAAGACCACCGGGGCGGCGACGATGCGCAGCAGCACGGCCGGCGGGGACTGCAGATCAGGGGTATCCATCGAATCTTTCGGCGCTTCTGCCCGGACCGAGTGCCCCGACAGAGCTGTCGAGTCAGTCCGGCCGAGGTACTCCATCCGGCCGATCGCGCCCAGGCGGGGTAAGGTGAAGGATCGGCGGAAGGCATGCAACCGGAGCGCGTAAAGTCAGCGCCGCTTTCGGATCGAGAGCTCGTGCCGGTTGCAATGCGAGCTCTTCGAGCCGGCACGCCGCTGGACAGCGTCCGCCCGCGGAACCGGCGGTCGGAGATATTCTTCCAAATTCCACCCAGTGCAGTGCCGCTGTCGATACCCCCGGCATGTGCATGGCCGCCGGCGGGATTCGAGCTGGTCCGCGCGTGTGCGCATGTCTTCTGTGGTCTTCCTGCGCCACCCCCGCGACGGGGTCGCTCCACGAATAGAAACCGCGCGTTCTGAAAGGCTTCGCGCCTTGACTTCGGGTGACGCGGGGTCGCATTGCACAATCATGTGGGATGGTGCTTCCGTCCCGCCGGGATGACATCCCTTTTAAAGCCTCTAAGGTCCCGGCCGGCCCTGGACGCAGGGTTGGGATCAGGGTCGCCCGGCGCAATCATGCTTGGAGTTTGACACTTGGCGAACACGGCAGCCGATCCCGACAGCTCCCACGGCGCGCCGGACGGCACGCGTCGCGATTTCATGTTCCTCGCGACGGGCGCGGGACTGGCCGTCGGGGCCGGTGCCTTGGCTTGGCCCTTCGTCGCCTCAATGGCGCCCGATGCCGAGACCATCGCGGCCGGCGCACCCCTCGAAGTCGACCTGACGCCAATTCAGGAAGGCCAAATCGTCAACGTGTTCTGGCGCGGCAAGCTCATTTTCGTGCGCAGTCGCTCCGAGAAAGAGATCAAGGAAGCTTCCGAGGTGAAGCTCACTGATCTGATCGATCCGCAGCCCGATTCGGCTCGCGTAAAGCAAGGCCACGCCAAGTGGCTCGTCGTCTACGGCAACTGCACGCATCTCGGCTGCGTGCCGATCGGCCATCAAGGACAGTACGAGGGCTGGTCCTGCCCCTGTCACGGCTCCCTCTACGACACGTCGGGCCGGGTACGCCGGGGTCCCGCCCCGACGAACCTACCGATCCCCCCCTACGTCTTCGAGTCGGACTCCAAGATCCGGATCGGCGAGGAGGGCGGCAAGGCCGTCGCCTGACACCCTGAAACAGGATTTGGAGCGGGTCGCCCCATGAGCGGACACGGCAATACCTACGTTCCCAAGAGCGCCTTGGCGAAGTGGTTCGAATCGCGCCTCCCCTTGATCGGGCTGGTGCATTCGTCCTTCGTCTCCTTCCCGGTGCCGCGGAACCTGAACTACTTCTGGACCTTCGGCGCGATCCTGATCGCCATGCTGGTGTCGCAGATCGTCACCGGCGTTTGGCTGGCGATGCACTACGACCCGTCGGCCGCTAATGCGTTCAACTCCGTCGAGCACATCATGCGCGACGTGAACTACGGCTGGCTGCTGCGCTACATGCACGCCAACGGCGCATCGATGTTTTTCGTGGCGGTCTACGTCCACATCTTCCGGGCGCTGTATTACGGGTCGTACAAGGCGCCGCGCGAGGTGCTCTACATCCTCGGCGTGATCATCTACCTCCTGATGATGGCGACCGCCTTTCTCGGCTACACCCTGCCGTGGGGCCAGATGAGCTTCTGGGGTGCCACCGTCATCACGAACATCCTGGCCGCGATCCCCGTGGTGGGCGACACGATCCAGAGCCTGCTCTGGGGCGGCTACTCCGTCGGCAATCCGACGCTGAATCGGTTCTTCTCGCTGCATTACCTCCTGCCGTTCATGATCACCGGCGTGGTGATCCTGCACGTCTGGGCGCTGCATGTGACGGGGCAGAACAATCCGGCTGGAATTCCGATCAAGTCGGGCAAGGACGCGGTGGCCTTCACGCCCTACGCGACGATCAAGGATGTCTTCGCCTCGGTCGTGTTCTTCGCCTTCTTCGCCTACTGGATCTTCTACCAGCCGAACTATCTCGGCCACGCCGACAACTACGTGCCGGCCAACCCGGCGGTGACGCCCGCCCACATCGTTCCAGAATGGTACTTCCTGCCGTTCTACGCGATTCTGCGCGCCGTGCCGGACAAGCTCGGCGGCGTCATTCTGATGTTCAGCGCCGTGCTCATCCTGGCCCTGGCCCCTTGGCTCGATACGTCCCGGGTTCGCTCGTGTAATTACCGCCCGATCTACCGGCAGTTCTTCTGGCTGTTCGTGGTGGTCTGCGTGGTGCTCGGTTGGCTCGGCGCCAAGCCGCCGGAGGGTGGCTACGTCATCGCCGCCCGGATCTGCACGGCCTACTACTTCCTGCACTTCCTGCTCGTGATGCCGCTGGTCGGCCTGTTCGAGACGCCGAAGGCTCTTCCGGGCTCGATCCTCGAGACGGTGACGGGTCCCGGAAAGCAGGTGGGCGGGTCCGGCATGCCGGTCGGCGCCGCAGCCGCACCGTCCTCCAAGGGTTGAAGGCAGGGGACTTTTGAGAACCATGAAAACGACCCGCGTCCTCGCCGCAACCCTGCTCGCGGCTGTCCTGAGCATCACCGTCGCGTCGGCGGATGAGGGAACTCCCCATCCGCCCCGTGAGAAGTGGAGCTTCGCCGGCACCTTCGGCCGCTTCGACCAAGCTCAGCTTCAGCGCGGCTTTCAGGTCTACAAGGAAGTCTGCTCGAGCTGTCACAGCATGAGCCTGGTGCGCTTCCGCAACCTCTCGGAGGAGGGGGGGCCTGGCTTCACCACCGGGCAGGTCAAGGAACTTGCCGCCCAGTACAAGGTGAAGGAGCAGAACGATGCCGGCGAGGACGTCGACCGTCCCGCCCGCGCTGCCGACGCCTTCCCGTCGCCCTTCCCGAACGAGAAGGCGGCGGCCGCCGCCAACGGCGGCAAGGCGCCGCCGGACTTCTCCGTGCTGGCCAAAGCCCGCACCTACGAGCGCGGCTTCCCGTGGTTCGTCTTCGACGCGATGCCGTTCATCGGCTTCTCGGAGCAGGGCGTTGACTACATTCACGCGCTCCTGAACGGCTACGAGGATCCGCCGGCCGGCAAGGAGATTCCGGCTGGCACCTACTACAACAAGTACTATGCCGGTCACCTCATCGCGATGCCGAAGCCGATCAGCGATGGGCAGGTGACCTACGCGAAGAACGACAAGGGCGAGCCGGTGGTGCCGGAGACCACGGAGCAGTATTCCCGCGACGTCGCGGCGTTCATGGCCTGGGCGGCCGAGCCCCACATGATGGCGCGCAAGGCTCTCGGCTTACGGGTGATCCTGTTCCTGCTCGTGCTCTCCGGTCTGCTCTACTACGTGAAGAAGAAGATCTGGGCGAAGGTCGGCGGCGAGGTCCACGGTCTCCAGCCCGAACTTCACAAGACTTACTGATCCGGTTCGGGCGGTCCTTCTGGGCTGCCCGTCCTCCGTTGACACGACCCGCGCCGGCGTCCCAGGGAAGGGCGACCGGCGCAAACTTTTGGAGATGGGGATGACGGCAGCGGTGCTCGGCGTGATGGGCGGGTCCGGGGTCTATGACCTGCCCGGCCTGGAGGATGTCCGCGAGGAGCGGATCGAATCCCCCTGGGGCGCGCCTTCAGACGCGCTGCGCATCGGTCGCATCGGCGCGACGAAGGTGGTGTTCCTCGCCCGCCACGGCCGCGGGCACCGCTTCTCGCCATCGGGTATCAACTATCGCGCGAACATCGACGTGCTGAAGCGGGCTGGTGTCACCGACCTCGTCTCGCTCTCGGCCTGCGGCTCGTTCAAAGCCGAGCTGCATCCCGGTCTTTTCGTGCTCGTCGATCAGTTCGTTGACCGCACCCACGGCCGCGCCGGTTCGTTCTTCGGTGATGGCTGCGTCGCCCACGTCTCCCTGGCGCATCCCGTCGGACCGACACTGCAGGCGCGCATCGCTGCGGCGGCACAGGCGGAGAATATCGCGGTCCATCGCGACGGGACCTATGTCTGCATGGAGGGTCCACAATTCTCCACCTATGCCGAGTCGACCACTTACAAGGCGCTCGGCTACGACGTCATTGGCATGACCAACATGCCGGAGGCTAAGCTCGCCCGCGAAGCCGAGATCACCTATGCGACGATCGCGATGGTGACCGATTTCGACTGTTGGCACCCGACCCACGATGCCGTCGACGTCGCTGCCGTGGTGGCGGTGGCGCGAGCCAATGCCGACAAGGCCGCGCGCCTCGTCGCCCGTCTCGCCCGCGATTTCCCGGCCGAGCGCGAGCCCTGCCCCGTCGGTACGGAGCACGCCCTCGACGGCGCCATCATGACCGCTCCCGCGCAGCGCGACCCAGCCCTACTCGCCAAGCTCGACGCGGTGGCGGGCCGAGTCCTGCACCGCTGAGGAACCGGGAGCGCCGGTGAAATCGGCTCCGTCCACCCTTTCCGCGACCCAGTCTTCCCTCTAGAAGGCGGGTTCTTCCCCAAACCGGAACCGAACCGTGACCCACGAGGCCAAGCGCGCCGCCCGCATCAGCCGCAAGACAGCGGAGACCGACGTGCAGGTCGCGCTCGACCTCGACGGGACGGGGCGGGCTCAAGTCTCGACGGGGGTCGGGTTCTTCGACCACATGCTTGAGCTGTTCGCGCGTCACGCACTGTTCGACCTCGACGTGGCGGTCACGGGTGATCTCCATGTCGATCACCATCATACGGTGGAAGATGCGGGCATCGCCCTGGGACAGGCCTTCGCGCAGGCCCTCGCGGACAAGCGCGGCATCGGCCGCTATGCCGACATCCATTTGCCGATGGACGAGACCCTAACGCGGGTCTCCATCGATATCTCGGGCCGCCCGTTCCTCGTGTTCCGAACCCAGTTTCGGGTCGAAAAAATCGGACAGTTCGATACGGAACTCGTCCGCGAGTGGTTCCAGGCCTTCGCCATGAACGCTGGCATTACGTTGCATGTCGAGACGCTCTACGGTGAGAATGCTCACCATATCGCGGAGAGCTGCTTCAAGGGCTTGGCCCGCGCCTTGCGGCACGCAGTGTCGATCGATCCCCGCGAGGGCGGCCGTGTTCCCTCGACCAAGGGATCGCTCTGATCCGCCCGTTGGGTCGGCAGGGAGGATGCTAGACGTGATGCGCACCTACACATTGCACCCCGCGAAGGGGGCCCTCGTCGGCGAGGCACACGGTCTCGAGCGGGCGCACCTCGTGCCGGATGGCTTCTCCTGGCCGGCTTTCGCTTTCGGGCCGCTCTGGTTCTTCTTTCACCGGCTCTGGCTCGCCGGCCTCGGTGTTCTGGCGCTGCTGGCCGTGGTGGCGCTCGGGGGGCGGTTCCTTGGGCTGACGCCGATCGCCGGTTTTGTCATAACAGTCCTCGTTTCGCTCCTGATCGGACTGGAGGCTTCGTCCCTCCGACGGTGGACCTACGCCCGGGCGGGGCGTCCGGTGCGCGACGCCGTGACGGCCGCGAATGCTGAGGAGGCCGAAATGAAGGCTGCTGCACGCTGGCAAGACGGTGTTTCCACAGGGCGCACCGGACCGGCGCCCCATATCGGCATCTCGGTGCCGCCGAGTGACCTTGCCATCGGCATGTTCCCGTTCAGCGAGGGTCGGCGGTGAGTGCAGAGACCGTCGCGATCATCGATTACGGCTCGGGCAACCTGCATTCCGCCGCAAAGGCGTTCGAGCGGGCGGCTCGGGAGGCCGGCCTCGACGCGACGCGCATCGTTCTGACGAGCGAGGCCGAGGCGGTCGCCAAGGCCGACCGGGTGGTGCTGCCCGGCGTCGGCGCCTACGCCGATTGTCGCCGCGGTCTCGACGCCGTACCTGGCATGGTCGAGGCGATGACCCATGCGGCGCACGAGCGGGGTCGCCCGTTCCTCGGCATCTGCGTCGGCATGCAGCTCCTGGCGACGCGGGGCCTGGAATACGACACGACCGCGGGCCTCGGCTGGATTCCCGGCGATGTCGGTCCGATCCAGCCGAACGATTCCGGCCTCAAGGTACCCCACATGGGCTGGAACACCCTCGAGATCGACCGGCCACACGCTTTGCTGTCGGAGATCCCGACGGGCGAGGGCGGACTGCACGCCTACTTCGTACACAGTTACGCGCTCTCGCCTGAGCGGATGGAAGATCGCGTCGCCCACAGCGATTACGGCGGTTCGGTCACCGCGATGGTGGCGCGCGACAACGTCGCCGGCACCCAATTCCACCCGGAAAAGAGCCAACGGCTCGGCCTCGCACTGCTCGCCAACTTCCTCCGCTGGCGTCCCTGAGGCGCAGACCCCACCTGTGACCCGTCCCACCCGAAAGCGAACCGACGCGTGATCCTGTTTCCGGCCATCGATCTCAAGGAAGGGCGCTGTGTACGCCTCGTTCAGGGCGACATGGCCCAGGCCATCGTGTTCAGCGACGATCCTGCGGCCCAGGCGGCGGTCTTCGAGGAGCAGGGTTTCTCCTGGCTTCACATCGTCGACCTCGACGGCGCCTTCGCGGGCGCGCCGATGAACGCGGATGCCGTCGATGCGATCCTGGCGCGGACCAAGCTTCCGGTGCAACTCGGCGGCGGCATCCGCGAGATGCGGACCCTGGAGGCCTGGCTCGCTAAAGGCGTCAGCCGCGTCATCATCGGCACTGCCGCCGTGCGCGATCCCGCCTTCGTGCGCGAGGCCGCCCGCCTCTATCCGGGCAAGATCGCGGTCGGCATCGACGCCAAGGACGGCCGCGTCGCGGTCGAGGGCTGGGCCACCACCTCCAGCATGACGGCGGAGGAACTCGGGCGTCGCTTCGAGGACGCGGGCGTTGCCGCCATCATCTACACCGACATCGCCCGCGACGGCATCCTGAAGGGCCTCAATATCGAGATGACCCTCGGCCTTGCTAGCGCGGTGACCATCCCGGTGATCGCTTCCGGTGGCCTTGCCTCGATCGATGACGTCCACCGCATCCTGGAACCGGACTGCGCGCTCCTCGCCGGCGCCATCACGGGCCGTGCCCTCTACGACGGGCGGATCGACCCGCGCGAGGCCCTGGCGGCCATCCGGCGCGCGACCGGTGCGCCCGATGCGGCTCCGGCGGCCTGACGCATCCGAGGTTATTCGTGCTCAAAACTCGCATCATCCCGTGCCTCGACGTCAAGGACGGCCGTGTCGTGAAAGGCGTCCAGTTCCTGGAACTGCGCGATGCCGGCGATCCCGTTGAGGCGGCCAAGGCCTACGACGCGGCTGGTGCCGACGAGCTCTGCTTCCTCGACATCACGGCGAGCCATGAGGATCGCGGGACGCTCCTCGACGTCGTCAGCCGAACGGCGGAAGCCTGCTTCATGCCGCTCACCGTCGGTGGTGGCATCCGTACGGTGGCGGATATCCGCACTCTCCTGTTGGCCGGGGCCGACAAGGTTTCCATCAACACGGCAGCCGTGAACGATCCCGATTTCGTCGCCCGCGGTGCGGAAAAGTTCGGTAGCCAGTGCATCGTCGTGGCGATCGATGCCAAGCGGACCTCCGGTCCCGGCGAAGCGCCGGAATGGCAGATCTTCACCCATGGCGGGCGCAACCCTACCGGCATCGACGCCATCGCCTTCGCCCGCACCGTCACGGCCCGCGGCGCCGGTGAATTGCTCGTGACCTCGATGGATCGCGACGGGATGCGCTCCGGGTACGATATCGGCCTGACGCGGGCCATTTCTGATGCCGTCACGGTGCCGGTCATCGCCTCGGGCGGTGTGGGCGGCCTAGACGACCTGGTGGCGGGAGTCCGCGAAGGCGGTGCCAGTGCGGTTCTGGCGGCCTCGATCTTCCATTTCGGGCAGCACACGGTATCCGAGGCCAAGGTCCACATGGCCGCGGCCGGTCTCTCCATGCGCCTCGATCTCTGAGGCGGACCTTCGCAGCCCTTGCGTCATGATCCATCGTGCCGCACGTTTGGTTGCACGGCACGATAGGCCCGGTTCGCCGGGACCAGGATTGTATGACCCAGTTCACTCTCAGCGATCTCGAAGCCCTCGTCGCGGATCGTGCGGCAGCGTCTCCCGAGACCTCCTACACCGCAAAGCTCCTAGCCGGCGGCCCGGCCAAACCGGCCAAGAAGCTCGGCGAGGAGGCGGTCGAGGCGGCGATCGCCGCCGTACAGGGTGACCGATCCGGCCTCGTCAGCGAGGCCGCGGACGTGCTGTACCATCTCCTGGTCCTGCTGCGGGCCGGTGGCGTGACTCTGAACGAGGTGCTGGCCGAGCTCGAGCGGCGCACGGTTCAGAGCGGGATCGCGGAGAAGGCCTCCCGGAGCCCCGCGTGAACGCCGAATCGCTTTTCACGATGCCGCCTGCCGTGATCGAACGCCCGACCGCCCGGGGCCAGGACCCAGTCACCGGCCAGGGCTCGGAGCGGCTGTCGCCTTACCGCTTGTTCACCCGCGAAGAATGGGCTCAGCTGCGTGCCGACACCCCCCTGACCCTGGCAGCGGAGGAGGTGGCGCGCCTGCAATCCCTCAACGATCCGATCTCGGTCGAGGAGGTGGAGGCGATCTACCTGCCGCTTTCACGGCTGCTTTCACTCTACGTGGCAGCGACGCAGGGCCTGTTCAAGGCGACCCAGCGATTCCTTCTCGCCGAGCACGAGACGAAGGTACCCTACATCATCGGCCTCGCCGGATCTGTGGCCGTGGGCAAGTCGACCTCCGCCCGCGTCCTCGCCGCCCTGCTCGCGCGCTGGCCCAACACCCCCAAGGTCGACCTCATCACCACCGACGGCTTTCTGCTGCCCAATGCCGAGCTGAAGCGGATGGGCGCGATGGAGCGCAAGGGTTTCCCCGAAAGCTACGACACAGCAGCGCTCTTGCGCTTCCTCACCGACATCAAGGCCGGCAAGAAGCGTGTCGCGGCGCCCCTCTACTCTCACCTCGTCTACGACGTGGTGCAGGGCGAGGAGCGGATCATCGAATCGCCCGACATCCTCATCGTCGAGGGCTTGAACGTCCTGCAGCCGGCGCGCCTGCCCCGCGACGGCACCGCGATCCCGTTCGTCTCGGACTTCTTCGACTTCTCGATCTACCTCGACGGCCACGAGGACGACCTGCACCGCTGGTACGTCAATCGCTTCCTGCGCCTGCGCCAGACCGCTTTCCGCGATCCGCTCTCCTATTTCCGAAAGTACGCCGAGGTAACGGAATCCGAGGCGATCGAGATCGCCGATACGCTCTGGACGACCATCAACCTGCCGAACCTGCGTGACAACATCCTGCCGACCCGGCAGCGGGCCAGCCTGATCCTCGCCAAGGGGGCCAGCCACCGCATCGAGTCGGTGGCACTGCGCCGCCTCTGACGTCTCCACGCGCCCGTTCCCTATCCGAGCGGGTAGGCTGCCTCGACCACGTAGGGACCGCCGCCCTTCGATTCCCGCGCCGAGAACAGCGTCACACGCTCCGCCGTGAAGGTGAGGGGCGTGAACAGGCCGCGCTCGCCCAGATAGGCCGCGACATCCTCCGCGCCGGCCTCGCGTCGGAGGCGTGCGAGCGTGACGTGCGGCGTGAACTTGCGCCGTTCCGGCTCGGCACCGGCCTGACGGGCGAGACGCTCCTGTTCGGCCTGAAGGTCGAGAAGCTCCGGGGTTGGCAGCACCGTGGCGAGAATCGCACGCGGCCTGTCGCCGCCGAAGCTCGCCATACCGTCGAGGGTCACGGGGAAGGGGGACCGGGGTCGCGCTTCGATCAGGCGCTCGTGCAGCGCCTCCGCGAGGTCGATCTCGACATCGCCGAGGAAGCGCAGGGTGATGTGATAGTCCGAGGGCTCGATCCAGCGGCTTCCGCGCAGAGCGCCGCGCTTCAGGGCGAGCGCCTGCGCGAGGTCGGGGGGAACTTCGAGGCCGGTGAATAGGCGGGGCACGGGCTCAGCGCGCCTGCGGATGGAGACGGTCGAGGAAGGTCTCGACCGTCGGCAACATGCCGGCCACGATCGTTTCGACGCCCCTGGCGTTCGGATGCAGGCCATCGTCCAGGTGGGCCTGCCGGTCGCCGACGATGCCGTCGAGGAAGAACGGGTACAGGACGAGGTCGTAGCGCTTGGCGAGGTCCGGGTAGATCGCGTCGAAGCGCGCGGCGTAGTCCGGCCCGAGGTTGGGGGAGGCCTTCATCCCCGCAAGCAGCACGGGAATGCCGCGTGCCTTGAGCCGCTCGATCATCGCATCGAGGGCCTTGCGGGTTACCGCCGGGTCGGTGCCGCGCAGCATGTCGTTGGCGCCGAGTTCGAGGATGACGCCGTTGGTGTCGTCGGGGACCGACCAGTCGAGGCGATCAAGGCCTCCGGTCGTGGTGTCGCCCGAGACACCCGCATTCGCCACCGTGACGACGCGTCCGCGTGCCTTCAGGGCCCGCTCCAGCACCACCGGAAAGGCCGCGTTCGCGGGCAGGCGATACCCAGCGGTCAGGCTGTCGCCGAAGGCCACCAGCTTCACCGGCGGCACGTCGGGCGTGGCGTGCGATGGCATCGTGCCGAGCCCGAGTGCGGCAAAGAGCGTCATCAGAGCGGCGAGGCCGAGCCCGGCATGGCGCGCCGCCCGTGAGCGGACCATATCGGCGAGGCGTGAGACTCCACACAGACCCATTCGATCACAACCCCGACCCTTGCATCCACCTTGCCCGCCGTCACGATGACGACAGCTGCACACAGATCGGTCGCCCGTTGAAGTCCGACAACCCCATTGCGCCGACGGCGCAGACCATCGCCCTCTCCGACATCGACCTCAGCCTCGGCCGTGGGGCGGCGCGCGTCCATGTCCTGCGCGGCATCTCCCTCGATGTGGCGCCGGGCGAGGCGGTCGGTCTCGTGGGTCCCTCCGGCTCCGGCAAATCGACTCTGCTGATGGTCATGGCGGGCCTGGAACGGCCGGATTCAGGTCGCATCCTTGTTGAGGGTATCGATCTCGGAAGTCTGGACGAGGATGCCCTGGCGCGCTTTCGCGGGCGCCGCATCGGCATCGTGTTCCAGGCCTTCCACCTCGTCCCGACGATGACCGCCCTGGAGAACGTGGCGCTGCCCCTCGAACTCGCCGACCAGCCCGACGCGCACCGCCGGGCACAGGTCGAGCTGGAGGCGGTTGGGCTCGGCCACCGCCTGCACCACTATCCGGCCCAGCTCTCGGGTGGCGAGCAGCAGCGGGTCGCCATCGCGCGGGCTATCGCGCCCGACCCCGCGATCCTCGTGGCCGACGAGCCGACCGGCAACCTCGACGAGGCGACCGGTCGCCAGATCGTCGACCTGCTCTTCGCCCTGAAGCGCGACCGCGGCGCGACCCTCGTCCTCGTCACCCACGACCCCGGCCTCGCGCGTCTCTGTGACCGCACCGTCCGCCTCCGCTCTGGCCGGGTGGAAGCGCCGGTGCCGGTCCAGGCCTGACCCGATGCATGGCACCCTTCCCAACCCGAGCGGACGTTCCTCAGGGGGGCACGTTCCACTCACCCTGCGCCTCGCGCTTCGCGAATTGCGCGGCGGGCTGGCGGGCTTCACCGTGTTCCTCGCCTGCATCGCCCTCGGCGTCGCGGCCATCGCCGGCGTCGCCTCGATCTCGCGCTCCCTCACCGACGGTCTCGGCCGCGAGGGGGCGCGCATCCTCGGCGGCGATCTCACCTACAGCCTGATCAACCGGGAGGCGACGCCCGAGGAGCGCGCCGCCCTCGACGCGCAGGGTCGCGTCTCCGTGGTCACGACCCTGCGCGCCATGGCCGTGGCCGGAGAGACCGGCGCGGCCCTGGTCGAGCTGAAGGCGGTGGGCGCCGACTACCCCACCACCGGCGAACTCGTCACCGATCCGGCCGAACCGCTCGCGGATCTCCTGGCCGAACGCGACGGCGCTGCCGGCGCGGTGGCGGATCCGGCCCTGCTCACCCGCCTCGACCTGAAGGTCGGTGACCGGATCACCATTGCGGGCCGGCCGTTCGCGATCCGCGCCACTCTCGTGTCGGAGCCCGATCGCATCGCCAACGGTATCGGTTTCGGCCCCCGGGTGCTGATCACGCACGAGGCCCTGACGGCCTCGGGCCTGATCCGGCCGGGCAGCCTGAACCGCTGGAGCTATCGCCTGCAGATTCCGGGGGTCGGAGACGCCGATCTCGAGGCGCGCGCCGCCGCCATCGCCAAGGCCGCTCCGGATGCGGGCTGGGAGATGCGGGCGCGCACCAACGCCGATCCGCGCTTTGCCAAGAGCATCGAGCGCTTCACCCAGTTCCTCACCCTGGTCGGCCTGACGGCGCTCATCGTCGGCGGCGTCGGGGTCGCCAATGCGGTCGCGGCCTTCGTCGAGCGAAAACGCGGCTCCATCGCGACCCTGAAGAGCGTCGGTGCGCCGGGCGGGCAGGTGGTGGTGCTCTACCTGACCCAGGTCCTGCTGATCGCGGGCCTCGGGATCGCGATCGGCCTCGCGGTAGGCGCGTTCCTGCCCTTCGGGCTCGATGCGCTGTTCCACGATGCCCTGCCGCTGCCGCTGAATCCGACCCTCGCACCCGGCGAGCTCGCTCTTGCGGCGGCCTATGGGTTCCTGACGGCGCTCGCCTTCGCCATCCTGCCCCTGGGGCGCGCCCACGACATTCCCGTCTCGGGGCTGTTCCGGGACGTGGTCGATCCGGGGTCCGCCCGCACCCGTCTGCGCTATCGCCTGATCCTGGCGGCCGCCCTCATGGGGCTGGTCGGGCTGGCATTGGTCACCGCCTTCGACCGGCGCCTGGCGCTCGTCTTCATCGTCGCCGCCGGCCTCGCCTTCGGGCTGCTGCGCCTCGTCGCCCTCGGGCTGATGGCGGTGGCGCGACGCCTCCCGCGCCCGCGCATGGCGGCTCCCCGCATGGCCCTGGCGAATCTGCATCGGCCGGGGGCGCTCACCCCCGCCATCGTGCTCTCCCTTGGCCTCGGCGTGACCCTTCTCGTCACCCTGAGCCTGATCGACGCCAACGTTCGGCGAACGCTGACGAATTCCCTGCCAGCTAAGGCGCCGAACCTGTTCTTCCTCGATATCCCGTCGAGCGATGCGGACGCCTTCCACGCCTTCCTCGGCGGCCTTTCGCCGGGGGCGAAGATCGAACGCGTTCCGATGATGCGCGGTCGGATCACCGCCCTGAACGGCGTTCCGGCCGGCGAGATCAAGGCGCCCGAGGATGCCGCCTGGGTGCTCGACGGGGACCGCGGCATCACCTACGCCGACGACCTTCCCGAGGGCTCGTCTCTGGTCGGCGGTCACTGGTGGACCGCCGAGGAGGCTCGGACGCCGCTCGTGTCCTTCGATGCCGAACTGGCGGGCAAGCTCAACCTCGCCGTCGGCAGCAACGTGACGGTCAACGTCCTGGGGCGGACGCTGACGGCCAGGGTCGCCAACCTGCGCAAGGTCGAGTGGCGCTCGCTCGGCATCAACTTCGTCATGGTGTTCTCGCCCGGGACGTTCCGGGGGGCGCCGCACTCCGATCTAGCGACCCTCACCCTGCCGAGCGGACCCGACGCCAAGGCAGAGGCGGAAATTCTGCGTGACGTGGCAAAGGCTTACCCCTCCGTCACCAGCGTGCGGGTGAAGGAGGCCCTGGAGGCCGTGAGCGACATCGTCGCCAAGCTGGTCCTGGCCATTCGGGGCGCCAGCGGCGTCGCCGTGGTGGCGAGCCTGTTCGTTCTGGCCGGCGCCCTCGCGGCCGGGCACCGCGCCCGGCTCTACGACGCGGTCGTGCTCAAGACCCTGGGCGCCACGCGGGGCCGGCTGCTGGCGGCCTACACCCTCGAATACGGCGCCCTCGGCCTCGCCACGGCGATCTTCGGCCTCGCCGCCGGCACCCTCGCGGGCTGGGTCATCGTCACCCGGGTGATGAAGCTCGAGTTCACCCTCGACCTGTCGGGGGCGATCCTCGCGGCGGCCCTCGCGGTCGCCTTCGCGATTCTCCTCGGTCTGGCAGGGACTTGGCGGATCCTCGGCCAGAAGCCGGCGCCGTATCTGCGCCAGTTCTGACGGCGGTCGTCACAGAACCTCGATGCCGGCGGTTCCTCCCTCGGCATAACGGGCGCCGGCGGCGGCGCCGGGCGGGAACAGCCCGTCGAGCTCGGCGATCTCGCCGGGGGTGAGCGCGAGGTCCATGGCCGCGGCGTTCTCGGCGAGGCGGGCCACCCGCCGCGTCCCCGGGATCGGGACGACGCCCGGTGCCCGGTCGACGAGCCAGGCGAGGGCGATCTGGCCGGGACTGGCGTTCCGGCGCGCCGCGATGGCGCCGAGCCCGTCGAGCAGACGCTGATTCCGGGCCAGGGCGTCGGACTGGAAGCGCGGATTTCCCCGGCGGAAATCGTCCGCGGCGAGCCGCGCCGGATCGAGGGTGCCGGTTAGGAACCCGCGTCCGATCGGTGCGTATGCCACGAAGGTGACGTCGAGGTCACGGCAGGTCTGCAGCATCTCGTCCTCGGCTCTCCGGCTCCACAGCGAATACTCGCTCTGGACCGCCGCGATCGGATGAATCGCGTGGGCGGCCCGCAGGGTTTCGGGCGAGACCTCGGACAGGCCGAGTCCGCGCACCTTGCCCTGCTCGACCAGGCGCGCCATCGCGCCGATCATCTCGGCTAGCGGGGTCTCCGGGTTGCGACGGTGGCAGTAGTAGAGATCGATGGTCTCGACGCCGAGCCGGGTCAGCGACGCCTCGCAGGCCGCGGTGAGATAGGCCGGCGTGTTGTCGATCCGCCGCTTCGCGCTGTCGTCGGGGCTGTGGGAGGGGCGGACGATGCCGAACTTGGTGGCGAGCACGACCCGGTCGCGGCGGCCCTTCAGGAAGCGGCCCAGCAGGGTCTCGTTATGGCCGAGCCCGTAGGTGTTGGCGGTGTCGAGGAAGTCGTAGCCGAGGTCGAGGGCCGCCGCGAGGGCGTCGAGGGACTCCGTCTCGTCGGCCGGCCCGTAGAATTCGGACATGCCCATGCAGCCGAGGCCGGGGACGGAGACGGTGAGGCCGGTCTGGCCGAGGGGGTGGTGTCGCATCGCGGTGCCTGGGTTCGAAATTCGCCGCATCGGTGTGCCATGGGGCCGGATCGGCGATAAGATCGACACTCCTGGACGAACCGTTGAGCGAGGCTCATTAATGCAGCGGGCCGACCTCGCGGACCTCGCGGCGTTCGCGGCCATCGCCCGGCACGGCAGCTTCCGGCGGGCCGCGCTCGAGCTCGGGGTGTCCCCCTCCGCGCTGAGCCACGCCCTGCGGGGCCTGGAGACCCGGATGGGGGTGCGTCTGCTCCACCGGACCACCCGCAGCGTTGCGCCGACCGAGGCGGGGGCGGCCCTGCTCGCGGGGATCGGGCCGGCCCTGGCCGAGATCGCCGCGGCGGTCGGAGCCGCGGGCGCGTTCCGCGCCACGCTCGGTGGCGCCCTGCGCATCAACGCGCCGCGCTCGGCCTGCCGCCTCGTCCTGATGCCGCTGGTGGCGCGGTACCTCGCGCTCTATCCCGGCGTCCGCGTCGAGGTCGTGGGGGACGATGCGCTGACCGACGTGGTGGCCGGCGGGTTCGATGCCGGCGTCCGGTTCGGCGAGCACCTGGCCGGCGACATGATCGCGGTGCCCCTCGGAGGGCCCCGGCGCTTCGCCCTGGTGGGCGCCCCCGCCTATCTGGCCGGACGGCCGACGCCCGAGAGCCCGGCCGATCTCGTGGCGCACCGCTGCATCCGGCAGCGCTTTCCCGGCGGTGCGGTGTATCGCTGGGAACTGGAGAAGGACGGGCGGGCGCTGGCGGTCTCCGTCGACGGTCCCCTCGTCGTCAACGAACAGGAGATGATCGTGCAGGCGGCCCTGGCGGGGCTCGGCCTCGGCCTGGTCTTCGAGGACAGCGTCGCCGACCTCCTGGCGTCCGGTCGGCTCGTCCGCCTGATGCCCGACTGGTGTCCGAGCTTCCCCGGGCTGTTCCTGTACTATGCCGGCCGGCGCCAGATCCCCCCGCCGCTGCAGGCCTTCATCGACCTCGTGCGGCGGCCGGAGGCGGGGCTCACGGCCACACCTTGATCGCGAGGTTGCGCCGGAGAAGGTCGCGGTCGGAGGTGATGGTGCAGCCCTCGGTGCGCAGGGTCACGTAGGTCAGGAAGGCCGTGTCGCCGGTGTCGTCGAAGTTGCGCCCCTGCGCCTCGGGATCGAGCAGCGACGGATAGGCGATGAGTCCGCCGGGCGCCCGGCAGGGATCGTCGTACAGGGTGGCGCCGGCCAGGAGCAGGCGCGGCGTGTCCCAGTCCAGCAGGTCGCGGGAGGTGGTCCAGTAGAAGCCGGATTGCGGAAAGCCCGGCCCGGCCTTGGCCATGAAGACCGCGATCCAGGCGCCGCTGCCCCGGTGGCGCACGACGGCCCCGACCGGTGTCGGGAACGGCGCGACCGGCGCACAGGTCGCCGCCGCCTTGGCGGGCTTCGCGTAGGGGTCGGGGAAGGCCGCCGTGTAGCCGGTGCCGGTCCAGGCGCGCCACTGCGTCGGGTCGGCGGGATCGCGGGTGCGGAACAGGCAGACCCCCGCGGATTGGTCGCTGCCCGGCTGTGTCCAGCCCGTGGTGGAGGCGAGGAAGTAGCGCCAGGTCCCGTCCGAAAAGACATTCGACGGATTGAAGAAGCCGCGATGGCTGCCCTGCCCGACCTCCTGGCGGAAGGGGGCGCCGGCCACGACCACCGGTGGGGTCGCGCGGGTGAAGCTGCGTCCGCCATCGGTCGAGGCGGCCGCCACCACGCTGTTGTACCAGCACGCCATGTACTCCTTGGCGCGGCAGCGGCCCGGATGCTCATTGGCCCGGTACTCGTGGTGGACCAGGGCGGCGACGGCGCGGCCCTCCTCGGTCCAGGTGGCGGTGATCCACGAGGCGTCGTCGTAGGCGGCCGGATCGGCCTTGCCGCCGGATTCGAGCACCACCGCGCAGTCCAGTTTCAGGGCGTCGAGGCGGGGACCGCGGAAGGCGCGGTTCCGGTAGTGCATGCCGAACAGGGCGACGGCGCCGGAGGCCTCGCGGAAGGCGCGGGCCGAGGCGTCGGGCACGTCGACCCCATCGCAGGCGTCGCGCCCGGCCTTGAACATCACCACCGGGGGGCCGACCAGGGTCAGGGCGGAGAGCGGCGGCTCCGCGGCGGCGCGCGCCGGGCCGCCGAGGCAGACCAGCGCGAGCAGGAGCCGGGCCGCGAGGGGAGGGGGGCGCGTCATCGGGGGTCCCTGGACATCGGCCGCAGATTGGGTTTTGAACCGTTACAGTTCGATTGTGCGCACGCATCCGATTCCGGCCCTGTCCACAGATCCCCGACGCCCTCCCGCGAAGGCCTTCCATGCTCCTCCTCATCCTCGGGCTCGTGCTCTTCCTCGGCACGCATGCCTTCTCCATGGCACGGGCACGGCGGGCACGGGTGATCGATCAGGTCGGCGAGGGCCGCTACAAGCTCGCCTACACCCTGGCCTCCCTCCTGGGCCTCGTGCTGATCGCCTACGGTTTCCACCTCTATCGCCAGTCCGGCTACATCGCCGTGTGGGACCCGCCGGTCTGGACCCGCCACCTCGCCCTGCTCCTCACCGCCCTGGCCTTCGTCGCCCTGGCCTCGGCCTACCTGCCGGGGCACATCCGCGCCCGGGCCAAGCACCCGATGCTGCTGGCCGTGAAGATCTGGGCCACCGCGCACCTGCTGGCCAATGGCGACCTCGGCTCGATCCTGCTGTTCGGCAGCTTCCTCGCCTGGGCGGTGATGGCCCGGATCAGCGCCAAGCGGCGGGCCCTCGCCCCCGGGGCCGTGGCCGCGCAGCATGGCGGCCCCGCCGCCGCACCGGCGGGCTGGCGCAACGATGCCCTGGCCGTCGTCATCGGCCTCGGCGTCTGGTTCGCGTTCGCGCGCTACCTGCATCCGCTCCTGATCGGCGTCGCCGCCTGGCCGGGCCAGGCCTGAGACGCGTCCGGACCGAAGGGCCTCGCGTCGAAGCCGGTCGCCAACCGCCCGCGCCTGTGATAGGCGCAAGCCTTCATCTTCATGCAGCGGCCGCTCGGTTCCCGATCGGCGTGAGACGACATGGCCGAAAACAACGAGTTCATCCGCGAGGTCAACGAGGACTATCGCCGGGATCAGGTCGCCGAGATCTGGCGCCGCTACAGCGGCGTGATCATCGCCCTGGCGGTCCTCGTGGTGGTCGCCGTCGGCGGCTGGCGCTACTGGCAGCACGACCAGCGCGTGCGCGCCGAGGCGGCCTCCGAGCGCTTCGAGGTCGCCAACCGCCTCGCCCGCGAGGGCAAGGCGGCGGAAGCCGACAAGGCCTTCGAGGCGATCGAGGGCGATGCACCGTCCGGCTACGCCCTCCTGGCGCGCTTCCGGTCCGCCACGGAGACCGCCAAGCGCGACCCGAAGGCCGGGGCCGCCGAGTACGACGCGCTGGCCAACGACACCCGCGTGAGCACGGGCCTGCGTGACCTCGCCCGCCTGCGCTCGGCCCTGCTGCGCCTCGACGGAACGGAGCCCGACGCCGCCCTGGCGACGCTCCAGGGCCTCGCCGCGCCGAACGGCCCCTTCCGCCACACCGCCCGCGAGATGCTGGGCCTCGTCGCCCTGAAGCGCGGCGACTACGACGGCGCCGGGCGCTGGTTCGACCAGATCAACGCCGACCCGCAGACGCCGCAGAACCTGCGCCAGCGCATCGAGGTCTACGCGGCCCTGGTGGCCGGCGGACCCGTCACCGTGACCGCTGCGGCCCCCGCCGCCCCGGCCGCTCCCCCACCCGTCACGCGCTGAGCCCTCGACCCGCTTCTCACGGACGCCTGATCGAAACGAGCACACCATGGATATGCCGACCGTCGCGATCGTCGGACGGCCGAACGTCGGCAAGTCGACCCTGTTCAACCGCCTCGTGGGCAAGAAGCTCGCCCTGGTGGACGACCGCCCCGGCGTGACCCGCGACCGGCGCGAGGGCGACGTCAATTTCGGTGGTCTCGTCTTCCGCATCATCGACACCGCCGGCCTCGAAGAGGCCGATCCCGGCTCGCTGATCGGCCGCATGCGCGCTCAGACCGAGGCCGCGATCCTCGAGGCCGACGTGGTTCTGTTCGTGATCGACGCCCGCGCGGGCGTGCTCCCGGCGGACCAGCCCTTCGCCGAGATGGTGCGGCGGGCTGGCTGCCCGGTGATCCTCATCGCCAACAAGGCGGAAGGGGGCGCGGGCCTGTCGGGCGCCTACGAGGCGTTCTCCCTGGGCCTCGGCGACCCGATCCCGTTCTCGGCCGAGCACGGCGAGGGCATCGGCGAGTTGCACGACGCGCTGATCGAGAATCTGCCCAAGCCCGACGACGAGGACGAGGATTACGACGACGATCCGTCGAACCGCTCCCTCAAGGTCGCCATCGTCGGCCGCCCCAATGCGGGCAAGTCCACCCTGATTAACCGGATGCTCGGCGAGGAGCGCCTGCTCGTCGGTCCGGAGGCGGGCATCACCCGCGATTCGATCTCCCTCGACTGGGAATGGCGCGGCCGCCGGATCAAGCTCCACGACACCGCCGGCATGCGCCGCAAGGCGCGCATCGACGACAAGCTCGAGAAGCTCGCGGTCTCGGACGGCCTGCGCGCCGTGCGCTTCGCCGAGGTGGTGGTGGTGCTCCTCGACGCCACGATTCCGTTCGAGAAGCAGGACCTGACCATCGTCGACCTGATCGAGAGCGAGGGCCGCGCCCTCGTCATCGGCCTGAACAAGTGGGACCTCGTGGCCGACCAGAACGGCCTCCTGAAGAAGCTGCGCGAAGATTGCACCCGCCTGCTGCCGCAGGTCCGCGGCGTCTCCGTGGTGCCGCTCTCCGGCCTCGCCGGCGAAGGCATCGACAAGCTGATGCAGGCCGTGACCAACGCCGAGGAGATCTGGAGCACCCGCGTCTCCACCTCGCGGATCAACGACTGGCTCAGCGCCGCCACCCAGCGCAACCCGCCCCCGGCGGTGTCGGGCCGCCGGATCAAGATCCGCTACGCCACCCAGGTGAAGGCGCGGCCGCCGCACTTCGCCCTGTTCGGCAACCAGCTCGACGGCCTGCCGAAATCCTACACCCGCTACCTCGTCAACGCCCTGCGCGAGGCGTTCGAACTGCCCGGTACGCCGATCCGGCTGTCCCTGCGCACCTCGAAGAATCCCTTCGACCGGGAAAACAAGGGCTGAGCCTCGGGCTCAGGCCGCGCCGCAGGTCGTCTGCGCCAGCCAATCCACGACGGCATCGAGGGCCTGGCGGTTCGAGGTGTCGCCGTCGCGGGCCCCCTCGAAGGTGGCCGCCTGGCGCTCGGCGCTGGTGCCGTCCGCGAGGATACGGCGGGCCTGCGTCACCTCCGCTTCGCAGCCGAGGGCGGCGGCGTCCTCGGCGATGAGCACGAGGAGATCGTCCAGGGCCCGGGCGAAGGGCAGGGCCTCCTCGCTCGCCTCGTCGATCAGCTCGGCCTCGGTGCCGCTGCGCTGGGCCCGCCACAGGTTCTCCTGGGCGAGCGCCCGGGAGACGCCGTCGAGGTCGGCGTTGAGCTCCGGCCGGCGCACCATCAGACGGACGAGGCAGCGGTAGAGCGCCGCGATGGTCAGCGCGTCCTCCAGCCGGGTGCAGGAATCGGCGATCCGCAATTCGAGGGTCGGGAACTTGATCGAGGGGCGCAGCGACCACCACATGAAGCTCGCATCCTGGATCGAGCCGGCCCGGGTCATGATCCGCACGTAGCGGTCGTAGGCGGCCGTGTCGGCGAAGAGATCGGGCAGGCCGGTGCGGGGCAACTCGCCGAAGGCGCTGAGGCGATAGGCGCTGAGGCCCGTCGGCTTGCCCTGCCAGAACGGCGACGAGGCCGAGAGGGCGAGGAGCAACGGCTGGTAGGGCAGGAGCCGGTTCATCAGGTCGACGCGGGCGTCGGGATCGGGCACCTCCACGTGGACGTGCATGCCGCAGATCAGGCTGCGGCGCCCGGCGAGGCCGACGTCGCGCAGGATGCCCCGGTAGCGGTCGCCCTTGGTGGGAAGCTGGCGCGCCCAGTCCGCCACCGGATGCGTGCCCGCCGCGAACACGAGGAGGCCGTGCTCGCGCCCGAGCTTGCCCAGGGCCGAGCGCTGGCGCGACAGGACGTCCCGCGCCTGCGCGAAGTCCGTGGAGGGCGGGGTGCAGACCTCCACCTGGCACTGGAGCAGTTCGCGCCCGATCTCGGGCAATTCCTCGCCGGCCTGGACGTGGAAGGGCTTCACCGAGCGACGGGGGGTGCCGCGTGTCTCGGCATCCGCCAGGAAGTACTCTTCCTCGATGCCGAAGCGGTAAGGGGCTGAGGTCATCGGGAGCCTTGTGGAAGGGTGGCTCCCCTCAACCCGTCAGGCGCCGGTTTGTGCCCGCGCGGGGCCGCCCACGAGCCAGGCGGGGTCGAACCAGCGGTCGGCCTCGCCGTCGTAGGGCAGGCGGGTGATGTCCCAGTGCTGGATATACTTGGCGTAGACGTTCCAGACCGCGATGCCGCCGCCCACGAAGATGCGCCGCCCGGGATAGCGCGCCAGCACGGCCTGCGGGTCCTCGTGGCTGCGGATGACGTCGATGGTCCGGTCCCGGAAGGCGAATTCGGGCACCGACGCGATGGTCTTCGGCCCGGCGATCAGGACGTGGCCCATGGTGACGGCGAAGAACCGCGTCACGTCCTCGACGAAGAGCGGATCGGTGTTGCCCTCCCAGGGCAGGTGCCCGTTGAGGCCCAGCTGTCCGCGAAGGCCGATGGCGCAGATGCAGCGAACGTCGATCATGGCGGTCTCGAAGAACGGAGGAGGAGGGACGGCGTCCGGCGTCAGCACGCCATCTGCGGCGTCAGGATCCGGTCGCTCGGGAAGTCGTAGATCTTGCCGGACTCCGAAAAATCCGGGCTGGCCAGGCGCACGAAGTGCGGCGCGAGATCCTCCGGGGTCTTCAGGGTCGTCTCGTCTTCGCCCGGCATCGCGGCCTTGCGCATCGCGGTCCGCAAGGGGCCGGGATTCAGCAGCATGGCTCGCACGGGCGTCGTCGCGGTCTCGGCCGCGTAGGTGCGCACGAGGGCGTCGAGGGCGGCCTTCGAGACGGAGTAGGGCCCCCAATAGGCCCGGCACTTCTGGGCTGCGCCGGAGGTCACGAAGATGGCCCGGCCCGCATCGGAGGCCCGCAGCAGCGGATCGAACGAGCGGATCAGGCGGTAATTCGCCGTGACGTTGATCTCCATCACCTGCGCCCAGGTCTTCGGCGTCACGTGCCCGATCGGCGTGAGGTTGCCGAGGATGCCGGCATTGCCCACCAGGATGTCGAGGCGCTGCCAGCGCTCGTGGATGCCCGCACCCAGGCGGTCGATGGCGTCGTAATCCGTCAGGTCGAGGGGCACGAGGGTGGCGCTGCCGCCGACGCCCCGGATGGCGTCGTCGAGCTCTTCGAGGCCTCCTTGCGTCCGAGCGACGGCGACGATGTGGGCGCCGGCCTGGGCCAGGGCGAGGGCGGCGGCGCGGCCGATGCCGCGCGAGGCGCCGGTGACGACGGCGAGGCGGCCGGCGAGCGGCTGGGTCGGGTCGCTCATCGGACGCTCAATCGGCTTCGGCGAGCATGGCGAGGCGCCGCGGTCCCGCGATGGCGAGATCGGTCAGGCCGGTCGGGTAGTCGCCGGTGAAGCAATGGTCGGTGTATTGCGGGCAGGCCTCGTCGCGCCGCGCCTCGCCCATGGCCTTGTAGAGGCCGTCGATGGACAGGAAGGCCAGGGAATCGGCGCCGATGTAGCGGCGCATGCCCTCGAGATCGTGGGTGGCGGCGAGCAGCTTCTCCCGCTCCGGCGTGTCGATGCCGTAGAAGTCCGGGTAGGTGATCGGCGGCGAGGCGATCCGGAAATGCACCTCGCGGGCGCCGGCCTCGCGCATCATGCGCACGATCTTCACCGAGGTGGTGCCGCGCACGAGGCTGTCGTCGACCAGCACGATGCGCTTGCCTTCGACCACCGCGCGGTTGGCCGAGTGCTTCATGCGCACGCCGAGCTCGCGCACCGACTGGGTCGGCTGGATGAAGGTGCGCCCGACATAGTGGTTGCGGATGATGCCCATCTCGAAGGGCAGGCCGGTCTCCTGGGCGAAGCCCAGCGCCGCCGGCACGCCCGAATCCGGCACCGGGATGACCACGTCGGCCTCCGTCGCCGATTCCCGGGCCAGTTCGTGGCCGATGTTCTTGCGTACGGCGTAGACGCTCTTGCCGTTCACCACCGAATCCGGCCGGGCGAAGTAGATGTACTCGAAGATGCACGGCCGCATCGGCTGGGCCGGGGCGAAGCGGAGCGATTCGATGCCCTCTTCCGAGATCACCACGATCTCGCCGTTCTCGATGTCGCGGATGAACTTGGCGCCGATGATGTCGAGGGCGCAGGTCTCGGAGGCCAGGATGTAGCGGCCGTCGAGCTCGCCGAGCACCAGGGGGCGGATGCCCATGGGATCGCGGGCGCCGATTAGCTTCTTGTTTGTCAGGGCCACGATGGCGTAGGCGCCCTCGATCTGGCGCAGGGCCTCGGTGAAGCGCTCGACGATGCGCGGCGCCCGGGAGCGGGCGGCCAGGTGCAGGATCACCTCGGTGTCGGAGGTCGATTGCGTGATGGCGCCGTCGCGCACGAGGTCGCGGCGGATCGAGAGGGCGTTGGTGAGGTTGCCGTTGTGGGCCACGGCGAGGCCGCCGCTGGCGAGTTCGGCGAAGAGCGGCTGCACGTTGCGCAGGATGGTGCCGCCGGTGGTGGAGTAGCGGACGTGGCCGATGGCGGCCGGCCCTTCGAGGTGCTCGATGGTCGAGCGATCCGAGAACGAATCGCCGACGAGGCCGGGCCGGCGCTCGGAATGGAAGACCGCCCCGTCGAAGGAGACGATGCCGGCCGCCTCCTGGCCGCGATGCTGCAGGGCGTGCAGGCCGAGGGCGACGATGGCGGAGGCATCGGGATGGCCGAAGATGCCGAACACGCCGCACTCCTCGCGTAGCGTGTCGCCGTCGCGGTCGAGCCCGTCCACGACCTCGACAGGGGGGCGGGCGCTCGACTTGGCTACAGACATGATGATGTCGTTCCCTGCTTGGCCCCGCGCGAATCCCGGGCGGGCACCGTCAAGAAGGCGTCATGTAGTCGGCCTTCGCGCTGCAACCAAGCGCGCAGGGACGCAGATCAGCGTCGCGGGGCAGGCGTGGCTGGCGCTTCGGTGCGGCGCTGGGCCGGGACCTCCCCTTCCGGCGGCTCGACGGGATCGGCCGGCGTCTCGGTCTTGGGCTTCTTGAACTGCTTCAGCAAGCCTTCCGGATTCTCGGGCAGCTGGGCCACCAGGGCCTCGCCGGATTTCTCCAGCATCGGGCGGCTGCGGGCCTCGGACGCCCAGGGCGGCATCTTGCCCTGCACGAGCCAGGCCAGGAACACCCACCCGATGACGCAGATCAGGAAGCCGCGGCCGGCGCCGAACAGGAAGCCCAGCGAACGGTCGATCGCGCCGATGCGCGAATCGAGGATCATGTCCGACACCTTCACGGTGATGATCGATACGACGATCAGCGTCACCAGGAAGATCGCCGCGATCGAGGCCACCAGGGCGACGGTGGCATTCGTCACGTGCTGGCTGACGGTGGGCAGCAGGAGCGGATGGAATTTCCAGGCGATAGCGGCGGCGGCGACCCAGGCGATGATGGCGAGCACTTCGCGGGTCGCGCCGCGCACGGCGGCCAACAGCGCCGAGACCACGACGATACCCAGCACGACGAGATCGAGAACGGAGAACGGCATCTCTGACGATTGTCACTTCAAGGGGCGGAGCGGCGACGATGACCGGATCGTGCGGCTTCCCCCGGCCGCGGCCCTGTATATCGTGCGGAAACTCGGCCGTCACCCTGGCGTGGAGGCCCATTCCCGCCTGGTGCTCGTGCGGGTCCGGCGTGACGCCCGGCCCCATCACGACGTCCTCCGGCCGTTTCCGACGGCAAGAAAGCCGGCCGAGCGCCGCGTTGTTCGGCGGCGTGCCGGCCGTCTTCTGGTTTTGCGCCGAAACACATCGCCGGGATCGCGGGCCTGACCTTCCGCCCGGCCAGGATCGTCTGTCGGCCCTCCGCTCGGGCCGGCGCTAGACCTGATCCGAGGTCTCGAGCGAGGCCCGCTCACCGGGCCGCCCGTGCGGCCGAGGGCCTAATCGTCGTCGCCGTAATCGGGCGGGTTGTGGCCGCGGCGCTGCGCGACCCGGCGCGGACCGTTGCTGGCGATGCCCGCCACCATGTCGGCGATGTGGCGCAGGGCCTCCGTCGAGAGGGCGCCGTCGCCGCCCTCGCCGCGCCCCTGCGGCATCACCGCCTTGGCGAAGCCGAGCTTCAGCGCCTCCTTGAGCCGCGCCGGGGCCTGGGCCACCGGGCGGACCGCACCGGAGAGCCCGATCTCGCCGAAATACACCGTCTCGGGCGGCAGCGTGGCCCCGGACAGGGACGAGACCAGGGCGGCGGCCACCGCGAGATCGGCGGCGGGCTCCGAGATGCGCAGGCCGCCCGCCACGTTGAGGTAGACGTCGTGCGTGCCCAGGCGGATGCCGCCATGGGCCTCCAGCACCGCCAGCACCATCGACAGCCGGTTCGGGTCCCAGCCGACCACCGCCCGACGGGGCATCCCGAGGGAGGAGGGCGCCACGAGGGCCTGGATCTCGACGAGGAGCGGGCGCGTGCCCTCCATGCCGGCGAAGACCGCGGTGCCGGGGGCCGCGTGGTCGCGGCCGGCGAGGAACAGCGCGGACGGATTCGGAACCTCGGCCAGTCCCATGTCGGTCATCTCGAACACGCCGATCTCGTCGGTGGGCCCGAAGCGGTTCTTCACCGCGCGCAGGATGCGGAAGTGATGACCCTGGTCGCCCTCGAAGGAGGCGACGGCATCGACCATGTGCTCGACGACGCGGGGGCCGGCGATCTGACCGTCCTTGGTCACGTGCCCGACGAGGATCACCGCCGTGCCGCTGGTCTTGGCGAAGCGGATCAGGGTCTGGGCCGAGCCGCGCACCTGCGTGACGGTGCCGGGGGCGGATTCCACGGTCTCGGTCCACATGGTCTGGATCGAATCGATGATGGCGAGCGCCGGCGGGCGCCCCTGCGACAGGGTCTCGACGATGTCCTCGACATTGGTCTCGGCCGCCAGTTCGACCGCCGCCGAGGTCAGGCCCAGGCGCTCGGCCCGCAGGCGCACCTGCGCCACCGCCTCCTCGCCCGAGATGTAGACGACGCGCTCGCCCGTGCGGGCCATGGCGGCGGAGGCCTGCATCAGCAGGGTCGACTTGCCGATGCCGGGATCGCCGCCCAGGAGGATCACCGAACCGCGCACGAAGCCGCCCCCGGTGACGCGGTCGAGCTCGTTGATCCCCGACGGGATGCGCGGCGCCTCCTTCACCGCGCCGGTCAGGCCCTCCAGGGCGAAGACGCGGCCGCGGGCCCGGCTCGGCCGCGTCTTGACCGGCCCGGACTGGGGACCGGTGGCCCCGGTCTCCTCCACGATGGTGTTCCAGCCGTTGCAGGCCTCGCAGCGCCCGCGCCAGCGGTTGTAGACCGCCCCGCAGGACTGGCAGACGAAGCTCTGTTGGATCTTGGCCATCGCGATTCCGCTGGAGGAGCCGGAGGACTCGCCCGGATCAGGCGGAGGTCAGGCCCCGGTTCCTGTCACATAATGGCGAACATAGCGAGAACCCAGACCCGTCAGGATCTCGTAGCCGATGGTGCCGGCGGCGCGGCCCACCGCATCGACGTCGAGGCCGTCGCCGATCAGGGTCGCGGCGCTCCCGCGTCGGGCCTCCGGCGCCTCGGTGACGTCGAGGATGACGAGGTCCATCGAGATCAGCCCGAGGATGGGGCAGCGGACGCCGTCGACCAGGGCGACGCCGCGTCCGCTGGCGGAGCGCGGATAGCCGTCGGCGTAGCCCAGCGACAGGGTCGCCAGCCGCCGGGGCCCGGGCGCCCGCCAGCGTCCGTTGTAGCCGCAGGTCTCGCCGGCCGCGACGTCGCGGATCTGCGCGACCTGCGCCTCCAGGCGCAGCACCGGCCGCATCGGGTTGGGCTTCCACGGGGTCGGGTTGCCGCCGAACAGGGCGTAGCCGGGCCGCAGCAGGTCGTGATGCGCGTCCGCGCCGAGAAAGATCCCCGAGGAATTGGCGAAGGAGCCGGGCAGGCCCGGATGCGCGGCCCGGACCCGGGCGAAATCCGCGATCTGGCGCGCATTGACCGGGTCGCTCGCCCGTTCGGCGCTGACGAGGTGGGTCATCAGCAGGGCGATGCCGGCGCGCGCGATCAGCGGATCGCCCGAAAGTGCCAGGGCCTCGGGCACCGAGAGGCCAAGGCGGTTCATGCCGGTGTCCACGTGCAGGGCCGCCGGAAGGGGGGCGGCGGCGGCCTCCGCCAGGGTGGCCCATTCGGCGAGTTCCTCCCGGCTGCCGAGGACCGGCCGCAGCGCATGCGCTGCCAGCGTCGGGCCGAGGCCGGGCAGGAGGCCGTTCAGCACGTAGATCGTCGCCTCGGGCAGGACGGCCCGGGCCGCGATCCCCTCGCTCAGGTGCGCGACGAAGAACGTCCGGCACCCGGCCGCCCACAGAGCGGGCGCGACCCGGGCGAGGCCGCAGCCATAGGCATCCGCCTTGACCACGGCGGCGCACGCCACCCCCGGCGCCTGGGCGCCGAGCCGCCGCCAGTTCTCCGCGATGGCCGCGAGGTCGATGGTGAGGCGGGCGCCGTGGGTGCCTTCGAGCATCGGGCGCCGTTCCAAATCATTCAGGGCTCGGATGAGATGCCCGCCTTCTCGTTGGAGGCCTCGGGCCAGGGCATGTCACGGTTCAGCACCGCGTCGGCGGAATAGGGACAGGACTCGGGAAAGGTGGCCTCTGGGAGATTCGTCTCGGCCGCCGCCTCGATCCGTGCGCGTCGATAGGCACGGGCCAGGAGGTCCTCCATCTGCGCTCCGAGGCTCGGACTGTCCTCCATCCGCTCCAGCGCGGCGAGGCGCTGGACGCGGATGGAGGTCGTCCAGCTCCGACTTCGCATGTCCGGCTGATGGTCCCATTTCAGAAGGTGCAGCAGGATGATCCGAAGTGCGCTCGTCAGGGCGTTCCGTTCCGCGCGCGCCACCGATTCCACCTCGTCGATCAGATGGGGGATGTCGAGCTTCGCCCAGGCGCGCTGACGCAGATGTCCGGCCTGTTCAAGGGACCAGGCGGCCAGATCGCCGTCATAGGAGGCGCCGAGGCGCGGTTCGGCCTCGACGCGCTTGGGATGTGCCACGGTCGCTCCTTCTCGCGTCCGAGTGCGACGGTTCACGAATGCGGGCGATCTTACAGGATTCCTGGATCGTCCGCGAGGCGCGTCGGCGCACAGGCGGCCCCGGCCAGAAGCCGCCCGCCTACATCTGCTCCGGCAGGCGGTCGGACTGCGCAAGGTCCGAGAAGCGCGTGATGTTGGCGTCGAACTGGAGTTCGACGGTGCCGGTGGGGCCGTGACGCTGCTTGCCCAGGATCACCTCGGCCTTGCCGTGCACGCGGTTCATCTCGGCCTCCCAGGCGAAGAACTCCTCCGTGCCTTCGCGGGGCTTCTTGTTGTTGACGTAGTATTCCTCGCGGAAGACGAACATCACCACGTCGGCGTCCTGCTCGATCGAGCCCGATTCGCGCAGGTCGGCGAGCTGCGGGCGCTTGTCCTCGCGGTTCTCGACCTGACGGGAGAGCTGGGACAGGGCGATGATCGGCACCGCCAGCTCCTTGGCCAGCGCCTTCATGCCGGTGGTGATCTCGGTCATCTCCTGCACGCGGTTGTCGCTGCGCTTGCCCGAGCCGGAGAGCAGCTGCAGGTAGTCCACGATGAGGAGATCGAGGCCCTTCTGGCGCTTGAGGCGCCGGGCGCGGGCGGCGAGCTGCGCGATGGAGATGCCGCCGGTCTGGTCGATGTAGAACGGGATCGTCTGCATGTCCCGGGCGGCATCGGTGATCTTGTAGAATTCCGCCGGCTGGATGTCGCCGCGGCGGATCTTGTAGGACGGCACGCCCGACTGCTCGGCGATGATACGGGTCGCCAATTGCTCGGCCGACATTTCGAGAGAGAAGAATCCGACGATGCCGCCGTTCTTCGTCTCGGTCCGGCCGTCCGGCAGCTTCTCCGACTGGTAGGCCTTGGCGACGTTGAAGGCGATGTTGGTGACGAGCGAGGTCTTGCCCATGGCCGGGCGCCCAGCGAGGATGATTAGATCCGATCGCTGCAGGCCGCCCATCTTGGCGTCGAGGTCCGACAGGCCGGTGGCGACGCCCGAGAGCTTGCCCTCGCGCTGGTAGGCCTTGGCCGCCATGTCCACCGCGGCCGTGAGGGCGTCGGAGAACTTCTGGAAGCCGCCGTCGTACTTGCCCGATTCGGCGAGCTCGTAGAGACGCCGCTCGGTGCCCTCGATCTGGTCGCGCGGCGAGGATTCCACCGGCGCCTCGTAGGCGCCGTTCACCAGGTCCTCGCCGATGGTGATGAGGCGGCGGCGGATGGCGAGGTCGTAGATGGTGCGGCCGTAATCGCCGGCATTGATGACGGTGGTGGCCTCGGCGGCGAGGCGCGCCAGGTACTGCATCACCGTCTGGCCGCCGAGGTCGGCGTCGCCCAGGTAGGTCTTCAGGGTGATGGGGGTCGCGAGCTTGCCCGCCTTGATGAGCTGCGAGGCCACCTCGAAGATCTTGCGGTGGACGTCCTCCATGAAGTGCTCGGGCAGGAGGAAGTCCGAGATCCGGTAATAGGCGTCGTTGTTCACCAGGATCGCGCCGAGCAGGGCTTGCTCCGCATCGATGTTGTGCGGCGCGACGCGGAATTCCTGCGCGACGGGCTGAAGGTTGGCCGTCAGGGCGTTGGGCAGGGCCATGGGCTGATTCGAGGCTCCGACTCGTCGATTCATCGTCCGCGCGGTGGTCCGCCGCCGCACGTCGCTATCGCCCGACCATGGCGCCGGCATGGTTAGCCGAACCTTAGCCGATTCGCGCTTTGCGGCTTTCCGTTCCGTCGCGGCCGCATCCTTTGGACGCGCGGACGGGAAGGGCGGTCGCAGAAACGCCCGCCATCCTCGCGGATGACGGGCGTCCATGCTGGAACAAATGCGGAACTAGTCAACCTTTAAGGCTGGTCGTCCCCATTCTTCACCGTCCTGTGGCGCGATTACTCGCGGTCGTCGCCGGCCTCGGCGAGGGCGGCACCGACCTCGAGACCGAGGTCGTCGAGGTTGAAGGCCTCGCGCTCGGTGGTGGACTCGCCGCGGGCCTGACGCTCGGCCTCTTCGGGCGAACGGGCGACGTTCACCGTGATCGAGACCTCCACCTCGGGGTGCAGCACGACCGGAACGGTGTGCAGGCCCAGGGTCTTGATCGGCTGGTTGAGGGCGAACTGGTCGCGGCCCACGGTGAAGCCGTCGGCGGTGACGACGTCGGCCAGGTCGCGGGTCGAGACCGAGCCGTAGAGCACGCCGGTCTCGCCCGACTGGCGGATGAGCACGAAGCTCTTGCCCTCGAGGGTCTCGGCGACGGACTGCGCTTCGGACTTGCGCTCGAGGTTGCGGGCCTCGAGCTGGGCGCGCTGGGTCTCGAAGTGCTTCTTGTTGCCGTCGGTGGCACGCAGGGCCTTGCCGCGGGCGAGGAGGAAGTTGCGGGCGTAGCCCGGCTTCACGTTCACGGTCTCGCCCATCTGGCCGAGCTTGGCGACGCGCTCGAGGAGGATGACTTCCATGGTGTTGGTCCTTCGGTTGGGGGGGAGGATCAGAGTCGTCCGGCCGCGTCGCGGGGACGTCGGCGGTCGAGGGCGGTATCGGCGATGCCGAACAGGGTCAGGGCGACGAGAGCGACGCCCTGGGTGAAGAAGAGGATCAGGTAGAGGCCGAGCAGGAGGGCGAGGCGCCCGGGCCGGCCGCGGCTGCGGTCGTGGAAGGCGGCGAGGCCCTGGATGGCGAAAGCGGCGCTGAGCGCCCCCGCCACGGCGACGCCGAGCACGCCCGGATAGCCCGGCACCAGGGCGAGCAGCACCGCACCCCCGAGCACGGCCAGCACCCGGCGCGGCATCATCGTCGCGGCGAGGTCCGGCCAGGGGCGGAGCAGGCGCCCGGAGATGCGCACGATGCGGGCGGCGGCCCAGAGATAGAAGGTCAGCAGGACCGTGAGGCCGTGGGTGGCGAGCCCGGGCGCGATGGCCGCGAGGGCGTTGGCGACCTCGGTCCGGGTCGCCTCGGCGGGATCCTGCGGACCCGGCTCGGCCGGGGCCTCGGCCGGAGGCTTGGCGTCTGCCTCGGGGGCGTCCGGCTTCGGAGCGGGGGGCGCCGGATTGGCGGCGCGGTCGGCCCGGACCTGGATCAGCGTCCGGGTCATGCCCCGCAGCTGGGACTGGAAGGTCTCGTAGTTCGGGGCGGCGATGACCGCGATGGCCACGAAGGCGAGGCCGGCCGTCCCGGCGGTCCAGGCGAGCAGGCGCCCGGTCGGATACCATTCCATCGTGCCGTCGGCGCCCGGCCGTCCGAGCAGCGCCAGGTAGGCGAGCCACCAGGCGGGCAGGGCGAGATAGGCGAAGAAGCCGAGGCCGAGGAAGGGCTGGACCACGAGGGCGAGGGCCAGGGCGCCGGTGACGGCGGCCACGAGAGCGGCCCGGTGGCTCCAGCCGAGGCCCACGATCAGGATCGGGAGCGGGGCGAGCAGGTAGAGCAGGATCGCGAGCGCCGTCGCCTTCAGCAGGACGCCGAAGAGGAGGGCGGAAACGAGGCCCGCGCCGATACCGATGCCGAGAAACTGTGTCATCAATCCCGCTGTCCCACTGTCCCGGTCCGGGCAGGGTTAGAGGCACGTCCGGCCCCAACGATTCCCGGCCCACCTGTCGGATCGGCCGGTACGAACCTGTGTGCCGCGCGAGCGGCGTGAGGCCCCGGCCCGTGGTGACGGGCCGGGGCGAGCGCCGAGGCGCTTACTTGATCACGTAGGGCAGGAAGCCGAGGAAGCGGGCGCGCTTGATCGCCTGGGCGAGCTCGCGCTGCTTCTTGGCCGACACGGCCGTGATGCGCGACGGCACGATCTTGCCGCGCTCGGAGACGTAGCGCGACAGGAGCTTGACGTCCTTGTAGTCGATCTTGGGCGCGTTCGCGCCCGAGAAGGGGCAGGTCTTCCGACGACGGAAGAAGGGACGGCGTCCGCCGCCCGCACCACCACCAGCCCCGCCAGCGGCGGGTGCACCGGGTCCAGCACCAAATGCCATGACTTAAGCCTCCCCGCCGAAGCTGCGCTCGGGGCGGTCGCCCCGGTCGCCGCGATCACCCCGGTCGCCGCGATCGCGGTCGCCGCCGAATCCACCACCGCCGAAGCCTTCGTCGTCCCGACGACGGCCGCGCTCACGATCCTTGCGGTCGTCGCGGTCGCGCTTCTGCATCATCGCCGACGGCTCGGACTCGAGCTCTTCGACGCGGACGGTCATGAAGCGGAGGACGTCCTCGGAGATCTGCATCTGGCGCTCCATCTCGGCCAGAGCGGCCGGGGGGGCGTCGACGTTGAGGAGCGTGAAATGCGCCTTGCGGTTCTTCTTGATGCGGTAGGCGAGGGACTTCACGCCCCACATCTCGATCTTCTCGACCTTGCCGCCATTGGCTTCGATGACGCCCTTGTAGGTCTCGACCATGGTCTCGACCTGCTGGGCCGTCACGTCCTGGCGCGCCAGGAAGACGTGTTCGTAGAGAGGCATTAACGGGCCCTTCATATTCAAAGGGACCCGACGGCACGAAAAACGTGCGGGGAAGGAAGCGTCGGGCCGGTTCATCCGCAATCGCCCGGCGCCAAGCCCTTCGAGCCGTTTGAAGGCCCGAGCGGTTGATCGAAGGCGGAGACACGGGACGACGGGATCGGCCCTTCGCGGGGCTTCACCCTGTGCCGAACGAATCGGCACCGTCCGTTCAGCCCCCAGCCGGAGCGAACGCGAGGGGTGGCGGATAAACGAGTCGGTCGGGATTGGCAAGCCGGGGCGGACGCGGGGGGCTGTCCGAGCCGCCGCCCGGAGCCTGATCCGCTTCGAACGGATCGCCACCCGGGCCGGCGGGTCGACCCCGCAACGCGGGCGGGCCGGGATGAGTCCCCGACGCGGCGGGCCGGGTCGGTAGGCCGATCGCGGCGTTCGCGACCGATCGGGACCGGCTTACTTGTCCGGCTTCTCCGAGAGGATCGCGCCGGTCTTCGGGTCGGCGTGGAACTGCATCTTGACGCCGTTCTTCACGCCCTCGCCCTCCCAGTGGCCGTCATCGGCCTCGAATTCGGTGATGCTGGTGTAGCCCGCGGCCATCAGCTTCTGCTTGACCTGATCGGCCGGCATCCAGTCGGCGCCCGGCGTGTCGGCCAGGGCGAGGCTCGCCGGGCCGGTGCTGAGGGCGAGGGCGAGGAGGAGCGTCGAGAACCGGTTCATTGCGGATCACCCGTCGGGTTGGCGTTCGCCGATCCAACAGGTCGCGCCGGGTCCGGTTCCGGACCGGTCAGGGCGCCTCGCCCGCGAAGATCGCGGCGATCTCCGCCGGGCCGAGGACGCGGTATTCGCCTGGCGCGAGGTCGTCCGGCAGGCCGAGGCCTCCGACGCGGTCGCGGTGCAGGGCGGTGACGTGGTTGCCCAGAGCGGCGAACATGCGCCGGACCTGATGGTAGCGCCCCTCGTGCAGGGTCACCACGGCGCCGGTCTCGCCCTCGGCCTCGAACCCGACCGGCAGGAGCGGCTTCTCCTCGCCTTCCAGCATCAGCGTGCCGGAGGCGAGGACCGTGCCCTCGTCGCCCTTCAGCGGACGATCCAGGGCGACGCGGTAGCGCTTGGCCACGTTGGCCTTCGGCGCGATGATCCGATGCAGGAGGGCGCCGTCATCGGTGAGGAGCAGGAGGCCGGAGGTCTCCTTGTCCAGGCGGCCGACCGTGGAGAGGGCGGGGTCGCGCCGGCGCCAGCGATCGGGCAGGAGACCGTAGACGAGGGGGCCCGCCTCCTTGTGCGAGCAGGTCACGCCGAGGGGCTTGTGCAGCATCAGGGTCAGGCCCGGCGGCGGGTCGAGGGCGGCGCCGTCGACGGTCATCCGCTGGGCGAGGTCCGGCGTCACCGGGATGCGCTGATCCGCGTCGCGCAGGGGCGAGCCGTCGAGGACCACGAGGCCGGCGCGGGTGAGGAGCGCGATCTCCCGCCGCGAGCCGTAGCCCATATTGGCGAGCAGGCGGTCGAGCCGCAGCTGCGCGATCTTGGCCGGCCGCGTCATCGGCGCGCCTCGTAGATCTTGTAGCCGCCGGCCGAGGCCTTCAGCGTCACGCTCTTGAAGGCCGCCTTCAGGGGCGCCTCGTAGGGCAGGTGGGTGTTGGCGGTGAGCCAGAGGCTGCCCCCCGGGCGCAGGGCTTCCGCCGCCCGGGCGATGAAGGCCTGGCCGAGGGCCTGGTCTTCGGCGCCGCCGTCGTGGAAGGGCGGGTTCATCACCACGAAGTCCAGCCGCGACAGGCCGAGGCCGCCGGCGCGGATATCGGCCCAGCGCAGGGTGGCGCGCGGATCGCCGACGTTGCGCGTCGCCATCTCGATGGCGCGCCGGTCGAGGTCGATCAGCGTCAGGGCCGTCACCTTCGGCGAATGGAGGACGGCCCGGGCCAGGATGCCGAGGCCGCATCCGAAATCGGCGCCGGCGCCGGCGAGGGGCGGCAGGTGGGCGAGGAGCAGGGCCGTGCCGGGATCGAGGCGGTCGTAGGAGAAGATCCCGGCCTGCGTGCAGAGGGCGAGGTTGTCGATGTGGCGCGGACCGCCCTCGTGGAGGGCGTCCTCGAGACCGCTGATCGCTTCCGGGCGTGTGCCGACGCAGATCCGGTGGTGGCGCCGCGCCTCCTCCTGAACCGCGCAGCCGAACCCGGCGAGTTCCTTGGCGAGGCGGCTGCCGCCGCGATCCTTGGGGGCCAGCGCCGTCAGACGCCCGCCGGGCTGCAGGGCCTTGAGGCCGAGCGCCAGCACGTAGCGCCGCTCGATCGTCCCGGCCGGTGCCAGGATGTCGAGCCGCTCCAGGCGCCCGGGCTCCATATCCTCGAGGCGGGCCGCGCCGGGGCTCAACGGCGAGACCTGGACCGCGTGCGGGGGCACCTCCACCAGTTCCAGGGGCGGCGCGCCGTAGACGGCTTCCGAGACAGGCATGGTGGACATCGTGACGGGATCCGGCGCGACGGCGCGCGCGCCTCGACGGCTCAGGGCGTGACAGGAAATCGGGAGGCTCGGCCAGCGCGCGACAAGAATCGCCGCGGCGTCGATCTCCCGTTCTCATAGCCCATGCTCAGCCGCGCGGGAACTCCAGACCCATCTCCCGATAGCGCGCCGGATCGTCCGCCCAGTTCTCGCGCACCTTCACGTGCAGGAAGAGGTGCACCGTCTGCTCGGCCGCTTCCGCGATCTCGTGGCGGGCCGCCTGGCCGATGGCCTTGATGGTCTGGCCGCCCTTGCCGAGCACGATGGAGCGCTGGCTCTCGCGCTCCACGAAGATGGTCTGCTCGATGCGGACCGATCCATCGGGACGCACCTGCCACTGGTCCGTCTCGACGGTGGAGCGGTAGGGCAGTTCCTCGTGCAGGCGGTCGTACAGCTTCTCGCGGGTGATCTCGGCGGCCAGCATCCGGATCGGCGCGTCCGAGACCTGGTCCTCCGGGTAGAGCCAAGGGCTCTTCGGCATCATGCCGGCCAACGTCGTCTTCAGCGTTTCGATGCCGTCGCCGTTCAGGGCCGAGACCATGAAGGTGTGCAGGAACGGAATCCGCTCGTTCAGGGAGGCCGCGAGAGCCAGCAGGCGGTCGCGCGGGATCAGGTCGATCTTGTTCAAGATCAGCACCTTGGGGCGCTTCACGTCCGGTAGCTTGGCCAGAATCGCGTCGACCTCCTCGCTCACGCCCTTGCGGGCGTCGATCAGCAGGCAGACCGCATCGGCATCCGAGGCGCCGCTCCAGGCCGAATGCACCATCGCGCGGTCGAGGCGGCGCTTGGGGGCGAAGATCCCCGGCGTGTCGACGAGGATGATCTGCGCGGTGTCGTGCATGACGATGCCGCGCACCAGGGCGCGGGTGGTCTGCACCTTGCGGGAGACGATCGAAACCTTGGTGCCCACGAGGCTGTTCAGCAGCGTCGACTTGCCGGCATTGGGGATGCCGATCAGCGCGACGAACCCCGCGGTGGTGTTCTCCGGCATCGTCACCGCGGGAAGCGGCTGCAGCGGTGGCGGGGCGAAGTCGTCGTCGCCGTCGAAATCGTCGTCGGGCACATCGGCGTCAGGCATCGGGGGCATGTCCTTCAGCGACGTCCGCCGACGTCTCCTGGGTTCGGGAGGGAGCGGGGCCGGTGATCTCGCGCTCCAGCACGAGGCGGGCGGCCTCCTGCTCGGCGAGGCGCTTCGAGGGGCCGATGCCGATGCCGGCCTCCAGTCCCTCGACGCGGACGGCGATCTGGAACACCGGCGCGTGGTCGGGGCCCGAGCGTTCGACCACTTCGTAGAACGGGATCGGCAGGGCCCGGGCCATGGCCCATTCCTGCAGGGCCGATTTGGCGTCGCGGCCGCGGGGGGCCGCCGTGTCGGTGTCGGGGGTGAAGGCCGCGTTGACGATGCCCTTGGCGACCTCGTAGCCGGCATCGAGGAACACCGCCCCGAGGATCGACTCGCACACGTCCGCCAGGATGGTCTGGTTGCGCCGTCCGCCGCTCTGGACCTCGCCGGGGCCGAGGGCGAGATGCGGGCCGACGTCCCAGGTGGTCGCGACGGCGGCGCAGGTCTCGCGCCGGACGAGCCCGGCGAGACGCCGCGACAGCTCGCCCTCGTCGGCCTGCGGAAACGCCTCGTAGAGGAGGTCGCCGATGGCGAGGCCGAGGACGCGATCGCCCAGGAATTCCAGGCGCTGGTAGCTGCCGAGCCGGCCGTTCCCGCCGGCCTTGCTCACGTGGGTGAGGGCCTGGACCAGCAGCTTCGGGTCGGCGAAGACGTGGCCGACCCGCGCCTCGAGCACCGCGAGGTCGGGCTTCGGACGGGGCGCGCGCCGCGCCCGGCTGGAGGGACGCGCCTCTTCGGTCACGATGGATAACGTCCTAGTGGATGGTCGTGAACAGCCGGTTCCAGCGCACCTTCGCCGGCCAGTTCCAGATCTGCCATGCCGGCGTGCCTTCGTCGATGGAGAAGAAGATCATCTCCGCGCGGCCGACGAAGTTCTCGAACGGCACGAAGCCGACATTGGCGAGATCGCGCGAATCCGTCGAGTTGTCGCGGTTGTCGCCCATCATGAAGAACCGGCCTTGCGGCACGGTGTAGGGCTCGGTGTTGTCCCAGTAGCCGTTGTCGCCGTCGCGCTCGATCACCCGGTGGGTGACGCCGTTGGGCAGCGTCTCGAGGTACTGCTCGGCCTTGGCCTGCTCGCCGTACGGCCCGGTGGTCTCGAAGGGCGCGATCTTCTCGCGCTTCACCGGCACGTCGTTGATGTAGAGCAGCCCGGCCTTCATCTGGATCTTGTCGCCGGGCAGGCCGATGACGCGCTTGATGTAGTCGGTGGCGTTGTCCTTGGGCAGCTTGAACACGGCGATGTCGCCGCGCTTGGGCTCGGCGCCCCAGATCCGGCCATCGGCCGTGAAGGGCAGGTACTCGCTCAAGGGCAGGGAGTACTTTGAATAGCCATACGAATATTTCGAGACAAACAGGTAATCGCCGATCAGGAGCGTGGGAACGAGGGAGCCCGAGGGGATGTTGAACGGCTGGAACAGGAGCGTGCGCACCACCAGCGCGATCAGCAGCGCCTGGCCGCCGACCTTCAGCGTCTCCTTGATGCTCGCCCAGGTGCCGGTGTCAGCAGCCTTCAGGTCACGCTTCGTCTGCTGGTCCACGCGGGCACGTTCCATCTGGCTGCCATCTCCGGTCCGACGCTCGCGCCCGGATTCCGGGCGGCTTCCGTCGTTGACGGTCGACCGGCGGCATAGACCATGCGGAAAGGCGCCGCAACGCAGGGGGCTATCGGCTAAGTCCCGGGCGTGCTGTCCGGCACCGCCTCGATGATCACGAAGGCCTGAGCCATGGGCGGGTCGTCCGTGAGGGTGATGTGCAGCTTCGGCATGTGGCCGGCCGGGACCATCGCGGCGAGGTGCTCTGCGGCCGCCCCGGTGAGGCGGAGGGTCGGACGGCCGCCGGGCAGGTTCACCACCTCCATGTCGCGCCAGAAGACGCCCCGGGCGATGCCGGTGCCCAGCGCCTTGGCGCAGGCCTCCTTGGCGGCGAAGCGGCGGGCATAGGAGGGGGCCCGCGCCGCGCGGGCATCGCATTTGGCGCGCTCGCCATCGGTGAAGACCCGATGGGTGAAGCGCTCGCCGTAACGGTCCAGCGACTTCTCGATCCGGCGGATGTCGCAGAGGTCGGAGCCGATGCCGAGAATCATGCCCGGGCCGCGTCCATGGCAGCGCGCAGGTCTCGGATCGCCTGGGGCAGGCCCACGAAGATCGCCTCGCCGATGAGCGCGTGACCGATGTTCAGCTCGGCGATCTCCGGCAGGGCCGCCACCGGACCGACGCTGTCGAGGGCCAGGCCGTGACCGGCATGGACCTCCAGGCCGAGTCCCGCCCCGTAGGTGGCCGCCCGGGCGATGCGGTCGAGCTCGTGCGCCGTGCGCGTGGCGTCGCCCTCGGCCACCGCCTCGCAGTAGCTGCCGGTGTGGAGCTCGACCACCGGCGCCCCGAGCCGGCGGGCCGCCTCCATCACCGCCTCGTCCGGCTCGACGAAGAGCGAGACCCGGATGCCGGCCTCGGACAGGCGGGCGATGCGGGGTTGCAGGGCGTCGTGGCCGCCGATGATGTCGAGGCCGCCCTCGGTGGTGCGCTCCGCCCGCTTCTCCGGCACCAGACAGGCGGCATGCGGCTTCAGCCGGATCGCCATCTCGATCATCTCGTCGGTGGCCGCCATCTCGAAATTGAGCGGCACCGTCAGGATGCGCGCCAGCGTCTCCATGTCGGCGTCGCGGATGTGCCGCCGGTCCTCGCGCAGATGCGCCGTGATCCCATCCGCTCCCGCCGCGACCGCCTCGCGGGCCGCGCGAATCGGATCGGGCGCCGTGCCGCCGCGGGCGTTCCGCACGGTCGCGACGTGGTCGATGTTGACGCCGAGCCGGAGGCGGCTCGGCCGAGAGGTAGGAAAGGACATGGAGGCGGACTCCGGGCACGGACGTGGCGCCCTGACGGAACGGCGGACGCGCCCCTACATAGGTGCGGCGAGGCTTCAAGGGGATACGGCGCGCGATGGGTTTTCTCGATGGACTGCTCGGCCACGGCAGCGATCTCTCGCCGGCGGAGGTCAACCAGCAGATGGCCGGCATCCTCACCGAGGGCGAGCCGGTGCAGGTCGCCTTCCGGATCCTGCGCGACCTCATCGTGTTCACGGACCGGCGCCTGATCCTGGTGGACAAGCAGGGCCTCACCGGCCGGAAGGTCTCGTACCTGACCGTGCCCTACCGGGCGATCACGTCGTTCTCGGTGGAGACGGCGGGCAGCTTCGACCTCGATTCCGAACTGGCGATCTGGGTGTCGGGCCGAGCCGAGCCGATCCGCAAGACCCTCAAGCGCGGCGCCAACATCCTGGCGATCCAGCAGGCGATCGCGGCGTCGATCCGGTGAGATCGACCGCCCCGGCGAACCTTGCCTCGGCGGCCGGGCTCTGTTAAGGCCCCGCCCATTCCACACGCGGAGCCGGCCTCATGCCTGAATGAGGCGTTTCCGGTGGTCGTCGTCCCTCGGGCGCGATCGCTTCCTCCGCGGCGGTACCAACCGGAGAGTACAAAAGACATGGCCGTCGATTTCACCATGCGTCAGCTTCTCGAGGCCGGCGCCCACTTCGGACACCAGGCCCACCGCTGGAACCCGAAGATGCAGTCCTACATCTTCGGGACGCGCAACAACATCCACATCATCGATCTCGCCCAGACCGTGCCGGCCCTCCACCAGGCCCTTCAGGCGGTGAGCGACACCGTCGCCAAGGGCGGCCGCGTGCTGTTCGTCGGCACCAAGCGCCAGGCGGCCGACACCATCGCGGAAGCCGCCAAGCGCTCGGCCCAGTACTACGTCAACTCCCGTTGGCTCGGCGGCATGCTGACCAACTGGAAGACCATCTCGGGCTCGATCCAGCGCCTGCGCAAGGTCGACGAGACCCTCGACGGCGGGGCCCAGGGCCTCACCAAGAAGGAGCGCCTGATGCTGGCCCGCGAGAAGGACAAGCTCGAGAAGGCGCTGGGCGGCATCAAGGACATGGGCGGCGTGCCGGACCTGCTGTTCGTGATCGACACCAACAAGGAGCAGCTGGCGATCAAGGAGGCCCAGCGCCTCGGGATCCCGGTGGCGGCCATCGTCGACACCAACTGCAACCCGGACGGCATCACCTACGTCGTTCCCGCCAACGATGACGCCGGCCGCGCCATCGCCCTGTACTGCGACCTGATCGCCCGCGCCGCCATCGACGGCATCTCGCGCGGCCAGGGCTCGATGGGCATCGATCTCGGCGCCTCCGAGGAGCCGGTCGCCGAGGAGCTGCCGGCCAACGACGACGCGGCAACCTCCGTCGAGTCGGGCTCGGTCAACCAGGCCGACGTCGCCGCCCTCGTCGAGTCCACCGAGCACTTCGAGCTGCTCTCGGCCCCCCGCGGCGCGCCCGACGACCTGTCGAAGCTCCACGGCGCCGGCCCGCAGATCGTGCAGAAGCTCAACGAGGCCGGCATCTACCACTACTGGCAGCTGGCCTCCATGAGCGCCGACGACATCGCCAAGGTCGATGCCGACCTGAAGCTGAACGGCCGCATCGGTCGCGACGGCTGGGTCGACCAGGCCCGCGGCTTCGTCGAGGCTGCCGCTGCCGCCTGATCCCGCTGCGGCGGCCCGTCATCGGGCCGCCATCGCCAGATCGGACACTGCTTCCTGAAGCCCGGTGCTTTCCAAGAGCGCCGGGCTCAGTCGCTTCAAAAGACTCAGCTTCGCTGAACCCGTTCGCTTCAGAAGCCTTCCCGCGGGAAGGTTTCGCATCCGACAAGACACGGAAAGGACCCGCCATGGCCAACATCACCGCCGCACTGGTGAAAGAGCTCCGCGAGAAGACCGGCGCGGGCATGATGGACTGCAAGGGCGCGCTCAACGAGACCGATGGTGACATCGAAGCCGCCGTCGACTGGCTGCGCAAGAAGGGCCTCGCCAAGGCCGCCAAGAAGGCCGGCCGCGTGGCCGCCGAGGGTCTGGTCGCCGTCGAGTCCGCCGGCCACCACGCCGCGATCGTCGAGGTGAACTCCGAGACGGACTTCGTCGCACGCAACGACAGCTTCCAGGCCTTCGCCCGCGAGGCCGCCAAGCTCGCGCTCAACACCGACGGCACGCTGGACGGCCTCGAAGCCGCTACGTTCCCCGGCGCCGCGACCACGGTCAAGGAGAGCCTCGCCAACCTCATCGCCACCATCGGCGAGAACATGACCCTGCGCCGCGTCGCCAAGCTCGACGTGACCAAGGGCGTGATCGCCTCCTACGTCCACGGCCAGGTGGTCGAGGGCCTCGGCAAGATCGGCGTGCTCGTCGCGCTCGAGTCCGAGGGCGACGTCGAGGTGCTCTCCACCCTCGGCCGTCAGATCGCCATGCACGTCGCCGCCACCAACCCGGTGGCACTCGATGCCGCCGGCGTCGATCAGGCGACCCTCGACCGCGAGATCAACATCCTGCGCGAGAAGAATGCCGGCAAGCCCGAGAACGTGCTCGCCAAGATCGTCGAGAGCGGCCTGAAGAGCTACTACAAGGAGGTCACCCTCCTGGAGCAGCCCTTCGTGCATGACGGCTCCAAGACCATCTCCCAGGTGCTGAAGGAGGCCGAGGGCAAGGCCGGCGCGCCGGTCAAGCTCGCCGCCTTCGTGCGCTACGCCCTCGGCGAGGGTATCGAGAAGGAGGAGGCGCCCGATTTCGCCTCCGAGGTGGCCGCCGCCGCCCGCGGCTGAGCCGGACCGTCCCGGGTAAGGCCCCGCGGAAACCAGGGAATCGTCCAAGGGGCGGCGGCAGGAATGCCGCCGCCCCTCGACGTTCCGGCCTCCCTTGGGCTAGACACCCCTCCGCTTCCGATTGGCTCCCCGACCTGATCCAGGCCGGGTTAGAGGGGACTGGCTCGATGCCGGAGACCACACCGTTTCGCCGCGTCCTCGTGAAACTCTCCGGCGAGGCGCTGGCCGCACCCGATGGGTACTGGCTGCATCCCCCGACCCTGGCGGGCATCGCCGACGACATCGCCCGCACCCGCGAGGCCGGCGTGCAGATCGCCCTGGTGGTCGGCGGGGGCAACATGATCCGCGGCGCCCGCATCTCGGCGGCCGGCTGGATCGACCGGGCCACCGGCGATTCCCTCGGGATGATGGCGACCGTGATGAACTCCCTGGCTCTGGAAACGGCCCTGAACGCCGCCGGCGTCCCGGCGCGCACGATGTCGGCGGTCTCGATGCCGACCATCTGCGAGACCTATGCGCGCCAGCCGGCCCTGCACCACCTCGACAAGGGCCAGGTCGTCGTCCTCGCCGGCGGCACCGGAAACCCGTTCTTCACCACCGACACCGCCGCCGTCCTGCGGGCGGCCGAGCTGCGCTGCGATGCGGTGTTGAAGGCCACGCAGGTCGACGGCGTCTATTCAGCCGATCCGAACCGCGACCCCACCGCTACGCGCTACGACCGGCTGACCCATGACGAGGCCATCGCCCGCGACCTCAAGGTGATGGACACCGCCGCCTTCGCGCTCGCCCGCGAGAGCCGCCTGTCGATCGTCGTCGGGTCCGTCCACGCGCCGAGCTCGATCCTGGCGATCCTCACGGGTGGTGCCCCGGCGACCCAGGTCGTCCCCTAGGCATCACTGCGGCCGCGGCCTTTCGGTGGGCGACGCCTGCGGACGTCGCCGATGTCCTTCCGGCTGTGGCGCCCGATCTTGATCAGGGGTTCGCGAGCCTGTCGCCGGGTCGGGCGGCCGGCGATCTCTTGAAGCCCCGGAGGAGCTCCGGTCGCCGGCGCGGCGCAAGCGTCTTGCGGCGCATCGCCGCCACGGGGGTCGGGCGCCGATCGAGCCGTGCGACGTCCCCGGGCGTAGGGTCGGGGATGCCGGTCGCGCCGCACGCCCGTGAGACTCTCCATCCGCTGCGGCGATTCGATCCGATCCCGCTGTCCGCGGCCCGCGTCTGCCCGCCTGCGCGCCCGCGCCGATGTCGGGGGAAGCCAGGGCGTGCCGCGCTTCGGACCGGCTGCAGTGGAGGCTGGGAAGGCTCGGGCCCGCAGCGCGCCCGCCCGGCCCGGGCGTTTCCTGCCCCAACGACACGAACGCCATTTGCGACCCACTGGATTTTGGTTCATTGAGGCCCACGAACGGGCCCCGGCGGCCCGACCCATTCCCTCAAGTTCGCGTCGGGATAGTCCAGCATGGCAGCCATTCCAGAATTCGACCTGAATGACCTCAAGCGTCGCATGCAGGGCGCCGTGACGTCGCTGAAGGGGGATCTCGGATCGCTCCGGACCGGCCGCGCGACCCCGAGCATCCTCGATCCGATCCAGGTCGATGCCTACGGGGCGATGATGCCCATGGCGCAGGTGGCGACGGTGAGCGTGCCCGAGCCCCGTCTTCTCAGCATCTCGGTCTGGGACCGCGGCATGATCGCCGCCGTCGAGAAGGCGATCCGGGAATCCGACCTCGGCATGAACCCGCAGACCGAGGGCCAGACCATCCGCCTGCGCGTGCCCGAGATGAACGAGCAGCGCCGCAAGGAGATGGTCAAGGTCGCGCACAAGTACACCGAGGAAGCGCGCGTCGCCGTCCGCCACGTCCGCCGGGACGGTCTGGACCATCTCAAGAAGCTGGAGAAGGACGGCGCGATCAGCGAGGATGACGAGAAGCGTCAGGCCGGCGAGGTCCAGAAGGCCACCGACCAGTTCATCGCCGAGATCGACGGCGTGCTCGCCGCCAAGGAGAAGGAGATCATGCAGGTCTAGGATCCCGGATCGGGATCGGGGCCACGTGTGATCGGCACGAGAGACGGTTGGGGGAGAAGCGCGTTGGGTCGCTCAGAAGGCGCGCGTCAGATCGAGACGGCGCGGGTGCACGGCACGGACGTCGCGCTGGGCGCGGCGGAGACCGCTGCGGCGGTGTATCCGGGTGCGCCCCTGCCTGCCCTGGCGGCGCCCCCGACGCACGTCGCCATCATCATGGACGGGAACGGCCGCTGGGCCGCCGATCGCGGCCTGCCACGGGTCGAGGGGCATCGGCGTGGCGTCGAGGCGGTCCGGCGCGCCGTGCGCTCCGCCATCGAACTCGGCGTGCGCTACCTGACGATCTACAGCTTCTCCTCCGAGAACTGGCGGCGGCCGCCTGCCGAGGTCGCGGACCTCATGGGTCTGATGAAGCTCTTCGTCCGCCGCGACCTGGCGGATCTCCACGGCAACAACGTGCGCATCCGCATCATCGGCGAGCGCGAAGGCCTGCCGGCGGACATCGCCGGATTGCTCGACGAGGCCGAGCAGCGCACCCGGGCCAATACGGGCCTGACCCTCATCGTGGCGTTCAACTACGGCGGCCGGCAGGAAATCCTGCGGGCGGTCCGCAGCCTGGCCCGGGACGTGGCGGCGGGACGGCTCGCACCCGATGCCATCGATCTCGACGTACTCACGGGCGCCCTCGACACCACCGGCATCCCGGACCCGGATCTCGTGATCCGCACCTCCGGCGAGCAGCGCCTGTCGAACTTCCTGACCTGGCAGACGGCCTACGCGGAATACGTGATCGTGCCGGAGTTCTGGCCGGATTTCGACCATGCCGCCTTCCGCGCCGCCGTCGACGAGTATCACCGCCGCGACCGTCGCTTCGGCGGCCTCAGCGGCAAGGCCGGCTGATCATGGCACCCGGAGAGGCGGCACCCGCCTCGCAGCGCGGCCTCCTCGCCAGCCGCGAGTTCCACACCCGCCTGGTGTCGGCCATCCTGCTCGGCGCGATCGTGCTCTCCGCCCTCGTCCTCGGCGGCTGGCCCTTCGCGGTGATCTGGCTCGCCGCCGGGATCGTCTTCGCGGCCGAGTGGATCGGCATGAGCGCGGTCGTGCCCCGGCGCCTCGTTTTGGCGCTGACTGCCGCGACGCTGTTCGGCCTCGTCCTCTGCCTGCACGGCGACGCCCCGCTCGGGATCGCCCTCGGGGTCGGCGCCGTCGGGGCGGTCCTCGTGGCGGCCGTGGCCCGCGGCGGGGCGGGATGGGGGCGGGCCCTCGCGGGCCTGGCCAGCTCGGCGGTGATCGCTCTGGTTCCCACCGCCCTGCGCGACGATCCTTCCATCGGCCTCCTGGGACCGGCCTGGATGTTCGCCGTGGTCTGGTCCACCGACATCATCGCCTACTTCACCGGCCGGACCTTCGGCGGCCCGAAGCTGATGCCGAAGGTCAGCCCGAAGAAGACCTGGTCCGGGGCGCTCGGCGGCCTCGCGGCGGGCACGTTGGCTGGTGTCGCCCTGGTGATGGTCGCGCGCGACCATGGCTGGAGCGACCTCGCGACCACCTCGCTCGCCCTCGTCGCCCTCGTCAGCGCCACCGCCTCCATCCTGAGCCAGGGCGGGGATCTCGTGGAATCCGCCCTCAAGCGCCACTACGGCGTGAAGGATTCGGGCCGTTCCATTCCCGGCCATGGCGGCGTCATGGATCGCCTCGACGGCTTCTTCGCCGTGGCCGTCCTGGTCGGCCTCTATCTCATCGCCCGCCGCCTCGCGGCGGCCTGAAGGACCCTTCCGTTGCTGACCGTCACCATTCTCGGCGCCACCGGCTCCATCGGCCAATCGACCGTCGACCTGCTGCTTCAGCATCCCGACCGCTTCCGCATCGGCGGTCTCGTGGCGGGGCGCGACGTCGAGGCCATCGCTCGGCTCGCCGGCAACCTGCAGCCCGATTTCGTGGCCCTGGCCGACGCGTCCGCCGGTCCGGCCCTGCGCGACGCCCTGGCCCATACCGGCATCCCGAACGGGGCCGGTGAGGGCGCCGTCCTCGAGGCGGTTGCCCGGGATGCCGACATCGTAGTGGCGGCCGTGAGCGGGGCCGCCGGTCTGCGCCCGACACACGCGGCGCTGAAGCTCGGGCGCACCGTCGCCCTCGCCAACAAGGAGAGCCTGGTCTGCGCTGGCGACGCCTTCATGCGCGACGCCAAGCGCTACGGCGCCACCCTGCTGCCGGTCGATTCCGAGCACAACGCCCTCGCGCAGGCCCTGGGCGACGGCCGCCTCGACGACGTGGCGAAGATGACCATCACCGCCTCGGGCGGTCCGTTCCGGACCTGGACGCGCGAGCGCATCGCCGCCGCGTCGCCCACGGAAGCGGCGGCCCATCCGACTTGGTCGATGGGCATGAAGATCAACATCGATTCGGCTTCCCTGATGAACAAGGGACTGGAGCTGATCGAGGCGCACCACCTGTTCGCCCTCGAACCCGAGCGCCTCGATGTCATCGTCCATCCGCAATCGATCGTGCACGGCCTCGTCTACTGGCGCGACGGCGCGGTGACCGCGGGCCTCGCCATGCCGGACATGCGGGTGCCGATCGCCCATTGCCTCGGTCTCGGCGAGCGCCTGACGATCGCCCGCGGCCGCCATCTCGATCTCGCCGCCGCCGGCAGCCTGACCTTCGAGGCCGCCGACGAGGCGCGCTTCCCCTGCTTGGCGATCGCCCGGGCGGCGCTCGCCGCCGGGGGTGCCGCGCCCACCGTGATGAACGCGGCCAACGAGATCGCGGTCGCGGCCTTCATCAAGGGCGCGATCGGCTTCTATGGCATCGCCGACCTGGTCGAGCGCGCCTGCGCGCACTTCGCCGGCCAGTACCGGACCGCGCCCGAGGATGTCGACGAGGCCCTGGCCATCGATGCCGAGGTGCGCCGCTGGAGCAGCCAGGCCGTCGCGGCGGCCTGAGCCCGGGCTCAGGCCTCGGGGCTGTAGCCCGCCAGGAAGACGCGCACGGCCTCGCTGACGTTGTGCTCGATCTCCGCCTCGGAGACGCCGTCGCCGGCGTTGAAGAGGAGGCGCGTCAGGAGACCGGCCTGGCAGATCTGCAGGAACTGGCGCGCGGCGAGATTCGTACCGGCCGGGCGCAGGCGCCCCGCCGCGACCTGCGCATCGAGATAGGCGGCCAAGCGCGTCGTGCCCTGCACCGGCCCGGCCTCGAAATAGGCCTGGCCCAGGCGCGGGAACTTCTCGCAGGCGCCGATGACCATCCGAATCACCGTGACGTGCTCCGGCCGGATCATCTCGGCAAGGTAGCTGCGGCCGAGACGGGTGAGGACGCCCCGCACGTCGGGATCGTCCGCATCGAGCCGGAACAGCACCTCCGCGAGACCCCGCTTCTCGGCGAGCGCCAGATCCTCGAACAGCGCCTCCTTGCTGTCGAAGTAGACGTAGAGGGTCCCCTTCGAGACGCCCGCCGCCTTGGCGATCTCGCCCATGCTCGCCCCGTCGAAGCCCGATGCCATGAAGACCGCGCGCGCCCCGTCGAGGATCTGGCGACGCTTGTCGGTCTCCCCCGATGTGCGCTCCCGCGCATCGCGCGGGGCCTCTGCGGTCCCCATGGCCCTGACCCTCATTGACCGAACGGTTCGGTCACAATATCCCAAGGCTCTGGGTCGCGCCAGCGTTCGCAGCCCCGAAAATGACCGAACGGTTCGGTCAATTCTCTCGAAGAACCGGATCGAAGCCATGAGATCGATGCCATGAGCTTGCGCCAGGACGACGGGTTTCGGGCCGAGCCGGCCCAAGGCGACGCCATCCGAGCCGATGCCGTCGAGACGCGGACCGTCTCGGCGTCACCGGCCGCCGCGCCGGCCCAGCCGATGACGCCGGCGGTCATCGCGCCGCCGAAGGGCGAAGCCCGCGTCAAGCCCCGGCGGACGCGCAACGTCGTTCTGGCGACGCTGCTCCTCGCCGCCCTCGGCGGGGGGGCCTACAAGGCGCAGGCCTGGTGGACCGTCGGACGGTTCTTCGTCAGCACCGACGACGCCTATGTCCAGGCCGACATCTCGGTCCTGGCCGCCAAGATCCCGGGCTATCTCGCGGCGGTTCCGGTCGTGAACGGGCAGATGATGCACAGGGGCGACGTCATCGCCCGGATCGACGACGGCGATTACCGCCTCGCCGCGCAGGCCGCCCACGACAAGCTCGTCACCCAGCAGGCGGCCATCGCCCGGATCGCCCGGCAGGTCGAGGCGGCGCAGGCGCAGATGCTGCAGGCCTCGGCCCAGATCGATGCCAACCGGGCCGATGCGGTCCGCGCCACGGCCGATTACGCCCGCCAGCAGCAGCTCGAGAAGGTCGACTTCGTCGCCAAGGCGCGGATCGAGCAGGCGCGGGCCGACCGCGACCGGACGGACGCCGCCGTGAAGGGGGCCGAGGCCGCCCTGGTGGCCATGCGCGCCAATGTCGAGGTGCTGCGCGCGCAGGGCAAGGAGGCGGAGGGCCTCGCCGCCGAATTGCGCACCGCCGAGGCACGGGCCGCGCGCGATCTGGACTTCACGACGATCCGGGCGCCCTTCGACGGCGTGATCGGCAACAAGGCCGCGGAGGCCGGCGCCTATGTCTCCCCGGGCTCGCGCATCGCCGCCCTGGTTCCCCTGGAGAGCGTCCGCATCGACGCGAACTTCAAGGAGACCCAGGTCGAGCGCATGCATCCGGGCCAGCGCGTGCACATCGCGGTGGATGCCTATCCGGATCGCGATATCGTCGGCGAGGTCGAGTCGCTCTCCCCCGCCTCCGGCTCGGTCTTCAGCCTGCTGCCCCCCGACAACGCCACCGGCAACTTCACTAAGATCGTCCAGCGCCTGCCGGTGCGGGTCCACGTACCGGCGGACGTCGCCCGAGCGGGCCTCCTGCGGCCCGGCCTGTCCGTGACCGTCCGGGTGGACACCCGCGAGAACGCCGAGACCGCGGCCGGAGACGACCGCCTCCGCACGGCCGCCCGGCACTAGGGGCCAGCGATGGCCGCGATCGCCACCCTGGGACCGGCCGCACCGGCCGCCGAGCCGCCGCTCGACCGCCGCCGGATGGTGGCGTTCGTCTGCATGGTGTTCGGGATGTTCATGGCGATCCTGGACATCCAGATCGTCTCGGCGTCGCTCGCCGAGATCCAGGCCGGCCTGTCGGCCTCGGGCGACGAGATCCCCTGGGTCCAGACCAGCTACCTCATCGCCGAGGTGATCTCGATCCCGCTCTCCGGCTTCCTGTCGCGGGTCGTCTCGACGCGCTGGATGTTCGTGATCTCGGCCGGCGGCTTCACGCTGATGAGCCTGATGTGCGCCACCTCCACCTCGATCGACGAGATGATCGTCTGGCGGGCCGCGCAGGGCTTCATCGGCGGCGGTATGATCCCCACGGTCTTCGCCTCCGCCTTCACGATCTTCCCGCCCTCGAAGCGCTCCATCGTCTCGCCGATGATCGGCCTCGTGGCGACGCTCGCGCCCACCATCGGGCCGACGGTGGGCGGTTACCTCACCGACCTGTTCGACTGGCACTGGCTGTTCCTCGTCAACGTCGTGCCGGGGATCTTCGTGATGGTGTCGACCTACCTGCTGGTCGATTTCGACGAGCCGAACCTGACTCTGTTCAAGCGCTTCGACTGGTTCGGCCTCGTGTTCATGGCGCTGATGCTCGGCTGCCTCGAATACGTGCTGGAAGAAGGTCCGAACCATGATTGGCTCGCCGACGAGGCGGTCTTCGCCTGCGCGGTGGTGTGCCTGACCGCCGGACCCGCCTTCTTCTGGCGGGCCTTCACGGCCGCCGAGCCCATCGTCGACCTGCGCGCCTTCTCCGACCGCAACTTCACGGCCGGCTGCCTCTTCAGCTTCGTCCTGGGCATCGGCCTCTACGGCCTGACCTACCTCTACCCGGTCTATCTCGGGCGCGTGCGCGGTTACTCGGCGCTCCAGATCGGCGAGACGATGTTCGTCTCGGGCCTCTGCATGTTCGCCACCGCGCCGATCGCCGGGCGCTTCTCGGGCAAGGTCGACCCGCGCCTGATGATGGCGCTCGGCTTCCTCGGGTTCGCCACCGGCACCTGGATGGTCACGGGCCTGACCAAGGACTGGGACTTCTGGGAACTCCTGGTGCCGCAGATCCTGCGGGGCTGTTCGCTGATGCTGTGCATGATCCCGATCAACAACATCGCCCTCGGCACCCTGCCGCCGGCGCGCATGAAGAACGCCTCGGGCCTCTACAACCTCACCCGCAACCTCGGCGGGGCCGTCGGGCTCGCGCTGATCAACACCGTCCTGAACGACCGCTGGGACCTTCACCTCGCCCGCCTGCACGAGCGCTTCACCTGGACCAACACCGTCGTGCTGGAGCGCCTGGACATGACCCGCCGGCAGTTCGAGGTGCTCGGCGGCGATGCCGACGCGATGGCGCTGAAGGCCATGATGAACACCGTGCGGGTCCAAGGTCTGGTGATGGGATTCACCGACGTCTTCCTTGTTCTGACCGTCCTGTTCGTGGCCATGGCCTGCGCCGTGCCCTTCATCCGGCGGCCCCGTGCGGCGGCCGGCGGCGGCGGGCACTGAGGACGTCGAGCGCGCAGTCGAAGCCGGCGCGGTTCTTTACCCTGACCCCGGGAATGCGGGGACAGCGCCGCGCGATGCGCCCCTGCGACCGCAAACCCCGGCCAAAAGGTTTGCGTTCGCGTTCGACGCATCCGATCTGCTACAGCGGAGCGACGGCCCCGGGGGAGGCCGAGAGGATCGACCAATGGACTTTCTGAACGCCATGGGCGGCACGGCGAGCGGCTTCTTCGGCGCCGTGATCCCCTTCCTGATCGTGCTGAGCATCGTCGTGTTCGTGCACGAGATGGGACATTTCCTGGTGGGGCGTTGGTGCGGGGTCGGCGTTCACGCCTTCTCCCTCGGCTTCGGACCGGAACTGTTCGGCTTCAACGACCGGCATGGGACGCGCTGGAAGCTCTCGGCGATCCCCCTCGGCGGCTACGTGAAGTTCCACGGCGACGCCAACGGCGCCAGCGTTCCGGATCCCGAGGCCCTGGCCCGCATGTCCCCACAGGAGCGCGCCACCAGCTTCCCGACGCAGCCCCTGCCGAAGCGCGCCGCCATCGTGGCCGCGGGACCGATCGCCAACTTCATCCTCGCCATCGCGCTGTTCTCCGGCGCCATCTATTTCGGAGGGCGTTACGAGACGCCGGCCCGCGTCGAGGCCGTGATGCCCGACAGTGCCGCCGCCCGGGCCGGCTTCGAGCCCGGCGACGTGATCCGCGCCATCGGCGGATCGCGGGTCAACAGCTTCACCGACATGCAGCGGACGGTTTCGGGGGCGGCCGGCTCCAGCCTGACCTTCACGGTCGAGCGCGGCGGCGAGACCCGCGAGCTCGTGGCCGTGCCCGAGCGCAAGGAGGATGTGACGCCGTTCGGTCGTCACCGCTTCGGCCGGCTCGGGATCCAGGGTCCGAAGGCGAGCGAGGCGAAGCTCGTGCATTACGGACCGGTCCAGTCCCTCGGCCTCGGGACCTACGAGACCTACTTCGTGGTCGACCGGACGATCGACTACATCGGCAAGCTCGTCACCGGCCGGGAATCCCCCGATCAGCTCTCCGGACCGATCGGGATCGCTCGCGTGTCGGGTGCCGTGGCCCAGAGCGGCGGCCTCGGGGGCCTGATCGGGTTGATCGCGTTGCTCTCGGTCTCGATCGGCCTCCTCAACCTCTTCCCCGTGCCCCTGCTCGATGGGGGCCACCTGCTGTTCTACGCCTTCGAGGCCGTCCGCGGCCGTCCGCTGAGCGAGCGGGCCCAGGAGATCGGTTTCCGCATCGGCCTCGCCCTCGTGCTGTTCCTCATGCTGTTCGCCGCCTGGAACGACATCCTCAACCTCGGCGCGTCCTGGGGCGCACGCGGAACCTGAACACGCCTGGGCGCGACCGTTCGGCGTTCGCGCTCCGGTCCCGCGACGGGACACGCAACCGCCTCGATCTTAACCACAATCCGTCGCGCGCGCGGAACCTCCGGGTTTCGCGCGCAACCGTTTGTTGACCCTGTTCGACGATCGGGCCGGGGCGTTAAGTGACCGGAAGGCCACGTCTCCCCAAAATCCCCAGTGTGCAGGACCCCCCGGCGTTTGCTTAACGCCGGAATCCCGATAGAAGCTGAGCTTGGGACCAGATGTCAGGACGCCCGGAAAACGGACGCCTGATTGCGGGTGCAAACTCGCGCTGAAGATATAAAGAGACGGGCGATTACATGATGTCGATGACGGGGAAGCGCCGGCGTAAGTCGGCGGAACAGACCATCGTCCTAGTCGCCGCGGCGGCCGCTGGCCTTGTTCTCGGTGGAACCGCTCAGGCGCAGCAGATCGTCGTCCAGGGTAACAAGCGTGTCGATGCCGACACCATCCGGTCCTACGTGACCGGCACCGCCTCCGGCTCGCCCGAGGAAGCCCGCCGCAACCTGCTGGCGAGCGGCATGTTCTCCGACGTGAAGGTCTCCCGCAGCGGCGCCAGCACCGTCGTCAGCGTCCGCGAAAACAACCTGATCAACCGGGTGGTGTTCGAGGGCAACAAGAAGATCGAGAAGGCCACCCTCGAGGGCGAGGTCGAGGCCAAGGCGCGCGGCGCCTTCAGCGAGGCCGTGGTCCAGGCCGACATCCAGCGCATCAAGGAAGTCTACCGCCGCGCGGGCCGCGGGACGGCGAAGGTGACCTACCGGACGGTGGACCTGCCGAACGGCCGCCTCGACGTGATCTACGTGATCGAGGAAGGCGACAAGACCGGCATCAAGGCGATCAACTTCGTGGGCAACAGCGCCTACTCGTCGTCGAAGCTGCGCGAGCTGATGTCCTCCTCGGAGATGAACTTCCTCAGCTTCATCAAGACGTCCGACGTCTACGACCCGGATCGCATCACCAACGACCTCGACATCGTCCGGCGCTACTACCTGAAGAACGGCTACGCCGACTTCCGCGTCGTCAACGCCGATGCCCGCTACGTCGAGGGCGAGGGCGATGCCGGCTGGGTCGTCACCGTCACCGTCGATGAGGGCGAGCAGTACCGCGTCGGCGCGGTGGCGATCGATTCCCGCCTGCCGGGCCTCGACACCCAGACCCTCGACGGCGAGATCCGCGCCCAGGTCGGCGACGTCTACAACGCCGAGGACGTGGAGCGGACCCTCAACGGCGTGACCAACCAGGTCGGGCGCCAGGGATACCCCTTCGCCCAGGTGCGTCCCACCGGCCAGCGCGACCGCGCCACCCACACCGTGGCCCTGGGCTTCGTGGTCGAGGACGGCCCGCGCGTCTACGTCGAGCGCATCAACATCCGCGGCAACACCCGCACCCGCGACTACGTGATCCGGCGCGAGCTCGATATCACCGAGGGCGATGCCTACAACCGGGTGCTGACCGACCGAGCCGAGCGGCGCCTGAACGGCCTCGGCTTCTTCAAGAAGGTGCGCTTCTCCAACGAGCCGGGCTCCTCGGCCGACCGCGTGATCATCAACATCGACGTCGAGGATCAGCCCACGGGCTCGTTCTCGGTGGCGGGCGGCTACTCCACCCAGGACGGCATCATCGGCGAGGTCTCGATCTCGGAGTCGAACTTCCTCGGACGCGGCCAGTACGTCCGCGTGGCCGGTACCGGTGGACAGTACTCACGCGGCTTCGACTTCTCGTTCACCGAGCCGTACTTCCTCGGCTACCGTCTCGCCGCCGGCTTCGACGCCTTCTACAAGTACAGCGACCAGACCCGCTACTCGCGCTACGAGACCACGGTCTATGGTGGCCAGCTCCGCGTCGGCCTGCCGATCACCGAAGAGTTCGGCATCACGCTGCGCTACTCGCTCTACAACACCGAGCTGAAGGTCCCGAACACGGTCAAGCGGCCGTACAACGACTGTTCGAACCCGATTTCCGGCTACACCGCGACCTACGCCGCGAACGCGACGCTTCCGGGTCTGAACCCGGGTGACCCGGTGCGAAACGTCGGTGGTCAGGCGATCTACCCGAACTGTGCCCTCGACGGCGAAGCCTCGATCGCACTCAAGGGTTCGCAGGGCAGCACGCTGACCTCGCTCGCCGGCCTGACGCTGGCCTACTCGACCCTCGACAACCTGGGCTCGCCCCGCAACGGTCTCTACGCCGAGCTGAAGCCCGACGTCGCGGGCCTGGGCGGCGACTCGAAGTTCTTCCGCGTGACCGGCGACGCCCGGTACTACAAGGAACTCTACGAGGACGTGGTCGGCTTCGTCCGCTTCCAGGGCGGTCACATCACGGCGCTGAACGACCAGCCCCTGCGCATCACCGACCAGTTCTTCCTCGGACCGTCGCTGGTCCGCGGCTTCGCGCCCAACGGCATCGGTCCGCGCGACGTCGGCATCAGCGACAGCCGCTCGAACGCCATCGGCGGCTCGACCTACTTCGGCGGTACGGTCGAAGTTCAGTTCCCGCTTCCCGGCGTGCCGCGCGATCTCGGCCTGAAGGGCGCGGTGTTCGCCGATGCCGGTACGCTGTTCGGCTATAACGGCCGGACGCAGTTCAACGTGAACGGCGATGCCTTCATCAACGGTATCGCTCCGGGCGGCGCCTGTAACTTCAACCAGAACACCATCGGCGTCGAACCCGAATGCGTGAACGTGCGCGACAAGATGACGATCCGCTCCTCGGTCGGCGCGTCGATCCTGTGGAACTCGCCGCTGGGTCCGATCCGCTTCGACTACGCCTACGCCCTCTCGAAGGATGAAGGTGTGAAGGCCTACGATGCGACCGGCAACTACCTCGGCCGCGTCGGCAAGGATCAGCTCCAGGCCTTCCGGTTCTCCGGCGGCTCGCGGTTCTGACCCGGAGGCTGCCTCCTTTCGGGGAGGCAGTACGTTGTGACGGCATGTCAGATCCGATCTTCTTCTCCGCGACCACAACCCTCAGCCTCGGCGCCATCGCCGAGGCTGCTGGCGTTTCGCTTCCCCAGGGGGCGAACCCCGACGGCGTGATCACCGGCGCCGCGCCGCTGGAATCCGCCACGCCGGCCGACGTCGCCTACATGGACAACGCCCGCTACGGCGACGCCCTCGCGGCGACCCGGGCGGGGCTCTGCCTCGTGTCGCCCCGGTTCGCCCCACGCGTCCCGGCCGAGACCGTGGCCCTCGTCCTGCGGGATCCCTACCGGATCTATGCCGGCCTGCTGGCCCGGCTTCATCCGGAGGCGATGCGGCCCGCCTCGCTCTTCGGCTCCACCGGCGTCGCCCCGGGCGCGCACATCCATCCCGAGGCCCGCCTCGAACCCGGCGTGCGGGTCGATCCGGGGGCCGTCGTCGGCCCCGGTGCCGAGATCGGCTCCGGCACCGTCATCGGGCCGAATGCCAGCATCGGCCCCCGCGTCCGGATCGGGCGCGACTGCGCGATCGGGGCCGGGGCCACCCTGACCCACGCCCTCCTGGGCAACCGGGTCATCATCCATCCGGGCGCCCGCCTCGGCCAGGACGGTTTCGGCTTCGCCATGGGCCCCGGCGGGCACTTGAAGGTGCCCCAGATCGGCCGGGTCATCGTTCAGGACGATGTCGAGATCGGCGCCAACACCACGATCGATCGTGGCGCCAGCCGCGACACCATCATCGGTGAGGGCTCCAAGATCGATAACCTCGTGCAGATCGCCCACAACGTCGTCGTCGGACGCCACTGCGTGATCGTTTCGGGAGTCGGGATCTCCGGCTCCACCACCCTCGAGGACTACGTCGTCCTGGGTGGTCAGGTCGGCGTCGTCGGCCACCTGCGGATCGGCATGGGCTCCCAGATCGCCGGGTCGTCGAACGTGAACCGCGACGTCCCCCCGGGCAGCCGATGGGGCGGGACTCCGGCCAAGCCCGTGAGGGCCTGGTTCCGCGAATTGACCACGCTGGCGCGCCTGGCCGAGCGGTCCACCGGCGGAGACGAGCCGAAGGCCTGAGGCGCGGCCGCGTCCATCCGGGCGCGGAGACGGCATGTTGCCGCCGCATTCGTCGCCGAGGGCTTGCATCCGCCGGGCTTCTGCCGAATGAAGGCGCATCCTCCAGGTCTGGCGACACACGGGAAAAAGGCGGGCGGCGGAGGCGCCGACGCGCAGCAGGGTATTGCAATCGATGAGCGACATGCCGCGTGAACTCGGCTCGGCTGACATCCAGACGGTTCTGGAACTCCTGCCGCACCGCTATCCCTTCCTGATGATCGACCGGATCGTCGAGATCGACGGCGACCGGAGCTGCGTCGGGATCAAGAACGTCACGATCAACGAGCCGCAATTCACCGGGCATTTCCCCGGCCTGCCGGTGTTTCCCGGCGTCCTGCTGATCGAGGGCATGGCCCAGACCGCGGGCGCCATCTGCTGCCGCCACATCATGAGCGACGAGCTGCGCACCAAGCAGGTGTTCTTCATGACCATCGACAAGTGCAAGTTCCGCAAGCCCGTCGTGCCCGGCGACACCGTCCGCTACCACATGACCAAGACGAACCACCGGCGGACCATGTGGTGGTTCCGGGGCGAGGCGCGGGTCGACGGCGTCCTCGTCGCCGAGGCCGAGATCGGCGCGATGCTGGTGACGGAGTGAGCGCCGCCGCGGATATCCATCCGAGCGCGGTGGTCGAGGACGGCGCGACCCTGGGCGAGGGCGTCCGGATCGGTCCGTTCTGCCATGTCGGCCCGGCCGTGACCCTCGGGGCGGGCTGCGAGCTGGTCAGCCACGTCGTGGTGGCCGGCCAGACCACGATCGGCCCCCGGACCCGGCTCTATCCCTTCGCCTCCATCGGCCATCCGCCGCAGGACCTGAAGTTCAAGGGCGAGGCCTCGACCCTCACGATCGGCGCCGATTGCCTGATCCGCGAGGGCGTGACCATGAATCCCGGCACGGCCGGGGGCGGGCTCGAGACCACGGTCGGCGATCACTGCACCTTCCTCGCCAATTCGCATGTCGGGCACGATTGCCGGGTCGGCGACGGCGTCGTGTTCTCGAACAACGTCATGCTCGCCGGCCATTGCAGCGTCGGCGACTACGCCATCCTCGGCGGCGGGGCCGCCGTGATCCAGTTCGCGCGCGTCGGGGCCCACGCCTTCGTCGGCGGCCTGTCGGGACTGGAGAACGATTGCATCCCCTACGGGATGGCGCTGGGCAACCGGGCCTACCTGTCGGGCCTCAACATCATCGGCCTGCAGCGGCGGGGCTTCGCCCGGGAGGACATCCACACCCTGCGGCGGGCCTATCGGCTGCTCTTCGCCAACGAGGGCACGCTGATGGAGCGGCTCGAGGACGTCGCCGCCGAGTTCGAGACCCACCGCGCCGTGGCCGAGATCGTCGCCTTCATCCGCGCCGGCGGCAAGCGTTCGCTCTGCACCCCGCGCGAGACGCCGGGCGCCCCTTGAGCGCGAACCCGGTGCCGGCGGCGCGCATCGCTCCCGCACCGGCGGCGCTGGTCCTGGTGGCGGGCGCCGGCCGCCTGCCGGAACTCGTGGCCACCTCCCTCGACCGGGCCGGACGGCCGTTCCGCGTCCTGGCCATCCGGGGCTTCGCCGAGCGGGCGATGCGCGCCCGTGCGGATGCCACCGTCGACCTCCTCGACATCGCCGGCATCCTGGCGATCCTCAAAGCCTGGGGGCCGGTCACCGTGGTGCCGGCCGGCGGCGTGTCCCGGCCGAACCCGGCCGCGATCCTCAACGCCGCCGCGGCCCTGCGCAACCGCGACGCCTTGAAGGCCATCTCCGGCGGGGGCGACGACCGCCTCCTGCGCGGCGCCCTGGCGCTCCTGGAAGAGCACGGCCACGGCGTGGTCGGCGTCCACGAGGTCGCCCCGGATCTTCTCACGCCCGAGGGCCTGCTCGGCCGGCACGCGCCCGATGCCGCGGCGCGGGAGTCCATCGTCACCGGCCGCGCCCTGCTGGCGGCCCTGTCGGATTTCGATGTCGGCCAAGCCTCCGTCGTCGTCGGGCAGCGGGCCCTGGCCGTCGAGGGTCCGGAGGGGACCGACCGGATGCTGGCCCGGGCCCGGATGCTCGGACGCCGCCCCTTCGGCTACGGCAGCGCGCAGCCCGGCACCGTGCTGGTGAAATGCGCCAAGATCGGTCAGGACCTGCGCGTCGACCTGCCGGCGATCGGCCCCCGCACGGTGGCGAACGCGGCGGCGGCGGGCTGCGCCGGCCTCGCCATCCAGGCGGCCTTCACCCTGATCATCGACCGTCCGGCCACGATCGCGGCCGCGGACCGGGCGGGCCTCTTTCTCCTCGGCCTCGGTGCCGACGCGGGCGGCCCGGAGGCTGGAACGGGATCGGGATCATGAACGCACCGCACAGCGAGCGGACGATCTGGTTGGTGGCCGGCGAGGATTCCGGGGATCAGCTCGGGGCCAAGCTGATGCGCGGCCTGCGCGAGCTGTCCGACCGGCCGATCCGCTTCGGCGGCGTCGGCGGCGAGGCCATGGCGGCGGAAGGCTTCGCCTCGCTGTTTCCCATCGATGACGTGGCGGTGATGGGCTACCTGCCGGTGGCCGCCCGCCTGCGCACCCTGCTGCGCCGTATCCGCCAGACCGTGCGCGACGTCGTCGAGGCCCGGCCGGACGTCCTTGTCATCATCGACAGCCCCGGCTTCACCCACGCGGTCGCTTCGCGGGTGCGCAAGCGGATGCCGGACCTGCCCATCGTCGACTACGTCTCTCCGAGCGTCTGGGCCTGGCGTCCGTGGCGGGCGGCGAAGATGCGCCCCTTCATCGACCACGTCCTGGCCCTCCTGCCGTTCGAGCCGGAGGCGCACCGGCGCCTTCACGGCCCCGCCTGCACCTATGTCGGCCACCCGCTGATCGAGCGGCTCGGCGAGCTGCGGCCGGACCCCGTCGAGGCCGAGGCCCGGATGACGGGGCGACCGGTCCTGGCGATCCTGCCGGGCTCGCGCCGCTCGGAGATCGAGCGACTGATGCCGGTCTTCGGCGCCACCCTGGCGCGGCTCACGGCGCGCTTCGGCCCGATCGAGGCGGTGCTGCCGGCGGTGACCCGGCACAGGGCCCTGATCGAGCGCCTCGCGCTGTCTTGGGACAGCCCGGTCACCCTCGTACACGGCGAGGCGGCCAAGCACGCCACCTTCCGCCGGGCCCGGGCGGCCCTAGCGGCCTCGGGCACCGTCACCCTGGAACTGGCCTTGGCCGGCGTGCCGATGGTGGTCGCCTACAAGGTCTCGCGTATCGAGGAGGCGGTGGCCCGCCGCCTCATCCAGGTGCCCACGATCGTGCTGCCGAACCTGATCCTCGGGCGGAATGCCATGCCGGAATTCATCCAGGCCGAGTGCACGGCCCCGCGCCTCGCCGAGGCGGTGGCGCCGCTCCTCGCGGGTGAGCCGGCGCGGGAGGCGCAGGTCGATGCGCTCGCCCGCATCGACAGCCTGATGCGCCTGCCCGACGACGAGCCCCCGAGCCGGAGCGCCGCCCGCATCGTCCTGGCCGCCCGGCGCGCGGCCTGACCCGCTCAAGGCGCTGCGGGGACCGGACCGTACCGGTTGGTCCCGGGGCTCCCCGCCCGGAACACCGTCTCGACGAAGAACCAGACGAAGACGCCGAGCATCGCCGCCACGAGGGCGATGACGGGGAGGGGATGGGTGTCGACGGCCCGCTCCAGGGGCAGGACGCCGACGGTTTCCGCCAGGACATATAGGCCGAGCCAGCCGCCGCTGCGGTTCCGGTCGTGCAGGCGCCGGACCGTCTGGATCGCCGTCGCCCCCATCACCGGCAGGATCCCGGCGACCGCGAGGAACCCGACCCAGCGCAGGCCGAGGCTCGCGAGCCAGATACCGAGGCAGAGCAGCCCGGAGCCGAGGAGCAGCGCGCGGATCAGCAGGTACCGGTAGGCGGAGACCGCGAGCCGCCCGCGCGGATCGTAGAGGGCGAGGGGGGAGTGGAGGCGTTCGCTCACGTGCCCCTCGGCTTCACCCGCCGAGTCGGCGGCTCGGCGACCGGGTCCTCGGGCCAGGGATGGCGGGGATAGCGTCCGCGCATCTCCGAGCGCACGGCGCTCCACGACCCGCGCCAGAAGCCCGGCAGGTCGCGGGTGATCTGGATCGGCCGCGAGGCCGGCGAGAGCAGGTGCAGCACCAGGGGGATGCGTCCCCCGGCGATGCTCGGATGGCGTTCGAGCCCGAACAGCTCCTGCACCCGGACGGCGAGCACCGGCCCGCCCTCGGCCTCGTAGTCGAGGGCGATGCGTGAGCCGGTGGGTACCTCGACGTGTGTCGGGGCTTCCGCGTCGAGCCGGGCGCGCAGGGACCAGGGCAGGAGCGCCTGGAGGGCGCGCGCCAGGTCGTCGGCACCGATCGCATCGAGGCTGGTGCGCCCGACGATCTCGGGCGCCAGCCAGGCCTCGATCGTGGACACGAGGTGGGCGTCGGACAGGTCGGGCCAGGTCTCGGGATCGGCCGTGCGCAGGAACTGCAGGCGGGCGCGCCACTGCGTCAGCGCGGGCGTCCACGGCAGGGCCTGGAGACCGATCTCGCCGACGCCCCGCGCCAGGATCTCCGCCGAGGCGAGGTCGGCCGGGACGGGCAGGGTGCGCTCCCCCAGGGTGAGCGCTCCGAGGCGCCGCAGGGAGCGGGCCCGCAGGGCGCGGGCGCTCCGATCGAAGGCGATCTGCGTCGCCGCCTCGATCGCCGGTCCGAACAACGCCTCGATCGCCTCCAGGGTGATCGGGGCCGCCGACAGGATGCGCCCCTGGGCGGCGCTGCCGGTGAGCTCGGCGACGACGAGGAAGGGCGCGCGGGCCAGGGCGGAGGCCGCATCCACGCGCCCGGCCCGGCCATTGGCCATCACGAACTCGCCGTCACGGCCGCGAGCGCGGGCGACGCGGTCGGGATAGGCCAGGGCGAGGAGCGGTCCGGCCTCGCTCATGTCGAGGCCGGCCGGTGCGCTGATCAGTTTGCCGGCGAAGCCCTCCGCCTGCCGGGCCCAGCCCTGGGCGAGGCGGCGCATGTCGCTGGCGCGCTGGCCGCGGTCGCGGGCGAAGCGCTCGGCTCGATGGGTCACGTCGGTGTCGTCCCCGCCGAGGCCGCGCTCGACCAGCACCGCCGCGAGATCCGCCGCCGCGCGGGCCGTGCCGTATCCGGCCGCGCCGACGACCATGCGGGCGAGGCGCGGCGGCAGGGGCAGGGCACGCAGGGCCCGGCCGGTCTCCGTGAGCCGCCCTTCGCCCTCGATCGCTCCGAGGTCGCGCAGCATCGCCCGCGCCTCGGTCAGGGCGGGCGCGGGCGGTGGGTCGAGGAAGGCGAGGGTCGCGGGATCGGAAACGCCCCAGGCGGCGCAGTCGAGCACCAGGTCCGAGAGGTCGGCGGCGAGGATCTCCGGGCGGGTGAAGGGTTCGAGGGCGTTGGTGGCGGCCTCCGCCCAGAGGCGGTGGCAGATGCCGGGCTCGGTGCGGCCGGCGCGACCCCGGCGCTGGTTCACGGAGGCCCGGGAGGCGCGCGCGGTGACGAGGCGGGTCAGCCCCAGGCCGGGCTCGTAGACGGGGACGCGCGACAGTCCGGAATCGACGACGATGCGCACGCCCTGGATGGTCAGCGAGGTCTCGGCGATGCTGGTCGCGAGCACCACCTTGCGCCGGCCCGGGGGCGCGGGGGCGACAGCCCGATCCTGCTCGGCGGGTGTCAGCGCCCCGTAGAGCGGCGCGATCTCGGTGGCGTCGTCAACCTTGTCGGCCAGCAGCGTCGCGACCCGGCGGATCTCGCCCTGGCCCGGCAGGAAGGCCAGGACCGAGCCCGGATCGGCGCGCAGGGCCCGCAGGATGGCCTCGGCCATGACCTCCTCGATGCGCCGGTTCGGGTCGCGGTCCCAGTAGCGCGTCTCGACCGGGTGGGCGCGCCCCTCCGATTCGATCACCGGCGCCGTGCCGAGTAGGCCGGCGACCCGTGCGCCGTCGAGGGTCGCCGACATGACGAGGATCCGCAGGTCCTCGCGCAGCGCTCCTTGCGTATCGAGGGCCAGGGCGAGGCCGAGATCCGCATCGAGGGAGCGCTCGTGGAACTCGTCGAACAGGACGGCGCCGATGCCCGTGAGTTCCGGGTCGTCGAGGATCATGCGGGTGAAGACGCCCTCGGTGACGACCTCGATCCGGGTACGGCCGGAGATCTTCGAGCCGAGGCGGACCCGCAGGCCGACCGTCTCGCCGACGCGCTCGCCCAGCGTAGCGGCCATGCGCTCGGCGGCCCCCCGGGCGGCGAGGCGGCGCGGCTCCAGCAGGATGATCTTGTGGGAGGGCCGCAGCCAGGGCGCGTCGAGGAGGGCCAGCGGCACCCGGGTGGTCTTGCCCGCGCCGGGCGGTGCCACCAGCACCGCGGCCGGCCCTCCGGCGAGGGCGTCGCGCAGGGCCGGGAGGGCGTCCTCGATCGGCAGGTCCGATACGGCGGTGGCGGGAAGCGTCTGAGCCATCGCGGTGCTGGTGACGCGATCCGGCGCGATCCGCAAGCCGGGGCATCGCCCGATGAAGGCTGATGGCCGCCATGCCGAACCCCCGGTCGTCCCGGGGCCGACGATCCGCTATGGGATTGCCGCGACGAGCGGCGATGCGCGCGGCCGGCCATTCGGGCGGCCCCGAGGGACAGCGACATGACGGTATCGAGCGACGACGACTTGGCGGCGCTGAAGCGGATCGGGCGCATCGTTGCCCAGACGCTGGACGCGATGGGGAAGGCCATCGAGCCCGGGATGACGACGGCTGAGCTGGACCGGATCGGACGCCGGCTCCTGGAGGCGGCCGGCGCCCAACCGGCGCCGGAATTGGCCTACGGCTTTCCCGGGGCCACCTGCATCAGCGTCAACGAAGAGGTCGCCCACGGCATCCCGGGGGACCGCCGGATCGCTCCGGGCGACCTCGTCAACATCGACGTCTCCGCGGCGAAGGACGGCTACTTCGCCGATACCGGCGCCTCGTTCCCCGTGCCGCCCGTGACCCGCGCGGTGGAGCGGCTGTGCAAGGATGGCCGCCGGGCGATGTGGACCGGCCTGCGCCAGGTCGGCACCGGCAAGCCGATCGCCGCCATCGGCCAGGCGGTCGGCGCCTTCGCGCGCCGGAACGGCTACACGCTGGTGCGCAACCTGGCGAGCCACGGCGTCGGCCACTCCCTCCACGAGGAGCCCACCGAGATCGCCACCTGGCCCGACGCCTCCGAGCGCCGGGTCGCGACGGAGGGCCTGGTCTTCACCGTCGAACCATTCCTCTCCCTCGGGGCCGAATTCGCCGAGGACGGGGACGATCCCTGGACCCTCTACAGCCGGCCGCAGGCGCCCACGGTCCAGTACGAGCACACGGTCGTCGCCACCCGCAACGGCCCGCTCGTCGTCACCATGGTGAGCTAGGGAGGCGCACCACCGGCGCAGGAGCGGAGCCCGTGCCGGGCGACCCGTCGCGGCAGGATCCGCGGCGCAGGATCCACCGTCTTCGCGACCGGCCCCGTTCAAGGCGATCCCGTCAGGGCGTGGGCGTCGAACCCATGGTCGAGGCCTTCAGCTCGGGATTCTTGAGCTGGGCATAGGTCACGCTGGCGAAGCTGCCGATCACCGCGTGCCATCCGGCCTTGTCGTAGCGCGTGTCGTTCCGTCCGGCCTTGCAGAAGGCCGTCGTCAGCCCGTTGACGATATCGTCGCCCTTGGCGTCCGGGACGGCGGCCTTGATCTTCGGCAAGAGCGCGTTGAGGATCGGGATGAAGTTCTCGGGGTCGAGGCCCGCGAGGCTCTGGGCGGCCCCCGACTCGGCCACCGCCTTGGCGATCTCCGGCTGGGCGATCTCCGCGCAGGGCGCGGTGCCGGCCAGCATCGTCTCGGTCGCCTTGCGCGCCGTGGCGACGACGCCGCGCTCGCTGATCACCGGGGCGGCATTGCCCCAGGCATTGCGGACGTAGTCGGTGACGTCGGCCACCTCCTGGTCGGTCATGCCCGCGCCGATGGCGGGCATCGGCGCGTAGCCGTTCTGGGCCGAGAGGCCGCCGAGGATGACGCGGATCACCGTCTCGGGGCCTTGCGCCTGCACCGAGGTGTTGCCGGCGAGCGCCGGGATCGCCCCCTCGACGCCCTTCCCGTCCGGCTTGTGGCAGGAGGAGCAGTAGCTGAGATAGGTTGCCGCACCGGGGGCGTCGGCTTGGTTGAAGGCCTGGATGTCCTTGACCTTGTAGCTCTCCCTGGCCTTCTGCGTGCGCAGGTAGGCCACCATCGCCTTCAGGTCCGCATCGGTCATCTTCGACAGGGATTCCTGGATGGTCTGGCGCATCGGGCCCGCCGCGACGCCTGGCTGGTTCCCCGGGGCGGCGCCGGTCTTCAGGTAGGTCACGACCTGGTCGTCGCTCCAGCCACCGATGCCGGTATGGTCGTCGGGGGTGATGTTGGGGGCGTACCAGCCGTCGATGACGCCGCCGCCGAGCTTGCCGGCCAGGCCGCTGTTCCCGACTATCTTGTTGGCGTTGTGACACATGCCGCAATGCCCGAGCCCTTCGACGAGGTAGCCGCCGCGGTTGACCTCGGCGCTCGCCTGCGGGTCCGGCTGGAATTCGCCGGCCGTGAAGAAGGCGGTGCGCCAGGTGATGAGCGCCGTGCGGATGTTGAAGGGGAAGGGAATCTCGGAGGGCTTGCGCGGCTCGTGCACCGCCGGCAGCGACTTCAGATAGGCGAAGATCGCATCGGAATCGGCGCGGGTGACCTTCGTGTACCAGGCGAAGGGAAAGGCCGGGTAGAGGTAGGAGCCGTCCTTGGTGATGCCCTCGTGGAAGGCGCGGTAGAAGTCGTCCGCGCTCCACCGGCCGAGGCCGGTCTCCGGGTCCGGGGTCAGGTTCGGCGTGCGGATCTTCCCGATCGGCGTGTTGAGCACGTAGTTGCCGGCGAAGGGCTTCCCGTCCGGTGCCGTGTGGCAGGCGACGCAGTCTCCGGCGGTCGCCAGGTACTCGCCGCGCTTGATCAGCTCGGCATCCTGGGCCGAGGCGCCATGGATCGAGACGCCCGGGGCGGCCAATCCCACGACGAGGCCGGTCCCCAGACGGAGAGCGGTGCGGCGATAGTCCATGGCGTCTCTCCGGAACTGTGGGGTCTGGGGGGTGGTCAGATGGGCGTGTCGTGGGGATCGCGAAGGCAGACGGGCGGGGCGAGGAGGCCGAGGCGCAGCGCCATCTCGGTGAGGTGCGCCAGCCCGGCCCCGGCGAGGCATCCGGCGATCACGGGCCAGCCGGCACCGGTCAGGGCGCCGCGCAGCGCCAGCATCAGGGCTGCGCCGGCGGTCAGATTGCACAGGAGCGCGAGCGGCCAGACGCCCTGCGCCCGACGGCTCCACAGGATCAGTCCCAACGCCTCGATGGCCACGAGGAGCAGGATGGCGTCCACGAGGTGACCGCTGGCGAGAAAGGCCTCCATCGCTCACGCGCTCCGAAACGGACCGTTGAGGCGGACGATCGCCCGGTTCAGGCAGGCGGCGATCCCGACCCAGAGGAGGTAGGGCAGCAGGAGAAGGGCAGCCATCCCGTGCACGCGCCCTGTGACGATGATCAGCACCGCGATCGACAGCCACAGGAACAGCACCTCGACGAAGGCCCAGTCCGGCCGGCGCAGGCGGAAGAACAGGCCGCTCCAGGCGATGTTCAGCACGGCGTTGACGGCGTAGGCGGCCACCAGGGCCGCCCGGGCCGCCGGGCTCGCATCGGCGTTCCAGGCGAGCACCGCCGAGATCGCCGTCAGCGTGAAGATCGTGGTCCAGACCGGGCCGAAGGCCCAGTCCGGCGGCTTCCACGCGGGGCGCCTGAGGGCCTGGTACCAGGGCCCGGTCGTGGTCAGGAGGCCACCCGCCAGCGCCACCAGGATCGCCGTGATGGCGGCGATTCCGGCCGGCGCCCAGCCGCTCGCCCCGTCGAGAGCCATGGCGGGATTCACGGCGAGACCCAGCGGAACAGGTGCGCGAGATCCTTGAAGAAGATTCGCGCATGGGCCGCGGGCTTGGCCCGGACCAGCTCCTTGTTCATGTAGGAATCCCAGGTCAGCTGCTGCACGTCGCGATCCCGGCAGATCGACACGAAGCGCTCGCGCAGGCCGTCGTTGCGATACCAGACCGCCTGCATGATCCGCAGGATCAGGAAGACGCGTCCGTGCAGCCGCATGAAGTTGCGGCGCGCGCCCGCGAGGGCCCGGGCCTGCCCCGTGGCGAGGAAGGCTTGGCCCGCCTCGGCGGCGAGGCGTCCGCCGAGCATGGCGTAGTAGATGCCCTCGCCGGAGGCCGGCGCGACGATGCCGGCGGCATCCCCGGTGAGGAGGACGTCGCGGCCGTTGTCCCAGCGGCGCAGGGGCTTCAGGGGCAGGGGGGCGCCCTCGCGGCGGACGGTCTCGCCCGCCTCGAGGCCGGTGGAGGCGCGCAGGGCCCGGATGGCGCCCCGCAGGGAGAAGCCCTTGCGGGCACTCCCGGTGCCGATGCTCACCGTGTCGCCGTGCGGGAACACCCAGGCGTAGAAGTCCGGCGAAAGCTTGCCCTGATAATAGACGTCGCAGCGCGTGGCCTCGACGTCGTGCGCATCCCCCTCGGGCAGGCGCACGATCTCGTGATAGGCGAAGACCTGCCGCATGGCGGCGTGGCCGGGGACCTCGGCGCGGCCCACCGCCGAACTCGCCCCGTCGGCCCCGATGACGAGGCGCGTCCGGGCGGCGCGGGGAAAGCCGTCCTGGAGGTAGTGCACGGCGACCCCCTCCGCGTCGCGCTCGATGTGCCGGAAGGTGGCGGGCCGGAGCACCGCGCCCGCGGCGGCGGCCCGCTCCCGCAGCCAGGGATCGAAGTCGGCCCGGTCGACCATGCCGACGAAGCCGTCGCCGATCGGCATGTCCACGCGCTTGTCCCGGGGCGAGACCATCCGGGCCGAGCGGATTCGCGCGACAAGGAGATGGTCGGGGATGGCGAAATCGCGGATCAGGCGCGGCGGGATGGCGCCGCCACAGGGCTTGATCCGTCCGGGCTTGTCGAGGAGCAGCACGCGCCGCCCGCTGCGCGCGAGGTCGGTCGCCGCGGTGGCCCCCGCCGGGCCACCGCCCACAACCACCACATCGTAGGTTTCGAGGTCGGTGTCCCGGTCGGCCGCCATGATCTCACCTCGTGGATAGCGATGTCTCGAACGACGATTGAAGACGCCGGCCCCGCGGCACCTGGGTTGCTGGGGCTTGGGTCATGGGAGCATGGGCGATGCGCAGGGCCAGGGCGGCGGCGAGAACGAAGAGCAGCGCCTCGGCGGCGAACACGCTGGCATAGGCGTCGACCACGCGCGGCGTGACGAGGCGGGCCAGGTCCACCGCGACGGTGCCGAGGAATCCGCCGGCTCCGAAGGCCACGCCCTGGGCCGCGCCCCAGACGCCCATCCGCGTGCCGCGCTCGGCCTCGCCGCCGGCCCCGGCCAGCGCCATCATCGAGCCGATGGCCGCTACGGCGAAGATGCCGTTGAACAGGCCGAGGGCGAAGACCGGCACCCGCAAGGGGAAGTCGGCGCCCGCCAGGCCACCCGCCGCGATGCCCAGGAGGGCGAGGGCCGAGCCGAGGCAGCCCAGCGTGGTCCAGACCTTCAGGGACCCGAGCACCGGACCGCCGAGGCCCATGGTGAGGCCCGCCACGGTCAGCATGCCGGCGAGCACGCCGCCGTGCTGCAGGCCCGCGAGCTTGGTGGTCACCCCGGGCGTCATCGCGAAGACGAGGCCGGCGAAGGGTTCGAGGATGAGTTCCTGCGCGCTGTAGGCCAGCATCGCCATGAAGATGAAGATCGTGAAGCGCCGGGATTCCGGCTCGGCCCAGACCCGCGCCAGCACCTCGCGGAACGGACGCTTCTCCGCCGCCTCGGTGCCGCCGGACGACCCTTTTGCCGGCTCGACGCCGCGCAGCGCCAGGACCGCCATCGCGAAGGCGAGGAGCGAGACCGTGCCGGACACGGCGATCAAGCGGTCGCCCGAGAAGGGATCGAGGAAGTGCCCGGCCAGCGGCGCCGTGATGGCGAAGCCCGCGATCATCATGACCCAGACGACGGTGGCGGCGGCTCCGCGCCGGCGGGCGTCGACGCCGGTGGCGAGGAGCACGAGGAGCGAGGTCCCGGCGGCCCCCGCGCCCATCCCGACCGTGAGGAAGGACACCACCGCCAGGGCGAGGCCCGCGGCCTGGTGCGTCTCGGCAAGGGCGGTGGCGACAGCCGCGCCGAACCCGCCGAGGGCCAGAGCCGCCATGCCGCCCACGATCCAGGGCGTGCGCCGGCCGGTGCGATCCGAGCCGTAGCCCCAGCGCGGGCGCAGGACCTGGACGGCGTAGTGCAGGGCGATGAGGCCGCCCGGCACGATGGCCGGCAGGGCGAGTTCCACCACCATCACGCGGTTGATGGTCGAGGTCATCAGGACCACGACGGCGCCGAGGGCCGTCTGCACGAGGCCGAGCCGGACGATGGCGAGCCAGCCGAAGGTCGGGTTCGGCATCATGGACCTCCCTGGACCAGGGGCCGGAGGGCGAAGGCCGCCACCAGCATGCCGAGCACGTAGAGGGTGGTGCCGGTGCCGTTGTACCAGGCGGCCCGCTCGCGGGGTGCGGCCAGGAGGCGGCGCATCAGGATGAACTGACCGAGCAGCAGGAGGCCGATGACCGTTCCGTGCCAGGGCCGGTCCCAGGCGAACAGGCCGAGGATGACGGCCACCTGGGGGACGGCCATGACGAGGCAGGCGAGACGGGCGGCCCCGAGCGTTCCGAGCTGCACGGGCAGGGAGCGGATGCCGGTCCGGCCGTCGCCCTCCACCGACTTGAAGTCGTTGAGGGTCATGATGCCGTGGGCACCGACCGAGTAGAGCAGGGCGACCAGCAGGACCCGGTGGTCCGGCACCGACGCGGCCATCACCGCCGCTCCGGTGAACCAGGGCAACCCTTCGTAGCAGATCGCCACCGCCGAATTGCCCCACCAGCCGTTGCGCTTCAGGCGCAGGGGCGGGGCGCTGTAGATCCAGGCCAGCACGAGGCCGAACAGGGCGGCGCCGAGAATCCAGGGACCGAGGGCGGTGGCCACGACGAGGGACAGGACGGTCCAGCCCGCGGCGACGTAGAGACCCCAGCGCCCGGGCATCCGACCCGACGGGATCGGCCGCTGCGGCTCGTTGATGGCGTCGACGTGGCGATCGTACCAGTCGTTCACCGCCTGCGAAGTGGCGCAGACGAGGGGGCCGGCCAGGATCACCCCCGCGGCGATCACCGGCCATTGCCCGGTGGGCGAAGCGCCGGAGGAGACCACTCCACAGGTGAAGGCCCACATCGGCGCGAACCATGTGATCGGCTTCAGAAGCTCGATGAGGGCGCTGGGTGCAGGCGTTGCCATACCGACGACGCTAGAGTTTTACATACCTGAGTGTCAAGTTTGATTTACAATATTGTCGTGAGGTCGGGCCCCGGCGACGCCGCATCCGGTCGCCCGGTCAGACGTTCGTGACGACCGGTTCTCCGCCGCAGGTCAGGCTTCGTCGGGGGCGTCGCGGCCTTCGAGATCGCCGATGCCGTAGCGGTGCATCTTGGCGTAGAGGCCCTGGCGGCTCAGACCCAGCATCTCGGCGGCCGAGGCCCGGTTGTCGCGGGTGATGCGCAGAGCGGCCTCGATGCACAGGCGCTCGATCAGATCGGTCGATTCGCGCACGAGGTTCTTCATCGAGACGCGCCCGACGAGCTCCGTCATCTGCTCGACGGAGCGGGGCAGCTCGCGCCCGCCGGCCACGGCCGCGGCGCGCCGGGGCGTTGCACGGAGGGTGAAGCCGATGCAGGGCTGGCTGCCGCCGGGGACCGAGACGGCGGCGATTTCGACATCCTCGACGCTGCCGTAAGCCCCGCGGACCTGCGTGGGGAAGTGGCGGACGGAGCCATGCTGCGACAGCGTCGCGAACAGGGCGGCGGCCTCCGATTCCTCCCGCCCGATCCAGCTGTCGAGGGGCTGACCGCGAACCTGCTCCTCCGAGGCGAGCTGCACAAGGTCCAGGAAGGCGGGATTTGCGGTGAGCACCCGGCGGGCGGGGTCGGTGACCACGAAGCCTTCGGGCAGATTGCGCAGGACGTCGAGCGCGCCGGCGCCCGTACGGGCCGCGCTCGTCTCCAGGGGTTCGGGGGAGGCCAGCCGCAGCAGGATGCTGGTAGCGTTCTCCTGGCGGAACAGCGAGGCGGCGACGCGCACGGCGCCGCGTCCATGCCCGAGCCTCGCCTCCAGGTCGGCCGCCTGCCCGGTCATCCGCAGGCCGGCGAAAAGCGATTCGAGGTCGCGGACACAGGAGCCGTCGAACAGGTCGACCGCATCCTGGCCGACGATGCGCTTCTCGGCCCGCCCGATCAGCCGGGAGGCGGCGGGATTCACCTCGGTCACCCGGCGGGTCGCTGCATCGACCACGAGGACGGGCTCGGAGCCGAGCTGGAACAGCAGGCGGTACCGGGTCTCGGCGCCGCGCATGCGCAGGTAGTCGCGCTCCAGCGCCTGCTGCGTCTCGGCCAGGGTCCGCTGCAGCGAGGCCATGGCACGCAGGTTCCGCCCGAGGACGAGGATCTGGCCGTCCTTGGCCAACCGCATGGCGGCGTAGCGCACGGGCAGGTCGGTGCCGGTGGGCGAGACGTGGTTCACCTGGCGCCAGCGCGTGACGGCGCCGGGCGCGGCATCCTTGAGGAGCGCGGCGATCTTCGGGCGACTCTCCACCGTGACCGTGTCGACCCACGGCCGACCCAGCCAGGCTTCGCAGCCCTCGTCCGCGAGATCGGCGCTGCCGAACGTCGCTTCCCGGACGACGCCGTCACCGTCGATGACCAGGGACAGGTCCGTCGCGGCAGCCACCAGCAATCCCGCCGCCTGCGCGTCGAGAGGGCCGAGTGACTTTTGAAGCGCCGCGAGCGCATGGCTCGCGGCAGGAAGCGCCAGGCTGGTCACGGATCACCACGTCGGGATGTGGTCGGGCAGGTCGGATCAGGGAGGGAGGCTGTGTCGATCGAAACTGTCTTTCAGCAGGGTCTGACCGGCAGATCAAGCAAGCATTCGGCAACGGACAGGGCCGTGCGGGCGTCGCCGGCGCTCGCGTCGGCCCCGACGCGCCGGAAGCTGTCCGGATTGGCGGCGAAGGCCGGGCCCCCAACGAGGACCCGCAGCGCTTCGTTCCGAGAATTCCGGCGCAAGGCCGCCACGGTCTCGGTCATCGTCGGAAGCAGGGTCTCGGAGGCGAGGGACAGTCCCACGACGTCGAACCACTCCTCCTGGATGCAGCGGAGGCTGTCCGTCTCCGGCTGCGTGATCGTCGAGGTCACCGACCAGCCGGCTTCCCGAAAGAACTGCTCCACCAGGGTGAGGCCAAACCTGTGGGAATCTCCCGGACAGGGCAGCAGCAGGATCTTCCGGTTCACGGCGGGGGCCACGGGCTCGCTGCGAAAGCGGCTCGTGATCTCGCGCATGATTCGCTGCAGCCGCCCCATGGCACGGGTCACCTCGACGAAGTCGCAGAGGTCCTCCTCCCACAGGGTGCCGAGGTGGCGGGCCGTCGGCGCGAGGAGGTCGAGGAGGAGGCTGTCGGTCCCAAGGCCGGTCGCCAGGAGTTCGGCGAGCCGGCCCTCCACATCGTCGCCGGCCGGGTCGAGCATGAGGGCCGTGAAGGCCGCGATCTGCTCCTCGCTCGGCAGCACGTCCGTCGGCTCCGGGGCCGGCTCGATCCGGTGCGCCAGCATCAGGCGTGGAATGATCTCGGATTCGACGACGCGCGCCAGATCCCGTTGCAGCCGGATCGCCTGTCCGAAGACTGCGAGTTGGGCGCTGATGCGGGATTCGCACAGGTCCGCGACATCCCGGCTGGATGGTTCGTAGCGCAAGCGATCACCGAACTGACTCACATCATCCATTGGTCCCTCCCAATGTGGCTGACGGCTTTACTGTCGGTTCGATCTTGCGCGTCGAATTCCGGGACGTCTGAGCACGCGCCTCAGTACCCCGGCGCCGGGGAGGGCCAGCTTGGCCGGCCTCTGCAATGAAGTCGCACGATACGCCCGAAACTGACTTTATCAATACGCACCCTGTAACTATCTTGCATTCAATCTGTCATTTCGTTTTGACGTAAAGCTGGCTTGACACATCGGGACCGCCTTCCTAACCTCCCCTTCAACGAGGCCCGGCGACCTGGTCGCAAGGGGTCTCCACAGGGGGGCGGACAGCATGATCCGGAGTGCGGACAGGCCCAGACGACCTCTCTACGACGCCGATCAGCGCGCCCGTCGCGACGCCACCCGCTGGACCCTGGTCCAGGGGGTTCTGGCCCCCCTTCAATTCCTCGTGTTCGCCGTGAGTCTGGGCCTCGTCCTGCGCACCCTGTGGACAGGTGAAGGCGCGACCGCCGCCAACGCGTCCGTGGTGGTGAAGACCCTGGTGCTCTACGCGATCATGGTCACGGGCTCGATCTGGGAGAAGGCCGTCTTCGGCCGCTACCTCTTCGCCCCAGCCTTCTACTGGGAGGACATGGTCAGCATGCTCGTGCTGGCCCTGCACACCGCCTACCTCGTAGCGCTGGCCGCCGGCGCCCTCGACACCGCCGGCCTGATGGGCCTCGCCCTGGCCGCCTACGCCTCCTACGCCGTCAACGCTGCGCAATTCGTGCTGAAGCTGCGCGCCGCCCGGCTCCACACGCGGCCGTCCCGCCTCGTCGCGGAGGCGGCGCGATGAACGCCCACGCGCCGCTTCCCGCCCTGGAGACGGGCTGCGACATCCGCCAGGAGCGCGGCCAGCGCGCGGTGTTCTGTGGATTGACCGGCATCGTCTGGCTGCACCGCAAGATCCAGGACGCCTTCTTCCTCGTGGTCGGCTCGCGCACCTGCGCCCACCTCATCCAGTCCGCCGCCGGGGTGATGATCTTCGCCGAGCCGCGCTTCGCCACCGCGATCCTCGACGAGCGCGACCTCGCCGGCCTCGTCGACGCCAACGAGGAGCTCGACCGGGTGGTCGCCCGCCTGATCGAGCGCCGCCCCGACATCCGCCTGCTGTTCCTCGTGGGCTCGTGCCCCTCGGAGGTGATCAAGCTCGACCTGTCGCGGGCGGCCCAGCGCCTGTCCCGCAGCTTCCACCCCGACGTGCGGGTGCTGAGCTACTCGGGCAGCGGCATCGAGACCACCTTCACGCAAGGGGAGGATGCCTGCCTCGCCGCCCTCGTCCCCGAGATGCCCCGCGCCGCGGAGACCGGGGCGCCCGCGCTCCTGGTGGTCGGCGCCCTGGCCGACGTGGTCGAGGACCAGTTCGCCCGCCTCTTCACGGATCTCGGCCTCGCCGACGTGGCCTTCCTGCCCGCGCGCCGCGCCGGGACGCTGCCGGCGGTCGGGCCCAACACCCGCTTCCTCCTCGCCCAGCCCTTCCTGGCCGAGACCGCCCGCGCCCTCGAGGCCCGGGGTGCGAAGCGGCTCCCGGCGCCGTTCCCCCTCGGGGCGGAGGGCACGACAGGCTGGCTCGCTGCCGCCGCGGAGGCCTTCGACGTCCCGGCCGAGCGATTCGCCCGCGTCACCGCCCCGGGTCGAGCCCGCGCCGCCGTCGCCCTCGACCTCTACCGGGAGCGCCTCGCCGGAAAGCGGGTGTTCTTCTTTCCCGATTCGCAGCTCGAACTGCCGCTCGCCCGCTTCCTGTCGCGCGAGATGGGGGCGGCGCTGATCGAGGTCGGCACGCCCTACCTCCATCGCCAGCACCATGCGCCGGAACTGGCGCTGCTGCCGGCCGGCACGAAGGTGGTGGAGGGTCAGAGCCTCGACGCGCAGATGGATCGCTGCCGGTCGGAAAAGCCCGACCTCACGGTCTGCGGCCTCGGCCTCGCCAACCCGCTGGAGGCGGAAGGGCTGGCGACCAAGTGGTCGATCGAGCTGCTGTTCACCCCGATCCAGGGCTACGACCAGGCCGGAGACCTCGCCGAACTGTTTGCGCGCCCGCTGAAGCGCCGCGCCCGGCTGGAGGTCTGAGGCGATGCAGCTCACGCTCTGGACCTACGAGGGACCGCCGCATATCGGCGCCATGCGGATCGCCACCGCCATGCAGGGCCTGCACTACGTGCTGCACGCGCCGCAGGGCGACACCTATGCCGACCTGCTCTTCACCATGATCGAGCGGCGCGACGCCCGCCCGCCGGTGACCTACACGACCTTCCAGGCCCGCGATCTCGGCGCCGACACCGCCGCGATCTTCCAGAACGCCGTGGGAGAGGCCTACGCGCGCTTTCAGCCGCAGGCGATGATCGTCGGGGCCTCCTGCACCGCCGAGCTGATCCAGGACGACCCGGGCGGCCTCGCCCGCGCCCTCGACCTGCCGATCCCGGTCATCCCCCTGGAGCTTCCGGCCTACCAGAAGAAGGAGAACTGGGGCGCCTCGGAGACCCTCTACCGCCTCGTCCGGGCGCTGGCCGGCGGCACGCCGAGCGCGCGCGACGGGCGCCGCCCCCTCTGCAACATCCTCGGCCCCACGGCACTGGGCTTCCGCCATCGCGACGACCTCGTCGAGGTCACCAAGATCCTCGCCGCCCTCGGCATCGACGTGAACGTGGTGGCGCCGCTCGGTGCGACGCCCGCCGATCTCGGGCGCCTCGGGGCGGCGGATTTCAACGTCGTGCTCTATCCCGAGATCGCCCGTGCCGCCGGCCTTCACCTTCAGAAGACCTTCGGCCAGCCGATGGTCGAGATCGTCCCGATCGGCGTCCAGGCCACCATCCGCTTCGTCGAGGCGGTGGCCGCCGCCGCGGGCGTCGATCCCGCCCCCGTCCTCGCCGGTGCCCCCTCGCGCCTGCCCTGGTATTCGCGCTCGGTCGATTCGACCTACCTCACCGACAAGCGGGTCTTCATCTTCGGCGACGCCACCCACGCGCTGTCCGCCGCCCGCGTCGCCGCCACGGAACTCGGCTTCAAGGTGGTGGGCCTGGGCACCTACACCCGCGAATTGGCCCGCGAGGTCCGGGCCGAGGCGGCGCTCTATGGCATCGAGGCCACGATCACCGACGATTACCTCGACGTCGAGGCCGCGATCCAGGCCGCGGGACCGGAGCTCGTGCTCGGCACCCAGATGGAGCGGCACATCGCCAAGCGCCTCGGGTTGCCCTGCGCGGTGATCTCGGCGCCGATCCACGTCCAGGATTTCCCCGCGCGCCACTCGCCGCAGATGGGATTCGAAGGCGCCAACGTCCTGTTCGACACATGGGTCCACCCGCTGATGATGGGCCTGGAGGAACACCTGCTCGGCATGTTCCGCGAGGATGCCGAGTTCCACGGTGCCGCCGCGCCCTCGCACCTGCCCCGGCACGGTGTCGCTGCGCCGCAGCCGGTCGCCCCGGCACCTTCGGTGGCCGCAGAACCGATTCTCCTGACCTGGGCGACCGATGCCGAGAAGGAACTGAAGAAGATCCCGTTCTTCGTGCGGGGCAAGGCCCGCGCGAACACCGAGCGCTTCGCACGGGAACGTGCCCTGCCGCTCATCACCGTCGAGACATTGTACGATGCCAAAGCGCATTTCGGACGCTGAGCGCCCGGCGCTCCGGGTCGTCCTCGTGACGATGGACAACCACGTGGCGAGCGCGCTGGAGCGCGCCCGCCAACGGCTCGCCCGCGACCTGCCGGGCCTCACCCTGGACTTCCACGCGGCCGCCGCCTGGGACACCGACGCCACCGCCCTGGAGGCCTGCAAGGCCGACATCGCCCGCGCCGACATCGTCCTCTCCACCATGCTGTTCATGGACGAGCACGTCCGGGCGATCCTGCCGTCCCTGCTGGCCCGGCGCCCGCATTGCGACGCCATGATCGGCTGCCTGTCGGCGAGCGAGGTGGTGAAGACCACCCGCCTCAACCGCTTCGACATGGACAGCACCAAGCGCGGCGCCCTCGATTTCCTGAAGAAGCTGCGCGGCAAGCCCGGCGCCCAGGGCAACGGCGCCCGCCAGATGGCGATGATCCGCAAGCTGCCCAAGATCCTGCGGTTCATTCCGGGCTCCGCCCAGGACGTCCGGGCCTATTTCCTCACCCTGCAATACTGGCTCTCGGGCTCGGACGAGAACATCGCCAACCTCGTGCGCTTCCTGGTCGGCCGCTACGCCGCCGGCCCGCGCGAGGGCTGGCGCCGAATCGCCGCCGCGCCGGCGCCGCTCAGCTACCCCGAGACCGGGCTGTATCATCCGCGCATGGCCGGCCGGATCGGCGAGGATGGGGCGAAGGTGCCCGCACCCGCCGGCGCCCTGAAGGGCCGCGTCGGCCTCCTCGTGATGCGCTCCTACGTGCTGGCCGGAAACACGGCGCATTACGACGGCGTCATCGCCGCCCTGGAGGCGCGGGGGCTCAGCGTCGTGCCAGCCTTCGCCAGCGGCCTCGACAACCGCCCGGCCATCGATGCGTTCTTCCGGCGCGACGGGCGCCCGACCATCGACGCGCTGGTCTCGCTCACCGGCTTCTCCCTGGTGGGCGGCCCGGCCTACAACGACGCCGCCGGGGCACAGGCGCTCCTCGCCGACCTCGACGTGCCCTACCTCGCGGCCCACGCCCTCGAGTTCCAGACCCTGGAGCAGTGGGAGGCCTCCGACCGGGGCCTGTCGCCGGTGGAGGCCACCATGATGGTGGCGATCCCCGAGCTCGACGGCGCGACCAGTCCGATGGTGTTCGGCGGACGCTCCAGCCGCTCCCTCGGCGCCAGCGCCCGCGACATGGTCGTGCATCCCGAGCGCGCCGACATGCTCGCCGCCCGCATCGAGCGCCTCGTGGTCCTGCGCCGCAAGGCGCGGGCCGAGCGCCGGGTCGCCGTGGTGCTGTTCGGCTTCCCGCCCAACGCCGGCAGCATCGGCACCGCCGCCTTCCTGTCGGTCTACCACTCCCTCCACAACACCCTCGCGGCCCTGAAGGCCGAGGGTTACGCGGTCGATCTGCCCGAGAGCGTAGAAGCCCTGCGCGGGGCGGTGCTCGACGGCAACGCCACCCGGTTCGGCACGCCCGCCAACGTCCACCACCGCATCCCGGCCGACGACCATGTCCGCCGCGAGCGCCACCTCGCCGAGATCGAGGCGCAGTGGGGGCCGGCCCCCGGCCGCCAGAACAGCAATGGCTCGCAGATCTTCGTCCTCGGCGCGCAGTTCGGCAACGTCTTCGTCGGCGTCCAGCCGGGCTTCGGCTACGAGGGCGACCCGATGCGGCTGCTGTTCGAGCGCGGCTTCGCCCCGACCCACGCCTTCTCGGCCTTCTACCGCTACCTGCGCGAGGATTTCCGCGCCGACGCGGTCCTGCATTTCGGCACCCACGGGGCGTTGGAATTCATGCCCGGCAAGCAGACCGGCCTGTCCGGCGCCTGCTGGCCCGAGCGGCTGATCGGCGCGCTGCCCCACATCTATCTCTACGCCGCCAACAACCCGTCCGAGGGCCTGCTGGCCAAGCGCCGCTCGGCCGCGACCCTGGTGAGCTACCTGACCCCGAGCCTGGCCCAGGCCGGACTCTATCGCGGCCTGATCGACCTCAAGGCCTCGATCGAACGCTGGCGCGGCCTGGAGCCGGAGGCGGTGGGAGAGCGCCGCGATCTCGCCGAGCTGATCCAGGCCCAGGGCGCCGGCCTCGACCTCGTCGCCGCCGAGCCCGCCTGGACCGCCGATCTCGCCGGCCACGTCCACGGCCTCGGCACGGCACTCCATGAACTGGAGCACACCCTGATCCCGCACGGCCTCCACGTGGTCGGGCAGGCGACGCCGCCGGAGGAGCGGACCGACATCCTCCTCGCCCTGGCGGAGGCCAGCCACGGCCTCGTGCCCACCCGTGCCGGCCTCCAGGCCCTGGTGGCCGGCGCGGCCATCGACGCCGCCCTGGCGCAGGGCGGTCTCGGCCCCTCCGATGCGAACCGCGCCGCCTTCGCGTCCTTGCGCGAGACCGATCTCCTGTTGTCACGGGATCACGAGATCCGGGGCCTCCTCGCCGCCCTCGACGGCCGCTTCATCGCCCCCGTCGCCGGCGGGGACCTCCTGCGCAACCCGGACATCCTACCCACGGGCCGCAACCTGCACGGCTTCGACCCCTACCGCCTGCCCTCGGCCTTCGCCCTCGCGGACGGCGCCCGGCAGGCCGCGCGTCTCCTGGCCCGCTACCGCGACGAGGGCGCGGCGCTGCCCGAGAGCATCGCCCTCGTGCTCTGGGGCACCGACAACCTGAAGAGCGAGGGCGGTCCCATCGCCCAGGCCCTGGCGCTGATCGGCGCGGCCCCGCGCTTCGACGGCTACGGCCGCCTCTGCGGCGCCATTCTGATCCCCCTCGAAACCCTGGGTCGCCCGCGCATCGACGTGGTCGTGACCCTGTCGGGCATCTTCCGCGATCTGCTGCCGCTCCAGACAAAGCTCCTGGCCGAAGCCTCCTATCTCGCCGCCACCGCCGACGAGCCGTCCGACCGGAACTTCGTGCGCAAGCACGCCCTGACGCTCCAGGCCGAGCACGGGATCGACCTCGAGACCGCGGCCCTGCGGGTGTTCTCCAACGCGGAAGGCACCTACGGCGCCAACGTCAACCAGCTCGTCGAATCCGGCCGTTGGGAAGAGGCCGACGAGATCTCCGAGACCTTCGCGCGGCGCAAATCCTTCGCCTACGGCCGCACCGGCGTGCCCACCGCCCAGCGCGCCCTGATGGGGGCCGTGCTCGCCACCGTCGATCTCGCCTACCAGAACCTCGATTCGGTCGAGGTCGGCGTCACCTCGGTGGACCACTACTTCGACGGTCTCGGCGGCATGGGCCGCGCCGTCGCCGAAGCCCGCGGCGCGGCGGTGCCGATCTTCATCAGCGACCAGACCCGCGGCGAAGGCGTGGTCCGGACCCTGACGGAGCAGGTCTCCCTGGAGACCCGCACCCGGATGCTCAACCCGAAATGGACCGAGGGCATGCTCGGCCACGGCTACGAGGGCGTGCGCCAGATCGAGGCGCACCTCACCAACACCCTGGGCTGGTCGGCCACCACCAACGGCGTCGCCCCCTGGGTCTACCAGCGCATCACCGAGACCTACGTCCTCGACCCCGCCATGCGCGCGCGCATGGCGGCCCTCAACCCGACCGCTTCGGCCAAGGTGGCTCACCGGCTGATCGAGGCGCACCAGCGCGGCTTCTGGACCCCCGACGCGGAGACGCGCGACGCGCTCGACCGCGCCGAGGAGGAACTCGAGGACCGCGTCGAAGGCATCACCGCAGGGGTCGCCGCATGAACATCGCCATCCGCAATCCCGTCACCGCGCGCCAGCCCGAGGGCAGCGTCCAGGTCGAGCTCGACCCGAACCTCAAGATCGGCACCGCAAAGGTGTTCGCGGTCTACGGCAAGGGCGGCATCGGCAAGTCGACCACTTCGTCGAACCTGTCGGTGGCGTTCTCCAAGCTCGGCAAGCGCGTGCTGCAGATCGGCTGCGACCCCAAGCACGATTCGACCTTCACGCTGACGAAGCGCCTGGCCCCGACCGTGATCGATGCCCTGGAGGCCGTGCAGTTCCACTCCGAGGAGCTGCGCATCGAGGATTTCGTGGCCGAGGGCTACAACGGCGTCATGTGCGTCGAGGCCGGCGGCCCGCCGGCGGGCACCGGCTGCGGCGGCTACGTCGTCGGCCAGACGGTGAAGCTCCTCAAGGAGCACCACCTCCTCGAGGACACCGACGTGGTGATCTTCGACGTGCTCGGCGACGTGGTCTGCGGCGGCTTCGCCTCGCCGCTCCAGCACGCCGACCAGGCCCTCATCGTCACCGCCAACGACTTCGACTCGATCTTCGCCATGAACCGGATCGTGGCCGCGATCCACGCCAAGGCGAAGAACTATCCGGTGCGCCTCGGCGGGGTCATCGCCAACCGCTCGGCCAAGACCGACGAGATCGACCGCTTCAATGCCGCCGTGGGCCTCGAGCGCATCGCGCACTTCCCCGACCTCGACGTGGTCCGGCGCTCGCGCCTCAAGAAGTCGACCCTGTTCGAGATGGATCCGACGCCGGAACTCGAAGCCGTCACCACCGAGTACATGCGTCTCGCGGCGCATCTTTGGGCCGGCGGCAAGCCGCTCAACGCGATCCCCATGAAGGACCGTGACCTGTTCGAATTCCTCGGCTTCGATTGAGCGGGCGCCGAACCATGACCTCGCACAGCTACGCCGCCCGCCGCTCCCAGCTCACCACATACTTCGACCGCACCGCGGTCGAAGCCTGGGCCCGGCTGACCTCGGACGCGCCGGTCTCGAAGATCCGCGCCACGGTGCGGGCCGGCCGCGACGCCATGCGGGCCAACCTCCTGTCCTGGCTGCCCGAAGACCTCACGGGCCGGCGCCTCCTCGATGCCGGCTGCGGCACCGGGGCCCTGAGCCTGGAGGCGGCGCGTCGCGGCGCCGAGGTCGTCGCCATCGACGTGTCGCCGACGCTGATCGGCCTCGCCCGGGAGCGCACCACCCTGTCGGCCCCGGGGCGGATCGACTTCCGGGTCGGCGACATGCTCGACCCCGCGCTGGGCCGATTCGACCACGTCGTGGCGATGGATTCCCTGATCCACTACGCCACGCCCGACATCGTGCAGGCGCTCGCGGCCCTGGCGGCCCGGACCGAGGCCGGCATCCTCTTCACCGTCGCGCCGCGCACGCCCCTTCTCACGCTGATGCACATGGCCGGCCGCGCCTTCCCGCGCGGCGACCGGGCGCCCGCCATCGTGCCCGTCGGCGCGGCGGACCTGCGCCGTCGCCTGGCGGCGGAGCCGGCCCTGGCCGGTGTCCGGGTCGCACGCGCGCACCGGGTGAACAGCGGGTTCTACCTGTCCCAGGCCTTCGAACTCCGGCGGCTGCCATGACCCGCCTTGGCGCCTCCATGGCCCGCGCCCTGCAACGCGTCGGTCCCGGCTTCCTGCCCTTCGCCGACGCGGCGACGGCGGAGCTGCCCATGGGGCGCCTGCTGCGGCTCGCCCTGTTCCAGGTCACGGTCGGCATGGCCGCGGTGCTGCTCATCGGAACCCTCAACCGGGTGATGATCGTCGAACTCGCGGTGCCGGCCTGGATCGTCGCCGTGATGCTGTCCCTGCCGCTGATCTTCGCGCCGTTCCGGGCGCTCGTCGGGTTCCGCTCGGACACCCACCGCTCGGTCCTGGGCTGGCGCCGGGTGCCCTACATCTGGTTCGGCACGCTGCTGCAGTTCGGCGGGCTGGCCATCATGCCCTTCGCCCTGCTGATCCTGTCGGGCGACACCACCGGCCCGGCCTGGCCCGGCCACGTGGCCGCCGCGCTCGCCTTCGTCATGGTCGGCGCCGGCCTGCACACCACTCAGACCGTGGGCTTGGCGCTCGCCACCGACCTCGCCCCGGCCCATGCGCGACCGCGGGTGGTGGCGCTGCTCTGCGTCATGCTGCTGGCCGGCATGGTGGTGAGCGCCATCGCCTTCGGGCTGCTGCTGGCGGATTTCTCGGCCCTGCGCCTCATCAAGGTGATCCAGGGGGCCGCGCTCCTCACCGTCGTGCTCAACGGCATCGCCCTCTGGAAGCAGGAGCCCCGGTCGCCCACCCGCACGGCGCGCGACCTGCCCCGGCCGACCTTCTCGGACTCCTGGGCCCTCTATGCCGGCAAGGGCCGGGCGCGCCGCCGCCTCGTCGCCACCGGGCTCGGCACCGCCGCCTTCTCGATGCAGGACATCCTGCTCGAGCCCTATGGTGGCCAGATCCTGCACCTGCCGGTGGCCGCCACCACGGCCCTGACCGCGCTGCTGGCCGCCGGCGGCGGCCTCGGGCTCCTGATCGCGGCGCGCTGGCTCGACCGGGGCGGCGACGCCTTCCGGGTCGCGGCCTCCGGGGCGGTCGTGGGCATCGCGGCCTTCTCCGCGGTGGTCTTCGCCGCGCCCCTGGATTCCGCCCGGCTCTTCGCCGTGGGCGTCGCCCTGATCGGCCTCGGCGGCGGCCTCTTCGCTCACGGGACACTGACGGCCTCCATGGCCAAGGCCGGCCCGGAGGATACGGGCCTCGCCCTCGGCGCCTGGGGCGCGGTCCAGGCCAGCGCGGCCGGCCTCGCCATCGCGGCGAGCGGCATCCTGCGCGATCTCGGCGCGCATCTGGCCGAGACCGGCCGGCTCGGCGAGGCGCTGAACCTGCCCTCCACCGGGTACCTCATCGTCTACCATCTGGAGATCGCGCTGCTGTTCGCGACGCTGCTGGCCATCGGCCCGCTCGTCCGGCCCGAGAGCCGCACGCCTCTTCCTCGATCCCTGCCTCGCTCAGCCTGAAGGAGACCGGCCATGCCGAGAGGTGAAATCACGGGCTACGTCGACGTCGCGCAGCTGGTCCTCTACGCGTTCTGGATCTTCTTCGCCGGCCTCGTCTTCTACCTGCGCCGCGAGGATCGCCGCGAGGGCTACCCGCTCGAATCCGAGGCCGCCCGCGGCCGGGCGATGCCCCCGGACCCGTTCCTGATCCCGTCGCCGAAGGCTTTCTTCCTCTCCAACGGCCACGTGAAGCACGCGCCCCAGACCGGCGAGCGCACCCCCTGGACCTATCGCGGCCACAAGCACGAGGTCTGGCCGGGCGCACCGCTGGAGCCCGATACGGATGGGCTGCACGACGCCATCGGTCCCGGCTCCTACGCCGACCGCGAGGACAGCCACGACGAGACCTGGGATCGCGAGAAGCGCATCGTGCCCCTGCGGGTCGCGGAGCACTTCGTGGTCCATGAACTCGGCCCGAACCCCATCGGCATGTCGGTGTTCGGCGCCGACCGGCAGGTGGCCGGCACCGTGAGCGATCTCTGGGTCGATCGCGGGGAATCCATGGTGCGCTACTACGAGGTCGAGCTCGGCGCCGGCGGCCGGCGGGTGCTGATGCCCGCCACCTTCTGCCGGACCGGCCGGTTCTCCCAGCGCGTGACCTGCGAAGCCCTGCTGGCGCACCAGTTCGCCGACGTCCCCACCACCAAGGATCCGGATTCGGTCACCCTCAACGAAGAGGAGCGGATCATGGCGTTCTACGGCGGCGGCACCCTCTACGCGACCCCCACCCGGCAGGAGGCCATCCTGTGAACCGGTCCATCAGGCGGCCCGTGCCGCACCTGCCCGCCAACGCCTTCGACGCGCCGCCCGGCCTGCCGGCGCCGCTGCCCGCCGGCGAGCACATCCTCTGGCAGGGACGCCCCTGCGGCTTCGGCATCGCCTTCCGGGCGCTGCATCTGCGCCTCGTCGGCCTCTGGTTCGTCGGGCTGGCCCTGTGGGCGGCGCTCCCGGCGGCCCTCGCCGGACAGGTTCGGGAGGCTACGTCGCTCGCCCTGCCCACCCTGGGGATCGGCACCGGTGCGGTCCTGCTCCTGGGCCTCCTCGGCTGGCTCTCGGCCCGCACCACCACCTACACCATCACCAACCGCCGGGTGGTCATGCGGATCGGCATCGCCCTGCCGATGACCCTGAACCTGCCCTTCGCCCTGGTGGAGGGGGCCGGCTGCCACCTCTATGGCGACGGCAGCGCCGATCTTCCCCTGCGCCTTCGCCCGGGCAACCGCGTCGCCTACCTCCACCTCTGGCCCCATGCCCGGCCCTGGCACGTGAACCGGCCCGAGCCGATGCTGCGCACGGTGGCGCAGGGCGGCGAGGTGGCCGCGATCCTGGCCCGCGCGCTGGCGGCCCATCGCGCGGCGCCGGAGGAGACGGCCGGCCCGGTCATCCTGCGGCCGCGCGTGGCGCCCGGCCCGCGCCTCGCCACTGCGAGCTGATCCGATGACCCGATCCAACCCGCATCCCCTCGCACGTACCGCCGGCCGCACCTCCCGGGGACTCGTGGCCGGCGTCGGCCTCCTCCTCGGCTTCGTCGTGGTGGCCGTGACCGTCGGCCGGGTCGAGAGCATCGGCCTGACCCGGATGGAGCCGGCGCGCCCCGTCCAGAGCCTCGCCCTCCGGGTCGACGACGCGGCGGACGGCTCGATCACCCTGCGGGACGCCGAGCACGGCGACCTCGTCGCCACCGTCCGGCCGGGTGCGGACAACTTCATTCGCGCCACCCTGCGGGGCTTCGCGCAGGGGCGGCTCCGGGCCGGCCTGCCGCGCGACGTCCCCTTCCGCCTGACGCGCTTCGACGACGGCTCCCTCCGGCTCGACGACGCGCTCACCGGCCGCAGCGTCGATTTCGGCGCCTTCGGTCCCTCGAACTTCGCCGCCTTCGCCCGCCTGATGCCGAACGACGGAGCCGCACGATGATGGCCTGGCTGAACGGACGCCGCACCGTCGACGTCCCCTGCACCGTCGAGATCGAACAGACGCCCGAGAGCCTGCACGCCCACGTGGTCCTCGACGCCAGCTTCGAGATCGAGCCCGGCGACGCCGTGCAGGTGCACGACGCGCCCACCTCGGTGCCCTACGGCGAACGCCTCGTGGTGCGCCGGACCGCCACCGTGACCCGCGCCGGACGCCTGGAGCGGCTCTGGACCAAGCTCGCGGGCCACCTCGAGCTCACCGAACTCTACGAAGTCAGCTTTTCCGAGAGGAGGCGCCTGTGACCGCAGCCATTCAGCAGTCCGTTCCCAAGGCTCCCGCGCCCAAACTGCCCCTCAACGAGGCCACCAAGGCCGCGCAGGAGACGACGTTCCTGTCGCCGCGCTTCTACACGACCAACTTCGAGGAACTCGACCGCACCGACGTCGAGCCCGTCCGGGCCGAGTGGAACAAGCTCATCGCCGAGCTGCGCGCCGATCCGAACAAGCGCCACTTCACCCGCAATTCGGAGTTCGACTGCGACATGTCCGGGCTCGACCCGGCCCTGCGCAAGGAGTTCATGGACTTCCTGGTCTCGTCGATCACCGCCGAGTTCTCGGGATGCGTGCTCTATGCCGAGATGCGCAAGCGCGCCAAGAACCCCGACATCCGCGAGCTGTTCGGCTTCATGAGCCGCGACGAGGCGCGGCACGCCGGGTTCATCAACGACGTGCTGAAGGATTTCGGCATCGGCGTGGACCTGGGCTTCCTGACCAAGTCGAAGAAGTACACCTTCTTCCGGCCGAAGTTCATCTTCTACGCCACCTATCTCTCCGAGAAGATCGGTTACGCCCGCTACATCACCATCTTCCGCGAGCTGGAGCGCAGGCCCGAGCGCCGCTTCCACCCGATCTTCAAGTGGTTCGAGAAGTGGTGCAACGACGAGTTCCGCCACGGCGAGGCCTTCGCCCTTCTGATGCGGGCCAACCCGAAGCTGACCTCCGGCGTGAACCGCTACTGGATCAAGTTCTTCCTCCTGGCGGTCTTCGCGACCATGTATGTCCGCGACCATTGCCGGCCGGCCTTCCATGAGGCCCTCGGGGTCGATCCGACCGATTACGACTTCCAGGTCTTCCGGATCACCTCGGAGATCTCGAAGCAGACGTTCCCACTGACGCTGGACCTCGACAACCCGCGCTTCAAGCAGGCCCTCGACCGGCTGCTCGCCTGCTCGGTGGGGATCGCCGATGCCAAGGCGCAAGGCGGCTTCCTCGGCAAGCTCAAGCAGGGCGCCTGGGTCGCCGCCTCGGCGGTGAACTTCGCCCGGCTCTACGCCCTGCCGACCCGCGACAACCCGATGCCGGCGGAGATCCGCCTCGAGCCGGTCTGGTAGGATGGCCGCCTACGCGCTTCCCGCCCTCTATGCGGTGCTGGTCTGGTGGTTCTCCACCGGCCTGATCCTGCTCCTCGACCACCGCCCGCGCGCGACGCACGGGGTCAGCATGGCGGCGGGCACGGGCGTGCTCGCCCTGGCGCTGTGGGCCATCGGCGCCTCGGCCGGCGATGCCAGCGCGGGCGGCGCATACGTCGCCTTCACGGCGGCCCTGGTGGTCTGGGGCTGGCAGGAGATGAGCTACTACATGGGTTACGTCTCCGGCCCCCGGGCGGAGGGCTGCCCGCCCGACGCACGGGGCTTCCGGCGCTTTCGCGCGGCGGCGGCCACCAGCCTGTGGCACGAGGCGGCCATCGTCGCCGGCGGCCTCGCGATCCTGGTCCTGACCTGGCGCCAGCCGAACCTCTTCGCCCTGTGGACCTACCTCGTCCTGTGGGGGATGAATCTCTCCGCCCGGCTGAACCTCTTCCTCGGGGTGCGCAACCTCAACGCCGAATTCCTGCCCGAGCACCTCGCCTATCTCGGCAGCTACCTGCGGGTGCGCGCCATGAACCCGCTGTTCCCGGTCTCGGTGACGGCGGCCGGCCTCGCCACCGCCGCCCTGGTGCTGGCGGCCCTGGCCGAGGGCATCACCGCCCACGAAGTCGCCGGCCTCAGCATCCTGGCGACCCTGATGGCGCTGGCCACCCTGGAACACGGCTTCCTCATGCTGCCGCTGCCCTCGGCCGCTCTGTGGCAGTGGAGCCTGCCGAAACCGGACCGGGGCGGCCCGGTGTCCTCGCCCGTCCCGGCCGCGCGCGGGGAAAGCCCTCGCGTCGGCGAGCCCCGCCTCGCCGAGGCCGAGGGACGCTGAAACAGGTTCCCGGTCCGCGCGCGCGGACCGGCTCGATCGACGCCGCCGCGGCGGCAGGATGGGCGAGCGGGCCGAAACCCGCCGTGCAACGAGGGAAGGGGACGGGCATGAACTACGAAGAGATCTTCGGCTCTGCTTTGGCCGGCCTGCATCGCGAGGGTCGCTACCGCGTCTTCACCGACCTCGAACGGCAGGCGGGCCGCTTCCCGCACGCCACCCACCACACGCCGGCCGGCACGCGGCCCGTCACCGTCTGGTGCTCCAACGACTATCTCGGCATGGGCCAGAACCCGGCCGTGCTCGACGCCATGCACGAGGCCCTGGATCGCTGCGGCGCCGGTGCCGGGGGCACCCGCAACATCTCGGGCACCAACCATTACCACGTGCTCCTCGAGCGCGAGCTCGCCGACCTCCACGCCAAGGAGGCCGCGCTGCTCTTCACCTCCGGCTACGTCTCGAACTGGGCGGCTTTGGGCACCCTCGGGAGCCAGCTCCCCGGCTGCGCGATCTTCTCGGATGCCGGCAACCACGCCTCAATGATCGAGGGGATCAAGGCGAGCCGCGCCGAGCGCCACATCTTCCGCCATAACGACCCCGAGGATCTCGACCGCAAGCTGCGCCTCGTCGATCCGGGCAGCCCGAAGATCGTGGCCTTCGAGTCGGTCTACTCGATGGACGGCGACATCGCCCCGATCTCGGAGATCTGTGACGTGGCCGAGGCGCACGGCGCGCTCACCTACCTCGACGAGGTGCACGCCGTCGGCCTCTACGGGGCGCGCGGCGGCGGCATCTCGGAGCGCGACGGCCTCGCCCACCGCCTCGACGTGATCGAGGGCACGCTCGGCAAGGCCTTCGCGGTCCATGGCGGCTACATCACCGGCTCGGCCAAGCTCTGCGACTTCGTGCGCAGCTTCGCCTCCGGCTTCATCTTCACCACCTCGCTGCCGCCCGCCGTGGCGGCGGGGGCCGCGGCGAGCATCCGCCACCTCAAGGCGAGCGGAGCCGAGCGGGCCCGGCACCAGGAGCGGGTCGCCGCGGTGCGCGCCCGCCTCGACGCCGCCGGCATCCCCTATCTGCCGAACGACAGCCACATCGTGCCGGTGATGGTCTGCGATCCCGTGCTGTGCAAGGCGATCAGCGACACCCTGCTCGACGAGTTCGGCATCTACGTCCAGCCGATCAACTACCCCACCGTGCCCCGCGGCACCGAGCGCCTCCGGATCACGCCCTCGCCCCTGCATTCCGACTGCGACATCGACCACCTCGTCGGCGCGCTGAGCACGATCTGGGGCCGGATGGGCGTCCAGCGCGCGGCGGCCGAGTAGGACGCCCGCGAACCCTGCACCCCGTATGGGGGCAGGGGACCCCGCACACGGTCTCGCGCAAGGAAGATCAAGCCCATGATCGTGAATGGATCGATCCGAGCGATGTCCCTCAAACCGGTCTCCGCGACGCCTCCGAGCGAGACGCCGCCGATCCTCCGGGCCGCGGGGCCGGTCAAGGCGCCGCGGGCCCAAACGGCCTCGGCCACGCCGACCTTCCCGTTCTCGGCCATCGTCGGCCAGGACGAGATGCGCCGGGCACTGCTCATCGCGGCCGTCGACCCGTCGGTGGGCGGCGTGCTGGTGTTCGGCGACCGCGGCACCGGCAAGTCGACGGCGATCCGCGGCCTCGCCGCGCTGCTGCCGCCGATGGCGGCGGTGGCGGGCTGTCCCTATGCCTGCGATCCCGGCCGGCCGGCCGAGCACTGCTACCGCTGCCGCGAGCAGGTGGAGCTGCGCGCCGAATCTGTTCCTATCCCGGTGGTGGACCTGCCGCTGGGTGCCACCGAGGACCGGGTGGTCGGCGCCCTCGACCTGGAGCGCGCCCTGACCCGCGGCGAGAAGGCCTTCGAGCCGGGCCTGCTGGCCCGGGCCAATCGCGGCTTCCTGTACATCGACGAGGTCAACCTGCTGGAGGACCACCTCGTCGACCTCCTCCTCGACGTCGCCGCCTCCGGGGTGAACACCGTGGAGCGCGAGGGCCTGAGCATCCGCCACCCCGCGCGGTTCGTCCTCGTCGGTAGCGGCAACCCGGAGGAGGGGGAGCTGCGGCCCCAGCTCCTCGACCGCTTCGGCCTCGCCGTCGAGGTGACGACGCCCACCGACCTGCCGACCCGCATCGACGTGGTCCGCCGCCGCGACGCCTACGAGCGCGATCCGGTGGCCTTTTGCGCCGGCTACGCCAAGGCCGACCGCGCCATCCGCAAGGCGCTCACCGCCGCCCGCGCCCGGCTTCCCGCCCTTGCCGTGCCCGATGCCACCCTGGAGGCCGCCGCCCGCCTCTGCCTGGCGCTGGGCACCGACGGCCTGCGCGGCGAACTCACGCTGATGCGCACCGCCCGGGCGCTCGCCGCCTACGAGGGCGCCGAGACCGTGGGCCTCGACCACCTGGCCCGGATCGCCCCCTCGGCCCTGCGCCACCGCCTGCGCCGCAACCCCCTCGACGAATCGGGTTCCACCGCGCGGGTCGCCCGCGCCGTGGAGGACATCCTGGGCCAATGAGCCCCGCCTGGGCCGTCGCCCTGCGCGTGGCGCACCTCGTCGCCCGCGATCCACATGCCTGCGGCGGCGTCCTCGTCCGGGCCGGGGCCGGCCCGGTGCGGGACCTCTGGCTCGACCGTCTCGCAGGCGAACTCGCACCCGCCCGGCCCGTCCGCCGGATGCCGGCGGGCATCGCCGACGACCGCCTCCTCGGGGGACTCGACCTCGCCGCGACCCTGGCGGCGGGGCGGCCCGTCGCCCAGTCCGGCCTTCTGGCCGAGGCCGATGGCGGGCTCGTGGTGGTGCCCATGGCGGAGCGCCTGTCCTCCGGCACCGCCGCTCGCCTCGCCGCCGCGCTGGATGCCGGCGAGGTGCGCGCCGAGCGCGACGGACTGGCGGCGCGGACCCGCACGCGGATCGGCCTCATCCTCCTCGACGAGGGGGAGGGCGACGACGCCGCGGTTCCCGAGGCCCTGGCCGATCGCCTGGCCTTCCGCCTCGACCTGACCGGTCTCGCCTGGGGCGACACGCAAGGGGCGGCCACCGAAGGCGAGCCGGAACCGGACGACCCGGACCTCGAACCCGACGCCGCGGTCGCGGATCTCTGCGCGGTCGCGGCCGCGCTCGGCATCGCCTCCCTTCGGGCGCCCCTGCTGGCCCTGCGGATCGCCCGCCTGCTGGCGGGGCACAAGGCGCTTCGCGCGCGAGACGTTCGCGAGGCCGCCTGCCTCGTCCTCGCCCCGCGCGCGACGCGCCTGCCGTCGAGCCCGGAGGACGCGGAGGCGGCGCCGGCGGAGCGGCCCGAGTCGCCCGCATCGGACGGGACCGAGTCGTCCGATCAAGGTCTCGAACCGGGCGCCGAGAGCCTCGTCGAGGCCGCCCGCGCGGCAATTCCACCGGATCTCCTCGCCCGCCTGGGCGCGGCCGGCGCGGCGCCGTCCTCCCCGAAGGCCGGCCGCGTCGGCGCGGTGATGCAGGCCCCGCGCAGCGGACGTCCGGCCGGCACCCGGCCCGGCTCGCCGCGCACGGGCCGCCTCGCCCTCCTGCCGACCCTGCGGGCCGCCGCGCCCTGGCAGCGCCTGCGCTCCGGTGCGGAGGGAGCCCCGCGCCTGATCCAGGTGCGCAGCGACGATTTTCGCATCACGCGGTTCCGCCAGCGCAGCGAGACCACCACCATCTTCGCCGTGGATGCCTCCGGTTCGGCCGCCCTGGAGCGCCTGGCCGAGGCGAAGGGCGCCGTCGAGCTGCTCCTGGCCGAGGCCTATGTCAGGCGCGACAAGGTCGCCCTCGTCGCGTTCCGGGGCGCCGGGGCCGAGATCGTGCTGGCCCCGACCCGCGCCCTGGCGCGGGCCCGGCGCGGCCTCTCGGCCCTGCCGGGGGGCGGGGGCACGCCGCTCGCCTCCGGCCTCGACGCCGCCGGCACCCTCGCCCGCGCCGTCCGGCGCGGCGGCGGCACCCCCGTGGTGGTGGTGCTCACCGACGGGCGCGCCAACGTCGCCCGCTCCGGGGCGCCCGGCCGGGTCGCGGCCGGCGCCGAAGCCCTGAACGCCGCCGGCCTCCTGCGGGCCGACGCCATCCGGACGATCCTCATCGACACCGCGGCGCGACCGCAGGAGACCGCGCGGCGCCTCGCCGAAGCGATGGGCGCGCGCTATGTCCCGCTTCCCTATGCCGATGCCGCGGCCATGAGCACCGCGATCCGCTCGGCCCGCTGAAGGATCTGCGATGCCTGCGCCGAGCGACCGGCCCCAGTGGGAGCGCGACGGCGCGGATTGGCCCAACCGCGCCGCGAGCCGGTTCGTCCGCGCCGGCGACCTGACCTGGCACGTGCAGGAGTTCGGGGCGCCGGAGGCCCCCGTCGTTCTGCTCCTGCACGGCACCGGCGCGGCCACCCATTCCTGGGCCGGCCTCGCGCCGCTGCTCGCCGAACACTTCCGGGTCGTGGCCCCGGACCTGCCGGGCCACGGCTTCACGGATCCGCTGCCCGCCGGGCGCCTGTCCCTGCCCGGCATGGCCGGAGCGATTCGCGACCTCCTGCGGACCCTCGACCTGTCGCCGGACCTCGTGGTCGGGCATTCCGCCGGCGCGGCGATCCTGGTGCGGCTCTGCCTCGACGGGCTCGCGCCCCGGCTGCTGGTGGCCCTGAACGGCGCCCTGACGCCGTTTCCCGGCCTCGCCTCGGTGTTGTTCCCGGGGCTCGCCCGGATGCTGTTCCTGAACCCCGTCACCCCGAGGATCTTTGCCTGGACCGCCGACCGACCGGCGGTGGAGCGCCTGATCCGCGGCACCGGCTCGCGCCTCGACACCCGCGGCCTCGAACTCTACCGGCGCCTCTTCCGCTGCCCGGGCCACGTGGCCGGCGCCCTCGGCATGATGGCGAACTGGAACCTCGCCGCTCTCGACCGGGAGATCGGCCGGCTCGCGGTGCCGACGCTGCTGCTCGTCGGCGGCGACGACAGGGCGATCGCCCCCGAGACCGCCTTCGCCCTGAAGGACCGGCTGCCCGACGCCCGGGTCCGCCTCATCCGCAACCTCGGGCACCTCGCCCACGAGGAGGCGCCGGCGCGCGTGGCCGACGAGATCGTCGCGGCCTACCGGGAGCAGGTCGCCGTCCAACCGTCCGCCGGGACTTGACGCGGACGCAGCCCGGCCGCACCGACGGGCGCGAGGACGCCCGACTGGGGATGGTCCGATCTTGGATGTCCGACGACGGTGCCGGCCCGGCCCCAGTCGGGGAGGTTTCTGCCCATGGCCCTGACGCCCGTCACCCTCACCGGCCGGCACGTCGAACTCGTGCCGCTGGCGCACTACCACGCCCCGGCCCTGGCCGAGGCGGTGCAGGACGGCGAGCTCTGGCGCCTCTGGTACACGGCGATCCCCGCCCCGGAGACGATGGCGGCCGAGATCGAGCGCCGGCTCGGCTTGCGGGACCTCGGCACGATGCTGCCCTTCACCGTCCTCGACGGGCCCGGCGGGCGCCCCGTCGGGATGACCACCTACATGAACATCGACGCCGCCGGGCCGCGGGTGGAGATCGGCTCGACCTGGTACGCCGCGCGGGTCCAGCGCACCCATCTCAACACCGAGGCGAAGCGCCTGCTTCTGGGCCACGCCTTCGAGGCCCTCGGCTGCCTCGCCGTCGAGTTCCGCACCCATGTCCTGAACCAGGCGAGCCGGCGCGCCATCGAGCGCCTCGGGGCGCGCCTCGACGGCATCCTGCGCCACCACCAGCGCCTCGCGGACGGCTCCCTGCGGGACACCTGCGTCTACAGCATCGTCGCGCCGGACTGGCCCACCGTGCGGACCCACCTGACCTGGCAGCTCGCGAAGCCGCGCTAGCGTGGCCGCCACGAGCAGCGTGACCGCGACGACGAGTTCCTCGAACATGCGGGCATGACGGAGCCCCGGTTCGGACGAGCGCCGAGATCGAGGTGGCTTCGCGCGCCGATGGTCCGCAAGACGGGTCCGCGCCGAAATCGTCTCCGCCCGGTCCGAGGGAAATGGCTGGGGTTGGTCGGCTGTGTCCCGTAGCCATCGCGCGCCCGATGTCCGATGACGGGGGACCGGCGCGGATCGTGCGCCGGCCGCTCCAGCCGTCCGGGCTCGCCCGCCCCCAGGCTTCTCACGGAAGGGGACCCGACGATGTCCGGAACCACGAGCCTCCTCGCGTTCGCGGCGGTCGCCCTCGGCATGGCGCTGACGCCCGGGCCGAACATGGTCTACCTGATCTCGCGCTCGATCTGTCAGGGCCCGCGGGCGGGCCTGATTTCGCTCGGCGGCGTCGCCCTCGGGTTCGTGGTCTACATGCTGTGCGCCGCCTTCGGTCTCACCGCCCTGGTCCTGGCGGTGCCGTTTGCCTACGACGCGATCCGCATCGTCGGCGGCCTCTACCTGCTCTGGCTCGCCTGGCAGGCCGTGCGGCCCGGGGGACGCTCCCCCTTCGAAGTGAAGGCCCTGCCGCAGGACGGTCCCCGGAAGCTGTTCCTGATGGGCTTCCTGACGAACCTGCTCAACCCGAAGATCGCGGTGATGTACCTGTCGCTGCTGCCGCAGTTCATCGACCCGGCCCGGGGCAGCGTCTTCGCCCAGGCCCTCAGCCTCGGGGCGATCCAGATCGTCCTCAGCGTCGCGGTCAACGCCGCGATCGCGGTCTCGGCCGGGTCGATCGCCCTGTTCCTGAGGCGCCGGCCCTCGTTCGCCATGGTCCAGCGCTGGATCATGGGAACGGTCCTGGCCGGCCTCGCCGTCCGGATGATGACCGAGGCGCGGCGCTGACCCTTCGCCGGCTCCGGTGAGTTGCCGGACGGGTCGGGGCGGCGTGCCGGCGAGGCCGGCGCAGAATCGCGCTTGCGCCGGACGCCCTCCCGCGAATAGTGTCAGCCTATGTTGACACTCGCCGACTCGCCGAGCCTCGCGACGACCCGGTCTCCCCGCCCGCACGCGGTGGTGATCGGCAGCGGATTCGGGGGACTGGCGGCGGCGGTGCGTCTTGGCGCGCGCGGCTACCGGGTGACGGTGTTGGAGCGCCTGGACCAGCCCGGCGGGCGGGCCCGCGTCCACCGCCAGGACGGCTTCACCTTCGATGCCGGGCCGACCATCGTCACGGCGCCGTTCCTGTTCGAGGAACTCTGGACCCTGTGCGGGCGGCGCATGGCCGACGACGTCACCCTGGCGCCGATGCTGCCCTTCTACCGTATCCGCTTCCCGGACGGCGCCACCTTCGACTACAGCGGCGACCCGGAGGCGATGCGGGCGGAGGTGGCGCGGTTCTCGCCCGAGGACGTTCCCGGCTACGAGCGCTTCATGGAGCGCAGCGCCGCGATCTGCCGGATCGGGTTCGAGGAGCTCGGGCACGTCGCCTTCTCCTCGGTCCGCGACATGCTGCGGATCACGCCGTCGCTGCTGCGGCTGGGCGGTCACCGCTCGGTCTACGACCTCGTGGCGCGCCACATCCGCGACGAGCGCCTGCGCACGATCTTCAGCTTCCATCCCCTGCTGATCGGCGGCTCGCCCTTCCGGGCCAGCGCCATCTACTGCCTGATCGCCCATTTGGAGCGCCGCTGGGGGGTGCATTTCGCCATGGGCGGCACCGGCCGCCTGGTCGACGGACTCGTCGGGCTAATCGAGGGACAGGGCGGCACCCTGCGCTGCCGGGCCGACGTGGCCCGCATCGACGTCGCGGCCGGGGCGGCCACCGGCGTCACCCTCGCCGACGGCACCCGCATCGCCGCCGACATCGTCGTGTCGAACGCCGATTCCGCCGAGACCTACCTGTCGCTGCTCGGCGAGGAGGGCCGGTCCTGGCACCGGGCGAAGCTCAAGGCCTCGTCGTCCTCCATGGGCCTCTTCGTCTGGTACTTCGGCACGAATCGGCAGTTCCCCGACCTCGCCCACCACACCATCCTGATGGGGCCGCGCTATCGCGAACTGATCGAGGACATCTTCGTCCGGAAGGTGCTGGCGCCGGATTTCAGCCTGTACCTACACCGCCCCACCGCCACCGATCCGCTCCTGGCGCCGCCGGGCTGCGACGCGTTCTACGTGCTGGCGCCGGTGCCGAATCTTGCCGGCGGGCAGGACTGGTCGGTGCTTGCGGAGCCCTACCGCAAGGCCATCGCCGACAGCCTGGAGCGTTCGGTGATGCCGGGCCTCGCGGGTTCGATCGTGACCTCCCGCGTGACCACCCCCGCGGATTTCGCCGGCGACTTCCTGAGCTTTCGCGGCTCCGGCTTCGGCCTGGAACCCGTGCTGACGCAGTCGGCCTGGTTCCGGCCGCACAACGCCTCGTCGGCGTTCCGCAATCTCTACCTCGTCGGCGCGGGCACCCATCCGGGTGCCGGGCTTCCCGGCGTCCTGTCCTCGGCCAAGGTCCTCGACACGGTGGTGCCGAATGCGCGTCTCTTCGCCTGAAATCGTTCGGCCCGCCCGCCCGTTCTTCGACGCCGTCCGGCGCGAACCGGAGCGGCCGCCGCTCTGGGCGATACCCCATGCGGATGCCGCAGACCATGCCGCCTGCCGGGCCGCGATCCGGGACGGCTCGCGCAGCTTCTTTGCCGCCTCCGCCCTGCTGCCGGCCCGGGTCCGGCGGCCGGCCTACGGGCTCTACGCCTTCTGCCGCCTGTCCGACGACGCGGTGGACCATGCCCCGGCCCGCGACCGTCCGGCGGCCCTGGCGCGCCTCGCCACCCGCCTTGCTCGCATCTACGACGAAGCCCCTTCCGATTCCCCCGCCGACCGGGCCATGGCCGACCTCGTGGCCGGCCACACGCTGCCCCAGGCCCTGCCCGCCGCCCTCATCGAGGGGCTGGCCTGGGACGCGCAGGGGCGGCGCTACGAGACCCTGTCCGACCTCACCGCCTATGCGGCCCGGGTCGCCGGCAGCGTCGGTGCGATGATGACCGTGCTGATGGGCGTGCGCGACGCCGCCGTGCTCGCCCGGGCCTGCGACCTCGGCGTCGCCATGCAGTTCACCAACATCGCCCGCGACGTCGGCGAGGATGCCCGGGCCGGGCGCCTCTACCTGCCGCTCGCCTGGATGCGGGAGGCCGGCCTCGACCCGGACGCCTTCCTCGCCGATCCGGTCGCCGGCCCGGAACTGCGGGCGATCGTCGGTCGCCTGCTCGCCGTCGCCGACTCGCTCTACGCCCGGGCCGAGGCGGGCATTCCCGGGGTGCCCCTCGATTGCCGGCCCGCCATCCGCGCCGCCCGCCTGATCTACGCCGAGATCGGCCGCGACCTCGAGCGTGGCGGCCTCGACCCGGTCGCCACCCGCGCCCGCGTTCCCGGCCGGCGCAAGGCCGCCCTGATGGCCCGCGCCCTCCTGCCCCTGGCCGCCGCGCCGGGCCTGATCGAGCGAGACCTGGCCGAGCCGGCCCTGGCCGAGACCGCCTTCCTGGTGGAGGCCGTGGCCGCCCAGCCCGTGCCGGTGCCGACGGCCTGGTGGAACGTCCCCGCCCAGGCGGCCCGGGTCCTCGACCTCGTCGAGACCCTGCGGGCGCGCGAGGCCGCGCTGCCGGCCGGCCCGTGACCGACCCGCTCTTCGCCGCCTTCGACATCGGTCTCGTCTTCGCGCTCGCCCTCGGGCTGGCGACCTGGCAGCTCGTCGTCCTGAAGCGCGGCATCCGGCGCGACCGGGCGGCGGCCCAGCGCGCGGTGGCCGAGCGGGCGAAGGACCCGCCGGCCTGATCCGTTTCAGCGCGTCCGGCGCGGCATCCGGAACGGCAACATCAGCCGGACCAGCGGGTGACGGAAACGCGCGAGCGACAGGCTCTCGTGAACCGGGCGCACCGCCTCGCCGCGCAGGGTCGAGCGTAACCACGAGCGCGCATAGAACGGCGTGTCCTCGAAGGTCCGCGCGACCTCGGCACGCGCATCGTCGCTGCGCGTCTCGCGCGGCACGCGCCAGAACCGCGTCGGCGGCAGCGCGACACGCCGCGGCGGATCGATGTCCCGGGGCGTTCCGTCGGCGGCAAAGCACAGGGTGAGTTCCTGCCGGGTGCCGTCCGTCCGGTTCACGTCGTACAGGATCGCGGCCCCGTCGCGCAGGTCGGCACGGCACCAGGTCCAATCGCGAAATGCGGCCTCCAGCGACGTGTCGCCGTGGTTGGTGTCGAAGTAGGCGGTTCCGCGCCAGGCGATCTCGGGCTCCTCCAGCGCCACCTCCACCTGCGAAGAGGGCGCCATCGGCCACCAGCGGTGCTGGCCCCGCGCGTCGAGGGTGCGGGGGCCCGGCGTGAAGCCGCCCGGGCGCAGGCGTACCGTCCCCCGAACCCGCGAGGGGATCGGCGCTGTCACCTCGTCGAGGCGGATCGTCAGGGTTGTGCCGTCCCAGGACAGGCCGCTCGGACCGATTCGGATGTGGTCCGCATCCCGGTGGAGGCTCGCACGGCCCCGCTCGGTCATGCAGAAGCGGTTGGCCCGCTCCCCGTAGAGCACGACGTTGACGGCGCAGTGATCGAAGGGGTCGCGGGCGGGGTCCCAGGCGTAATAGGGCGAAAACACGCTGCCGATGAAGGCGATGATGGTCAGGCCCTGGCGGCCGTCCTCGCTCAGGGCATCGACGTACCACCAGACGTAGCCGTCGCGATCCACCCGCGTATCGAAGCGCGGGCGCCGCTCCGGTCCCGCAGCAGGCTGTCCGCCGCGATCCGCCCGGACTGCGCCGCCATCGGCACCCCCGGACCCGGATGGACGCTCCCCCCCGCGAGGTAGAGGCCCGGAATCCGCGTGCGGGCCCCCGGGCGCTTGAACGAGGCCATCCAGCCGTGGGACGCCCGTCCGTAGAGGGCGCCCGCCGATCCCGGGAACAGGCGCGCGAATTCCGCCGGACCCGTCGTCGCCGAATCCGCCGTCTCCGAGAGGGTCAATCCGCTCGCGCTCAGGCGCTGCCGCATCGTGGTCACGCATGTCTCGATCTCCGAGGGGCTGAAGGTCCGGGCCGGGGCATTGACGAGGCAGAGCAGGCGCTCGGGCCGTCCTGACGGCACGTTCGCGTCGGTGCGATCCTGCGCGCAGACGTAGACGGTGGGATCGTCCGGCAGATGCCCGGCACGGATGCGCGCGAACTCCGCGGCGGAGTCGCCCGAGAAGAACACCGTGTGCCGCGAGAGCGGAAAGCCTTCGGCGCGGGCCTGCGCGCAGAGCGTGACCGCCGAGAGCGACAGCTCGGAGGCCGGGACGGTCTCGGCCGCCCGGGCGGCGTCGCGTCCGAGCAGGCCGTCGGCCAGGGCCGCCACATCGGCATTGCAGACGACGGCATCCGCGGTCAGCCGCTCGCCGTCGTCGAGATCGACGCCGACGACGCGGCCGCCCTGCACGGCGATGCCCCGCGCAGCCGTCCCGTAGCGGAATCCGGCGCCGCGCTCCGCCGCCAGATCGGCGACCGCGGCGGCGAGGCGGCTGAGGCCGCCGGCCACGTGCCAGACGCCCTCGCTCTCCACATGGGCCACCAGCATCAGGGTCGCGGGGGCCGCGAAGGGCGACGAGCCGCAATAGGTCGCGTAGCGGCCGAAGAGCTGGCGCAGGCGCGGGTCTTCGAAGTAGTCGCCCAGCGCGCGCCACAGGGTCGTGAAGGGCTGGATTCGCCAGAGGTCGCCCAGTCCCGAGAGGCCGGCCCGGCGGGTCAGATCGATCGGGCTCGGGCGCTCGCCACGAATGAAGGGCCCCTCCAGGGTGGCGTAGACCTCGGCCGCCCGGGCGCGGAACCGGCGGTATCCGTCGCGCTCGCGCGGCCCGGCGAAGTCCGCGATGGCCGTCTCGGAGGCGTTCGGATCGGCGTGGAGGTCGAGCTGTTCGCCCGGTCCCCAGGCGTGGCGGGCCAGGATCGTGGCCGGCTCCAGCCCGACATGGGCGGCGAGATCCGCACCGCATTCGGCGAAGATCTCCTCGAAGACCCAGCGCATCGTGAACACGGTCGGACCGGCATCGACCGCCGCCTCGCCCACCGGCACGCGTCGCATCTTGCCGCCCGGCCGCTGCGCCCGCTCCAGCACCGTCACGTCGAGGCCCGCATGGGCGAGCCGCAGGGCCGCCACCAGACCTCCGATCCCCGCGCCGATGATGACGATCCTCACGTGGTTCCCTCCCGTCAAGTAAATCTGACTTGACAACTGTCAATTAATAATGACACTTTTGATGTCAGAGAACAAGCGGCATGGGAGTTACGGCCAATGGACGCCAACCGTCGCATCGAGCAGGCCCTCGACGCCGCCGTTTCCCACCTGGAAGCACCCGGAGCGCCGCCACGACTCGCGGAGTCGATCCGCTACGCCGTCTTCCCCGGCGGACACCGGATCCGCCCCCGCCTGTGCCTGTCGGTGGCGCGCGCCTGCGGTGACGACGATCCGGCAGCCTCGGACGCAGCGGCGGCAGCCATCGAACTTCTGCACTGTGCCTCCCTGGTCCACGACGATCTGCCGTGCTTCGACGACGCGCCCCTTCGGCGCGGCCAGCCGTCCGTCCATGCGGCCTTCGGCGAGCCCCTGGCGGTGCTGACGGGCGACGCCCTCATCGTGTCCGCCTTCGAGACGCTTGCGCGCGGCGCGGCCCGGAATCCGAAGCGGCTCGCCGCCCTGGTCGGCCTCGTGGCCCGGGCGGCCGGTTCGCCCTCCGGGATCGCTGCCGGTCAGGCCTGGGAGTCTGAGCCGACCGTGGCGTTGACCGAGTATCAACAGGCCAAGACCGGGGCCCTATTCGCCGCCGCGACGGTCACGGGGGCCGCCGCGGCGGGCGTACCGTCGCTCCCGTGGCGTCTCCTCGGCGAATGCCTGGGCGAGGCCTACCAGGTGGCCGACGATCTGCGCGACGTCGCCTGCCGTCAGGAAGAGGTCGGCAAGCCCGTTGGCCGCGACTCGACGCTCGGTCGCCCGAACGCCGCCGCGCTCCTCGGGATGAGCGGGGCGCTCACGCGCCTGAAGCGCCTGGTGCGCGAGGCGATTGAGGTGATTCCCGATTGCCCGGGCGCCGAGACGCTGCGCGCCGAGATCGAGGCGCAGACGCGGCTCTTCCTGCCGGCGAGCCTGGCACGGGAGTTGGCGTAAGGTGGCGCGCGGCGCCACCCTCGATCCACCGGCCCGGGCCGGCGCCGGTGGCCTTCGGGCGCGCTGGTACGCGTTACGGGCCCGCCTCGTCGCCGATCCGCGATTCCAGCGCTGGGCGGCCGGCTTTCCCCTGACGCGGCGGATCGCCCAGGCGCGGACGCGCGCCCTGTTCGATCTCTGCGCGGGCTTCACCTATTCGCAGACCCTGTTCGCCTGCGTTCGGCTCGATCTCTTCGGCATGCTGTCGGAGGGTCCGGTGCCGGAAGCGGCGCTCGCCCACCGGATGGGGCTCGCGCCCGAGGCCGGGACGCGTCTCCTCAAGGCCGCGGCCTCCCTCGGGTTGATCCGCCGGCTGCCGGACGGCCACTGCCTCCTGGCCGATCTCGGCGCCGCCCTGGTGGGGAACCCCGCGATCGGCCGGATGATCGAGCACCACGCGCTGCTCTACGAGGACCTGCGCGACCCCGTGGCCCTCCTGCGGGGCGAGGCGGGACCGACCCGTCTCGCCGGGTACTGGCCCTATGCGTCCGGAGACGGGCCCGATCTGCAGGGCGACGCGGTCGCGTCCTACAGCGGGCTGATGTCGGCCTCCCAGGCGCTGATCGCGGAGGATATCCTCAAGGCCTACCCGATGCGGCGCCACCGCTGCCTCATGGATGTCGGCGGCGGCGAGGGCGCCTTCCTGGCGGCGGCCGGCCGCGTCGCGCCGGACCTTCAGCTCAGGCTCTTCGACCTGCCGGCGGTGGCCGATCGCGCCGAGGAGCGCATGATGCGCGCCGGGCTCGCGGGCCGCTTCGAGGCCTTCGGCGGCAGCTTCCGGACGGACCCGCTCCCGCCCGGTGCCGACGCGATCACCCTGGTGCGGGTGGTGCACGATCACGACGACGCGACCGTCCGCATCCTGCTCGCGGCGGTACGCGAAGCGCTTCCCCCCGGCGGGCGTCTCATCCTCGCCGAGCCCATGAGTGGCACGCCCGGCGGCGAGCCCATCACGGACGCCTATTTCGGCCTCTACCTTCTCGCGATGGGCAGCGGGCGGTGCCGCTCCGCGCGGGAACTCAGGGCGCTTCTCTCCGAAGCAGGCTTCCGGCGCACCGTCGAGGTCGCAACGCGCCGTCCCCTGCTGACGCGCCTGTTGGTGTCAACGCGATAAGCCATGTCCGGTGTAAGTTTGTCTTGACGTTCCAGAGTGTCTATCTAGGATGACATAAGGGTTCGGGACTGAACGAACCGAGTCGTTGGATGGGGGGAGGTCAGGCGCGATGCAGACAGATGCCGTCGTCCTCCGCGATCCCGGTCGGATCAGCCTGGAATGCCTGGCTCTCGATGCTCCCACGGCGACCGATGCGGTCGTGGCGATCCGCTGGAGCGGCATCAGCACCGGAACCGAGCGCCTCCTCTGGTCGGGCCGGATGCCGTCGTTTCCCGGCATGGGCTACCCGCTGGTGCCCGGCTACGAGTCCGTGGGCGAGGTCGTCGAGGCCGGGGTCGCGAGCGGCGTCCGGGTCGGGCAGACGGTGTTCGTTCCCGGCGCGCGATGCTTCGGTCCGGTCCGCGGATTGTTCGGCGGGGCCGCGTCCCACCTCGTCAGCGCCGGCGAGCGCCTCGTTCCCATCGACGACGCGTGGGGCGAGCGCGGAACCCTGATCGCCCTGGCCGCCACCGCGCGGCACGCCCTGGCGGGGATCGACCTGCGCCAGCCGCTCCTCGTCATCGGCCACGGTGTCCTCGGCCGCCTCGTCGCGCGGATCGCTCAGGCCCTCGGGGGGACGCCGCAGGTTTGGGAGACCAACCCGGTGCGGCGCGCGAGCGAGGGTCCCTATCCCGTCCTCGCTCCGGACGACGATGCGCGGCGCGACTACGCCACGATCCTCGATGTCAGCGGCGATTCCACGATCCTCGATACGGGGATCGCGCGCCTCGCGCCCGGTGGCGAGGTCGTTCTCGCCGGGTTCTACGAAGACCGCCTCGGCTTCGCCTTCGCGCCGGCCTTTCTCCGGGAAGCCCGGATCCGCGTCGCCGCCCAGTGGCGGCCGGAGGATCTCGCCGCGACCCTCGCGCTCATCGCCGAGGAGCGCCTCTGCCTCGACGACCTCGTCACCCATCGGCGCCCGGCCGCGGACGCACCGGACGCCTATCGCACGGCCTTCGGCGACGCCGGATGCCTGAAGATGATCCTGGATTGGAGAGCCGCATGAACATCCAGCTGAAGGCCACGCAGCTGAACGGCGGCGCCCTGACGGCTTCCGAGAGCCTTCGCGCCGAGGCCGGCATCGAGCCGGATCCCGTGCCGGTGGCCGCCTCCAAGGAGACGCAGATCATCGCGATCTACGGCAAGGGTGGCATCGGCAAGTCGTTCACCCTCGCCAATCTCAGCTACATGATGGCCCAGCAGGGCAAGAAGGTCCTGCTGATCGGCTGCGACCCGAAGAGCGACACGACCTCGCTGCTGTTCGGCGGACGCGCCTGCCCGACGATCATCGAGACGTCGACCAAGAAGAAGCTCGCCGGCGAGCAGGTCGCCATCGGCGACGTCTGCTTCAAGCGCGACGGCGTCTACGCCATGGAGCTCGGCGGCCCCGAGGTCGGGCGAGGCTGCGGCGGGCGCGGCATCATCCACGGCTTCGAATTGCTGGAAAAGCTCGGCTTCCACGAATGGGGCTTCGACTACGTCCTGCTCGACTTTCTCGGAGACGTGGTCTGCGGCGGCTTCGGCCTGCCGATCGCCCGCGACATGTGCCAGAAGGTCATCGTCGTCGGCTCGAACGATCTCCAGTCGCTCTACGTCGCCAACAACGTCTGCTCGGCAGTGGAATACTTCCGCAAGCTCGGCGGCAACGTCGGTGTCGGAGGCCTCGTCATCAACAAGGACGACGGCACCGGCGAGGCGCAGGCCTTCGCGGCCGCCGTCGGCATCCCGGTCCTGGCCTCGATCCCGGCCGACGACGACATCCGCAGGAAGAGCGCGAACTACGAGATCATCGGACGGCCCGAGAGCCCCTGGGGCTCCCTGTTCTCCGATCTCGCCCAAAACGTCCACGCGGCGGCGCCGAACCATCCGACGCCCCTCAGCCAGGACGGTCTCCTCGGCCTGTTTAAGGGCGAGGCCGTCGGCCGGGGCGTCACCCTGGTGCCCGCCACCTTCGCGGACATGTGCGGCACGACGCGGGTCGTGAAGCCGTCCCTCGAAGTCGTCTACGACGAGGTCTGACGCATCATGGCCGTCACCCTCGACATCGCCGACCTCCGCGCCCGCCAGACCCTTCGCGCCGGCCATGAGCGCCCGGCTTCGACCCTGGCCCCCGTCGCGGCCCCGGCCGAGGTGGTGAACCTCGCCGCCGCGAAGGCGGACGGCCTGGGCTGCCACTCGGGCAAAGCGACGATGCGGGCAGCGGCCGAGGCCGCCGGCATGTCCGAGACGCTCGAGCAGCTTCGGACGGACTACCCCGCCGGCCCGCACGACCAGCCCCAGAGCATGTGCCCCGCTTTCGGCTCGCTCCGGGTCGGCCTGCGGATGCGCCGCACGGCGACGATCCTCTCGGGCTCGGCCTGCTGCGTCTACGGCCTGACCTTCACGTCGCATTTCTACGGCGCCAGGCGGAGCGTGGGCTACGTGCCCTTCAACTCCGAGACCCTGGTCACCGGCAAGCTGTTCGAGGACATCCGCGAGGCGGTGTTCCAGGTGGCCAAACCCGCCGACTACGACGCCGTCGTCGTCATCAACCTCTGCGTTCCCACCGCCTCGGGCGTGCCCCTGCGCCTCCTGCCGAAGGCGATCAACGGGGTCCGCATCATCGGCATCGACGTGCCGGGCTTCGGGGTGCCGACCCATGCCGAGGCCAAAGACGTGCTCGCCGGGGCGATGCTGAAGTTCGCCCGCACGGAGGCCGAGCAGGGTCCCGTCCAGGCGCCCCGCACGGGGCGGGCCGAGCGCCCGACCGTGGCCCTCCTCGGCGAGATGTTTCCGGCCGACCCGGTCGTCATCGGCGGCCTGCTGGAGCCCCTCGGACTCAGCCCCGGACCGGTGGTGCCGACGCGGGAATGGCGCGAACTCTACGCGGCCCTCGACTGCACGGCGGTCGCGGCGATCCACCCGTTCTACACCGCTTCCATCCGGGAATTCGCCGCCGCCGGCCGCCCCGTCGTGGGTTCGGCCCCGGTCGGCCATGACGGCACCGCCGACTGGCTCGACCGGATCGGCGAAGCCTGCGCGGTGCCCCGTGCCACCGTCGAGGCCGCCAAGAACCGGCTCCTGCCGATGATCCGGGGCGCGCTCGCCGCCAACCCCATCAAGGGCCGGATCACCCTGTCGGGCTACGAGGGGTCCGAACTGCTGGTCGGGCGCCTCCTCGTCGAGAGCGGCGCGGACCTGGCCTATGTGGGCACCGCCTGCCCGCGCACGCCCTATTCGGAGGCCGACCAGGCCTGGCTTGAGGCACGCGGCGTCACGGTGCGCTACCGCGCCTCCCTGGAGGACGACCTCGGCGCCATGCGGGACGCGCGGCCGGACCTCGCCATCGGCACCACGCCGGTGGTGCAGAAGGCCAAGGCCCTCGGCATCCCGGCCCTCTACTTCACCAACCTGATCTCGGCCCGCCCGCTGATGGGCGTCGCCGGCGCCGGGTCGCTGGCCAAGGTCATCAACGCGGCGCTCGGCAACCGCGGTCGCTTCGATGCCATGCGGGCCTTCTTCGACGGGGTCGGCGAGGGTCATGCCGCCGGCATCTGGGAGGATGTGCCCAAGCTCCGCCGGAACGTCGCCTCGGCCGTGCGGGCCAAGCCCGCGCCGGGACAGTTCGAACACGCGCCGATCGGGGAGATGGCCTGATGCTCGTCCTCGATCACGACCGGGCGGGCGGCTACTGGGGCGCCGTCTACGTTTTCACCGCCATCAAGGGTCTGCAGGTCGTCATCGACGGCCCGGTGGGCTGCGAGAACCTGCCGGTGACCTCGGTGCTGCACTACACCGACGCCCTGCCGCCGCACGAACTGCCCATCGTGGTGACGGGCCTGGCCGAGGAGGAACTCGGCCGCCACGGCACCGAGGCCGCGATGAAGCGGGCCCACGCCACTCTCGATCCCGCCCAGCCGAGCGTGGTCGTCACCGGCTCCATCGCCGAGATGATCGGCGGCGGCGTCACGCCGGAGGGCACCAACCTCCAGCGCTTCCTGCCGCGCACCATCGACGAGGATCAGTGGCAGGCCGCCGACCGGGCCATGGCCTGGCTCTGGAACGAGTACGGCGCCAAGCGCTTCGCCAAGAAGGGCATCCCGGCCCGGCCCGCCCGCAGCGAGGGCGTGAAACCGCGGGTGAACCTGATCGGGCCGGCCTACGGCACCTTCAACATGCCCTCGGACCTCGCCGAGATCCGGCGCCTCGTCGAGGGCATCGGCGCCGAGGTGAACCTCGTCTTTCCCCTCGGCTCGCACCTCGCCGACGTGCCCGCTCTGGTGAACGCGGATGCCAACATCTGCCTCTACCGCGAGTTCGGCCGCCTGCTCTGCGAGGCCCTGGAGCGCCCCTACTTCCAGGCGCCCATCGGCATCCATTCGACCACGCGGTTCCTGCGCGCGCTCGGCGAGGCCCTCGGCCTGGACCCCGAGCCGTTCATCGCCCGCGAGAAGCACACCACGATCAAGCCGGTCTGGGACCTGTGGCGCTCGGTGACCCAGGATTTCTTCGGCACGGCGAGCTTCGGGATCGTGGCCTCCGAGACCTACGCGCGCGGCGTCCGGCACTTTCTCGAGGACGAGATGGGGCTGCCCTGCCACTTCGCCGTGGCTCGCAAGGCGGGTGCGAAGACCGACAACGCCGAGATCCGCGACCTCATCGCGAAGACCCCGCCTCTGGTGCTGTTCGGCTCCTTCAACGAGCGGATGTACGCGGCCGAGGCCGGTGCCCGGGCGGTGTTCGTGCCGGCCTCGTTCCCCGGCGCGATCATCCGGCGCCACACCGGCACGCCCTTCATGGGGTTCGCCGGCGCGACCTACCTCGTCCAGGAGGTCTGCAACGCCCTGTTCGACATGCTCTTCCACATCCTGCCGCTGGCCCGCGACATGGACAGGGTCGAGGCGACCCCGGCGCGGCTCCACCGGGAGCTGCCCTGGGACGAGGCGGCCCGGGCCCGTCTCGACGAACTCGTCGAGGCCCATCCCGTGCTGGTGCGGATCTCGGCGGCCAAGCGCCTGCGTGATGCCGCCGAGCGCGTCGCGCGCGGCGAGGGCGGAGGCCGGGTGATCGCCGATCACGTCGAGCGCGCCCGCGCCGAGGCCAGCCTGGGAGCCGCCGCATGAGCGCGCGTCCCGGCCTCGGCGCCCATTCCCTTTCCGATTGGAACGGCGCGGCGCCGTCCAAGCGGTCGATGCCGACCCCGCGCGTCCCGACCCGGACGCGTCCCGCCGCGGAACGCCGAGAGGAGACCCATCCCATGCAACGTTCGCTCAATCCGGTGTCGCGCCTGCATCAGGACGAGGTCCAGTTCCGGATCATCCTGGCCAGCACCTATCCGTTCTTCCTCATCGCGGCGCTGGTGCAGCGCGTGATCCCGCAGGCCCGGACGGCGCTGCCGCAGCGGCGGCGGTCGGTCTTCGCCGAGGCCCGGGCGATGGCCGTCTCGGCCATTCCCTTCGTGTTCATGGGCTGACTTCGCCCTCGGGTCGAGGCGTTCCGCCCGCCCCCGATCGACCTCCCGTCCGAACAGGCGGGAAGGACCGCCGAGGCCGCTCCGCGCGGTCCGGTGACACCCACCGTACCCGGACGTGCGGGCGCGGCTAGCCAAAGCGGAGGTTTGACCCAATGGCCAATGGCATTGTCGAGAAACCGAGCAGCCTGTCCGGGCTGACGGAACCGGAAGCCAAGGAGTTCCACGCGATCTTCTTGACCAGCTTCATCATCTTCACGGCGATCGCCGTGGTCGCCCACATCCTCGTGTGGCTGTGGCGCCCCTGGCTGCCCGGACCGAAGGGCTACGCCGCCCTCGAGACGGCCGCCCAGGGCGTCGCCTCCCTGCTCTCCTGAGAAGGACCCTCATCATGCACAAGGTCTGGCTTCTCTTCGATCCGCGCCGCACCCTGGTGGCGCTCTTCACCTTCCTCTTCATTCTGGCGCTGCTGATCCACTTCATCTTGCTCAGCACCGACCGGTTCAATTGGCTGGAAGGTCCCAAGGCGCCGCGCGCCGCCAACGCGCAGACGCTGGTTCTGCCCACGATGCCCGCCTGACCGGCGCGCACCGCAAGCACGGATGATCGGCGGGCGGGCCCCAAAAGCCCCCCGTCGGCCATCGCCGACAGACGTGGTCGAGAGACGTGGTGGAGCGGGGAGGTCGCGATGGCGATGCTGAGTTTCGAGCGAAAATACCGCATCCGCGGCGGCACCCTGGTCGGCGGCGACCTGTTCGATTTCTGGGTCGGGCCATTCTACGTCGGCTTCTTCGGCGTCACGACGCTGTTCTTCTCGGTGCTTGGAACGGCGCTGATCATCTACGGTGCGGCGCTCGGACCGACCTGGAACATCTGGCAGATCAACATCGCGCCGCCCGATCTGAAGTACGGGCTCGCCCTGGCGCCGCTCCAGGAGGGCGGCCTCTGGCAGATCATCACCTTCTGCGCCGTCGGCGCCTTCTCGTCCTGGGCCCTGCGCGAGGTCGAGATCTGCCGCAAGCTCGGCATCGGCTACCACGTGCCCTTCGCCTTCGCGGTGGCGATCTTCGCCTATGTGACCCTGGTCGTGGTCAGGCCGCTCCTGATGGGCGCCTGGGGGCACGGGTTCCCCTACGGCATCCTCAGCCACCTCGATTGGGTCTCGAACACCGGCTACCAGTACCTGCACTTCCACTACAATCCCGCGCACATGCTGGCGGTGACGTTCTTCTTCACCACGACGCTCGCGCTCTCGCTGCACGGCTCGCTGATCCTGTCCTCGACCAATCCGGGCAAGGGCGAGGTGGTGAAGACTCCCGAGCACGAGGACACGTTCTTCCGCGACACCATCGGCTACTCGATCGGCACGCTCGGCATCCACCGGCTCGGCCTGTTCCTGGCGCTGTCGGCCGGCTTCTGGAGCGCCGTCTGCATCGTCATCAGCGGCCCGTTCTGGACCCGCGGCTGGCCCGAATGGTGGGGCTGGTGGCTCAATCTCCCCGTCTGGCGCTGATCTCGGAATAGGGAGGCTCGCGACACCATGGCCTACTACCAGAACATCTTCTCCGAAGTGCAGGTCCGCCCGGTCCAGCCGGACCTCGGCATCCCGGTCGACTCCAACAAGCGCTGGGGCACGCCGTTCAACTCCTACCTGTTCGGCCTCATCGGCAATGCGCAGGTCGGCCCGATCTACATCGGCTATCTCGGGGCGCTCTCCTTCGCCTGCGGGTTGATCGCCTTCGAGATCATCGGCCTCAACATGTGGGCGAGCGTGAACTGGGATCCGATCCAGTTCGTGCGGCAGTTGCCCTGGCTCGCCCTCGAGCCGCCCCGTCCGCAATACGGCCTGAAAGTCCTGCCGCCGCTGGCCGAGGGCGGCTGGTGGCTGATCGCCGGCTTCTTCCTGACCGCCTCGATCCTGCTCTGGTGGCTGCGGCTGTTCCGGCGCGCCAAGGCGCTGGGCCTGGGCTACCACGTGCCCTGGGCCTTCGCCTCCGCGATCTGGCTGTTCCTCGTGCTCGGCTTCATCCGGCCGGTGCTGATGGGATCCTGGAGCGAGGCCGTCCCGTTCGGCATCTTCCCCCACCTCGACTGGACCGCCGCCTTCTCGCTGCGCTACGGCAACCTGTTCTACAATCCCTTCCACATGCTCTCGATCGTCTTCCTCTACGGGTCGACGCTGCTCTTCGCGATGCATGGCGGCACCATCCTGGCCGTGAGCCGCTTCGGCGGCGAGCGCGAGATCGACCAGATCGTCGACCGCGGCACCGCCACCGAGCGCGCCGCCCTGTTCTGGCGCTGGACCATGGGCTTCAACGCCACCATGGAATCGGTCCACCGCTGGGCCTGGTGGTTCGCGGTCCTGACGACGCTCACCGGCGGCATCGGAATCCTGCTCACCGGGACGGTCGTCGACAACTGGTACCTCTGGGCCGTCAAGCACGGCGTCGCCCCGTCCTACCCGCAGGTCTATCCGCCGGTCGTCGATCCGCTGAGTGTGTCGCCCACAACCCTGCCAGGGGGAGCTCCATGAAGACCTTCTTCGCCGTCCTCGGAGCTTCCATCGCCTTCTTCCTCACCGTGGCGATGGTCGGTCTGACCGACTGGGACCGACCGCCGCTGGCGGTCCAACAGAATGGCTTTCGCGGGACCGCGATGGCGCAGGTCCACACCCGCGAAGCCGTCGAGGACACCCGGGACGCCAACCTGGCGCCGGTGCCCGCCGATCCCGCCGAGCCCGGCGAGGAGCTCGCAGGTACGACCTACGAGAACGTCCAGGTCCTCAAGAACGTCAGCGTCAACGAGTTCAATCGCCTGATGGCGTCGATGACCGAGTGGGTCAGCCCCGAACAAGGCTGCACCTACTGCCACAATACCGAGAACATGGCCGACGACAGCCTCTATCAGAAGAAGGTCGCCCGCCGGATGCTGCAGATGACGCAGCACATCAACAGTTCCTGGAAGGAGAACCACGTCGGCGGTGCGGGCGTCACCTGCTACACCTGCCACCGGGGACAGCCGGTGCCGGCCAATATCTGGTTCACCCAGCCGGGTCCCAATCGCCCGGGCGGCTTCATCGCCCGCAACAACGGGCAGAACATGGCCGCGCCGTCGGTCGGCCTGGCCTCGCTCCCCTACGACACCCTTACCGAATACCTCGCCGACAAGACCATCGACAACAATGCGATCCGGGTGAACGCGACGACGGCGCTGCCGACGACCAAGGGCAAACCGATCCAGGATGCGGAGAAGACCTATGGGTTGATGATCCACATGTCGGAGGGACTGGGGGTCAACTGTACCTTCTGTCACAACACCCGGGCGATCTCGAACTGGTCGCAGAGCACGCCGCAACGGACCACCGCCTGGCACGGCATCCGGATGGTGCGGGACATCAACGGCAATTACCTCGAGCCGCTGCTCTCGACGTTCCCCCCGAACCGCCTCGGCGCTCTGGGTGACGTGCCGAAGGTCAATTGCACCACCTGCCACAACGGGGTCAGCAAGCCCCTGAACGGTGCGAACGTCATCGACGCCTATCCCGAGCTCGCCAAGTCGACCGAGACGGCGAGCGCCGCCGATCCCAATCCGCCGGTCACCCCATCGCCCGTTCCGGATCAGCCCGCGATGCCCGTTCCGACGCCGCAATAGGCCGGCCGTCTCCCGATCGGACACGAAACGCCGCTGGACAGGTCTCCAGCGGCGTTTCGACGTTCGGAGACGGTCCGCGACGAGTGACGCGTCTCGTCGCGCGGGACTACTTCTTGGAGGCCAGGTAGGCGATCACATCGTCGATCTTCTTGTCGTCGGGATAGCCGGCGAACACCATCTTGGTTCCTGGGACCTTCGCCTTCGGGTTCTTCAGCCACTCGTGCAGGTTGGCCTCGTCCCAGGTGATCCCCGAGCCTTTGAGCGCGGCGGAATAGGTGTAGCCTTCCTCCGAGGCGGCCTTGCGGCCGACGACGCCGGTCAGGTTCGGTCCAACCCCATTCTTGCCGAAGGCGTGACAGGCCTTGCAGGGTGCGAACGCCTTCTCCCCCGCCGCGGCATCCCCCTCGGCATGCGCGGCCATCGGGAGCAGGGCGGCAAATAGAGCACCGTAGATCGTGTGTCGCATGGGGTTTCCTCGCAGAACGTCTTGGTGGTGAAACCTAGCTAAAGCGCCGCTATCAAAAGTAATGCGAACCGCAACGATTATCACGGCAACGTGATCGCCCGGGAGGGATTAAGGGCGGCGATCGTCTGGTTTGGCCAGTCGGGGGGCCTACCCTTAGGCCCCTGCGCGAAATCCATCGCCCCAGGTGGAGCCATGCCGGTCCAACCCGCCGACGTCTGCCAGTTCCTCCATCGCACCGGCTGGAGCCAGGCGCGCCTCGCCTGGGAACTCGGGATCAACCAGCCGCGGATCTCGCGTTTCATCAACGGCATGAAGAAACCGAACCCGGACCTCGTGCGTGTCCTGGACGCCTTCTTCGCGGCGGAGGCGCAGGCCCGCGTCACGGCGCGGACAGGCGGCGGGTATCGGCACGGCCCTCCGCGCGCGTAGACTGCCGCTCTCCCGGCACCGGCGCTGCCGGCATCGGATCCAGCCCGTCGTCGCGTTGGACGCTCGCCCGAAGCGCGCCGTCGCCTTCACCCGGCGAACGCTCGCCGAAGGTCCCGTGAGGCTCGTTCGCGAATGACCGATGTCCCCCGCGGCGAAGGCCGGATGATCCGCGCCGGGGAAGAAACGCCAAGGGTGCCGGTCCAGTCACGACCGCGGCGCCTCCTCGGCACGATGGCGTCGATCGCCGCCGTCATCGCCCGGGTGACCGCGGGCTGAACGCCCGCGCGCCCTCGTCCCGTCAGGTCCGGGCGTAGGCGGCCGCATCCGCCACCTGCGCGGAGGACGGCGTCACGCCGGTGTAGCGGATGAACTGTTCGAGGCCCTGCAGAACCAGGACCTCGTGCCCGGTGATGCACGGCTTCCCGAGGCGTTCCGCCGCCGCGAGGAACGGCGTCCGGGAGGGCAGGGCGACCACGTCGAAGGCGATGGCGCAGGCGGCGATGGCCGCCTCCGGAAAGGCCAGGGCCCCGGCATCCGGCCCTTCCATGCCGAGGGGCGTGACGTTGACGAGGAGCGGCGCCGTGCGGTCGCCGAGCGCGGTCGCATGGGCGAAGCCGGACCGCTCCGCCAGGGCCGCACCCGTCGCCGCGTTGCGCGCGACGATCGTCCCATGCCGAAAGCCCGAATCGCGCAGGGCCGCCACCACCGCCTTGGCCATTCCGCCGGACCCACGCAGCACGAAACGCGTCGTCGGATCGATCCCGTGGCGGTCCAGCAGGGCGCGCACGGCGAGATAGTCCGTGTTCGCGCCGGTCAGCCTGCCGCCGTCGTTGACGATGGTGTTGACGCTGTCGATCGCCCGCGCGGACGGATCGAGGGTGTCGAGGAGGGGGATCACCGCCTCCTTGAAGGGCATCGAGACCGCGCAGCCGCGGATGCCGAGGGCGCGGATGCCGCCGATCGCCCCGGGCAGGTCGGTGGTCGAGAACGCCTTGTAGACGTAGTCGAGACCGAGAAGCGCGTAGAGCCGGTTGTGGAACCGCGACCCGAAATGCCCCGGCCGGGCCGACAGGGACATGCAAAGCGTCGTGTCGCGTCCGATGAGGGGACGCGCGGGCAGACCCGCCTCCACGTTCTCCGCCGTCCCGCCCACCCTCAGGGCTGCGATCCCGCGAAGAGCTTCGGGTTCAGGGCGGCGAGCGCCAGGAGGGGCGGGGGCATGATGACGCCGGCGACGCGCATGGCGCGCGCGGCCGCGCGGCAGGCGGTCTGGTCGTTCGCTCCGGCGGCGGCCTCGAGCTGCGCCACGACGGCGGGATCCGGCTTCGGGCTCGGCGCCGGCGCACCGGGGGGCGGCGGAGACTTGGCGGCGGCATTGGCCTGCGCGAGGACGGTCTTGCCGTCGCTGACGGGGGCCCGCGTGTCGCTGGTGGGCGCCTTGGTGTCGGTGTTCGTGGGCCCGCTCAGCCCCGACTTCTGCTGCGGGTCACCGCCGGCCGTGGAGGGCTGCCCGTCGCTCTTGCCGGAGGCATTGGAGACGGCGGTGGCCTGCTTGGGCGGCGTGGAGGCCTCCTGCTTCTTCTCCTCCGGCTTCTGCACGAACGCGATCAGTTCCTGGCACAGGTTCGCCGGTCCCTTCGCGGGGGCCGCCGCCGGGGCGGGCGCCGCATCCTGCGCGAAGGCCGCGGGCGCCGCGAGGCAGCCCGACAGGAGCAGTGCGGCGAAGGGCAGGCGTCGGATCATCTTCGGTCCCCTGTGGTCCGGGCTCGTGGTTTTCATCGGTGATCGCTGGAAGGATCAGGATCGCTTCGGATGGGACGGCTCTCCGGTGGCCTTGCCGTGGGCGGATTCCCCGGTGTCGTTCGTCTGCGGATCCCCGTTCCACTTCTCCCCGACGAGATTGGTGCCCGGCTCCGACACGCGGGCGCCCGACGTCGCGAAGGCCTGGTAGGCGAACGTCTGATTGCTCGTCAGGGCGTACATCGCCACGACGCCGAGCCCGATGGCCGCGATGATGGCGAGGATGAAGGCTTTCATGGTCGGGGTCCTCGCCGCGCGGGCGTGCAGGGTGTTCGGTTACTCGGCGGGGGCGGGGTGGCGACCGGAGAGCTGCGGGCCGCTCGCCGTCTTCGCCTGCTCCTGCTCCACCCAGAGATCGTGGTGGGCGCGCGCCCAGGCCAGGTCGACCTTGCCGCTGCCCATGGCGTCGTAGGCGCCCTTCATGCCGAGCGTGCCGATGTAGATATGGGCGAGGATGCCGGCGATGAAGGCGATGCCGATCAGCGAGTGGATCACCTGCATGACCTGCATGCCGTTGATGTCCAGCAGCGCGAACGGGAACAGCATCATCAGGCCGGTCATGCTCATGGCGGCGCCGAAGCCGGCGACCATCCAGAACACGCCCTTCTGACCGGCGTTGAAGCGGGCCGCGTGCGGGTGCTTCTTGCCGATGAACCCGCCGCCGGCCTTGATCCAGTCCCAGTCGAGGCGGTTCGGGATGTTGTCCTTGATCCAGACCACGAACATCATCACCACGCCGAACATGAACGGCCAGGCGAGATAGACGTGGCTGTACTTGGCCCACTGCGCCAGGGCGCCGAAGGCCTCGGGGCCGATCAGCGGCATCAGCAGGCGCTTGCCGAAGATGTAGTTCAGGCCGGAGAGCGACAGGATGATGAAGCACACGGCCGTCATCCAGTGGGTGAAGCGCTCGAAGGTGTTGAAGCGCAGGATCTTCCGGCCCGATTCCTGGCTGTGCTCCGTGAGGATGCGCCCGCGCCAGAGGAAGAACGCGCCCAGCGCGCCGATCATGCCGAGAATGAGGGCGGCCCCGATCCACGGCAGGTAGTGCTCGCGGAACGACTGGTACTCGCGACCTTGCGGCTGGATCAGGTTCGCAGCCTTCCGATCGGGGATGCTGATCCGGCCGGTGATCTTGTCCGCGTTCTTGAAGAGAAACTCTTCGTTCACCGAATCCGCCGTGGGCCTGGCACCCATGGGGTTCTGCCCATCCTGCGTGATCGGATTCTGGGCGCGTGCCGGTTCGAACGCGCCCGGCGCGGCCAGGAGCGTCGTCGCGACGACGAGGGTGCTGAGGAGCGTGACTGCCCGCCGCATCGGCGTTCCTTTCGATGGCGTGTCGTCATGGAGCCGCCGGACGGCCGCCGGCTCCAGGGGCGAGGGGGCGATCAGATCGCCACCGTCTCGCGGTAGGCCGTCTTCCAGCCCCAGGCGCCGGAGCCGTAGCCGCGCTTGATCACGCGCTGCTTGTAGATCTCGGCGATCATCTCGCCGTCGCCGGCGAGCAGGGCCTTGGTCGAGCACATCTCCGCGCAGAGGGGGAGTTTGCCCTCGGCGAGGCGGTTCGAGCCGTATTTCTCGTACTCGGCCACCGACAGGTCCGGCTCCGGGCCGCCCGAGCAGTAGGTGCACTTGTCCATCTTGCCGCGCGAGCCGAAGTTTCCGACGCGCGGATACTGGGGCGCGCCGAAGGGGCAGGCGTAGAAGCAGTAGCCGCAACCGATGCAGATGTCCTTGGAGTGCAGCACCACCGCGTCGGCCGTGGTGTAGAAGCAGTTCACCGGGCACACGGCCGCGCAGGGCGCGTCCGTGCAGTGCATGCACGCCATCGAGACCGAGCGCTCGCCGGGCTTGCCGTCGTTGAGCGTCACGACGCGACGGCGGTTGATGCCCCAGGGCACCTCGTGCTCGTTCTTGCAGGCGGTGACGCAGGCGTTGCACTCGATGCAACGGTCGGCGTCACAGAGGAACTTCATACGGGCCATGGTCGATGCGCTCCTCTCACGCGGCCTTGATCTGGCATAGGGTACACTTCGTCTCCTGCATGCCCGTCACAGGATCGAAGCCGTAGGTGGTGACCGAGTTGACGCTCTCGCCGAGCACCACCGGGTCGGTGCCCTTCGGGTAGTAGTCGCGCATGTCCTTGCCCTCGTACCAACCCGAGAAGTGGAAGGGCATGAACGCGACGCCCTTGCCGACACGGTCGGTGACGAGCGCCTTGACCTTGGCCTTCGAGCTGTTCTCGGCGCCGGTGACCCAGACCCAGGACCCGTCCTTGATGCCGCGCTCGACGGCGTCGCCGGTGTTGATCTCGACGAACATGTCCTGCTGCAACTCGGCCAGCCACGGGTTCGACCGGGTCTCCTCGCCGCCGCCCTCGTATTCCACGAGGCGGCCCGAGGTGAGGATGATGGGGAAATCGCGCGCCACGTTGCGCTCGACGGCCGCCTTCTGCACCGAGAACCCGATGTTCGGCATGCGGAACTGCCGCTCGTCGGGGCGGGTCGGGTACTTCGCCACGAGGTCGGGGCGCGGCGAGTAGACCGGCTCGCGGTGCACCGGCACCGGGTCGGGCAGGTTCCAGGCGTTCGCCCGGGCCTTGCCGTTGCCGAACGGGATCACGCCGTGATCGAGGCAGACCCGCTGGATGCCGCCCGACAGGTCGGTGGCCCAGCTCACGGTGTCGGCCTTGTCGCCGCCGATCTTGAGGATCGTGGCGAGTTCGTCCGCCGTCAGGTCCTTGTCCCAGCCGAGCTTCTTGAACACCCCGAAGGTAAATTCCGGGTAGCCGTCGGTGAGGTCGGAATCCTTGGTGAAGCTGTCCTCGGCCAGCAGGGTCTGGCCGTTGCGCTCGGTGCCGAACCGGGCCCGGAAGGTGCTGCCACCGTCCTTCACGTGGAGGGAGGTGTTGTAGAGGATGGCCGAACCCGGATGGCGCAGCTCGGGCTTGCCCCAGCACGGCCAGGGCAGGCCGTAATAGTCGCCGCCCACCTCCGGGTCGTCCTTGGGCGCCCGCAGGGTGATGAGATCGAACTTGTGCTGGTTGCGCATGTGCGCCTTCAGCCGCTCGGGGCTCTGGCCGCAATAGCCGGTCGACCAGCCGCCGCGGTTGATCTCCCGCAGCAGATCCTCGGCCGAAGGGACGTTGTTCTCGACCTTGATGTTCTTGAACAGCGTCTCGGCGAAGCCGAGCTTCTTGGCGAGGAGGTAGAGCACCTCGTAGTCGTTCTTCGACTCGAAGGCCGGCTTGACGATCTGCTCGCCCCACTGGAGCGAGCGGTTCGAGGCCGTGCGCGAGCCCTCCATCTCCAGCGAGGTGCAGATCGGCAGCAGGTAGGTGTTGTCCTGGCGGGCATCGAGGGCCGCGAAGGTGGTCGGATGCGGGTCGGCGACCACCAGGAGCTCGAGCTTGTTCATGCCCTCGATGGCCTCGGGCAGGCGGGTCACCGTGTTGCCGCCGTGGCCGAACACCATGAACGCCTTGATCGGGCTGCGCTGGTCGATCTGCTCCGGCGGCAGGTTCACGGCATCGAACCAGCGCGTCGAGGTGATGCCGGGCGCTTCCATGTTCTCCTTGCGCGAGCGGGCCTTGCGGCCGGCCGCGGCGGGAACCTCGTCGAAGCGGGACTGCAGCCACTCGTAGGGCACGTCCCAGACGCGGGCCCAGTGGCGCCAGCCGCCCTCGACGAGACCGTAGTAGAGCGGCAGCGAGGTGACATCGAGACCGAGATCGGTGGCGCCTTGCACGTTGGTGTGGCCGCGGAAGATGTTCGCGCCGGTGCCGGGCTTGCCCACGTTGCCGGTGGCGAGACACAGGATGCAGAGGGCGCGCACGTTGGCGGTGCCCACCGTGTGCTGGGTCGCGCCCATGCACCAGATCAGGGTCGCGGGCTTCTCCTTGGCGAACTTCTCCGCCACCCGGCGCAGCTGCTCGCCGGGCACGCCGGAGACGCGCTCGACCTCCTCGGGGGTCCACTTGGCGACTTCCTTGCGGACGTCGTCCATGGCGTAGACGCGCTGGCTGATGAACTCCTTGTCCTCCCAGCCATTCTGGAAGACGTGCCAGAGGATGCCCCAGACCACCGGAATGTCGGTGCCGGAGCGGATGCGCACGTACTCGGTGGCGTGGGCCGCCGTGCGGGTGAAGCGCGGATCGATGACGATCATGTTCGCGCGGTTGATCTCCTTGCCCGACAGCACGTGCTGCATGGAGATCGGGTGCGCCTCGGCGGGGTTGCCGCCCAGGATGATCATCGTCTTGGCGTTGCGGATGTCGTTGTAGGAATTGGTCTGGGCGCCGTAGCCCCAGGTGTTGGCGACGCCCGCCACCGTGGTCGAGTGGCAGATGCGTGCCTGGTGATCGACGGAGTTGGTGCCCCAGAAGGCGCCGAACTTGCGCATCAGGTAGGCGGCTTCGTTGGTGAACTTGGCCGAGCCGAGCCAGTAGACCGAGTCCGCGCCGTTCTTCTCGCGGATGGCGCCGAGCTTGTCGCCGATCTCCTCGATCGCCTGTTCCCAGGAGACGCGCTGCCACTGGCCGCCGACGAGCTTCATCGGGTACTTCAGGCGCCGGTCGGACGAGACCAGCTCGCGGATCGCCGCGCCCTTGGCGCAGTGCGTGCCGCGGTTGATCGGGCTCGCATAGGACGGCTCCTGGCCGACCCAGACGCCGTTCACCACCTCGGCCGTCACCGTGCAGCCCACCGAGCAGTGGGTGCAGACGTTCTTCTTGATCTGGACGTCGGGGCCGACGGCCGACGAGCCGGCGGCGCGGGCCTGACGGACCGATCCGAGCTGGATCGTGCCGGCCGCCGCCAGGGCGCCGGCGGTCAGGCCCGACTTCTTCAGGAAGCCGCGACGGTCGAGCACGCCGGCCGCGAGGCCCGCGGCGACGGCCTGGTGCTTGGTGCGGCTCGCCTCGCCGCTCTTGCGCTTGGTCAGCATCGCAGGCTCACTTCTTTCCGGCGTTCGTGCTGTTCTGAAGGGTCTCGTAGCCATTCGTCCGGTAGAACGCCTTCACCTCGTCCGTGAGGCGGTAGCGCGACCGGGTCTCGTCCGTGCCGGGGTCATAGGCCTGCGCCTCGGTGACCGAGAGCGGTGACGCCATGCCGGCCGCGGCCGCCACCGTGCCGCCGCCGAGCGCGCGGAAGAACTGGCGACGGCCGAGCTGGTCCTTCTGATCCTGTCCCATCGCCCACACACTCCCTCCGGCGCTCTCCGACACGGGGTCGAGCGCCATGATCCAAAGAGACGGATGCCTCAGGCATCCATCGCGAAAGCCGCCGCCTCGATCTCGAGGAAGGCCCGTCCCAGGGCCCCGACCGGGCGATAGAAGCGCGCCGCCTTGGCCCGCTCCAGATCCGTGAAGAAACGTTCGCCCCACGGCGCGATGTGCCGGAGGAAGAACGCGCGCGCAGCACCGGGCTCGGCCTCGAACCGACCGACCGTGAGCCCGGCCATCACGTCGAAGAGAATCGCGAGATGATCCTCAGGTTCGGTCGTCGCCGGGTCGCGCTCGATGCCCAGTCCCGAGAGATCCTCGCGAACCCGGGCAAGGGGCCGCTCGTTCAGGAACCCCGTTAGGTAGTAGGAGGCGTAGGGCAGAAGTTCTCCCCGCCCGACACCGACGAAGAGCGCGAAATATTCCCGCTCCACGGCATCCGCCGACGTCTCCCGGGCCAGGGCTGCGAGGGAAGCGACCTCGCGGCCCAGGACGCTGTCGCCGCCCGCGAGCCCCGCCAATGCACGAAGAAGATCCGCCGTGGGAGGACGGCCGAGGAGGACCGCGAGAAGGTCGTACTGCTGCGCGCGCAGGTGATCGACTTCGTCCAGGGCCAAGCTCACCGTCGTGGCCTCGTCCATCCGATCCATCACCCCGACGCCGACTTCCCCTGGCGGCTCTGAAAACGGCGCACCGGAACGCATACCACTCCTCGACCCTTCCGGCCCCCGCCGCTCCACCTGAGGTGCGGTCTAGTTTGTATTGATAATAAAAAGGGTTTCACCGAACGGCAATCGCGTTTCTTCGCATTAGCTCGGCATCGCGCCGCCATGGCGTCGCAGGGGCGAAACAATCGGGGCCGATTGAAACGTGCGCTCGCCATTCTGCGATGGATGAAGGTCCTCCGCGCCGACGTGCGCGGTCGGCGCGTCCTGGATGGAGACCATCTGCGTTTCCGCGGCGGTTTCATCCGCGACCGGGACGGTCGACGGCGCGACCTCGACGTCACCCTCTTGGATACCGACCGGCTCCTGCGGCGGCTTCGGGGCGTGGCCGGTCATGATCCGCTCGACCATCGCCGTGATGTCGTCCGTGGGGAGCATGGGTCCGAGCCCGGGCACCCCACCGGGCGTATTCCAGTCGTAGGCATATTCCCGGGCCTCGCTGACGAAATCACGGATCGCCGGATCGACGGACCACATCCGCCGAAGGGCGGCTTTTCGCAGCGCCGCCGGAATCCCCGCTCTGAGAAACGGAACGAGCTCAGTCTCCGCGGTCAGATCCTCGATCTTCGGCAACCGGGCGATCGCATCCGCCAAGCTCTCGTCGTCGAGCGCTGGTTCCGTGGAAACCAGAGCTTCGTCAACGACTTGCGGTTCGAGCGGGACCGCGAGCGCCGACGGTTCCTTGACCGCCTGCGCGCGCTCGTGCTGACGAACCTCCTGCTTGCGTCGCGCCCAGCGTGAGAGAAGGCTCTCGCTCATTCGCCGCGTCCCTTGCCCTGACCGCCCCGCGCCAGCGCTTCCGGATCGGCCCGGTCGCGCTTCCGCTTCTCGAACTTCCGCTCGACATGGAACGCCTCGAAGAACGCGAGCAGGATGCCCTGGCATTCCGTCGGCATCGGGACCGCCTCCACGATCTCGCCGATGCCTTCCGCCATGGCCTCGCCCTCGTAGGGGTCCGCCGTCACGGTCGCGATCTCGTAGGAATCCTCACCGAGCTTGCGCAACGAGACCCAGAGGGAAGGACGTCCGGACACGAGGTTGTCGCGATAATGCGAGGTCTCCGCGGGGTGGAGGAGAACCTCGTAGGATCCGGCGTAGAACGTTGATTCCTCTTCGTTTTCTGCAAGCGGGGTCCAGTTCGCGACGGGAGGCGCCGCCGGGAGTGCCGCGACCGGCAGCCAGGCATGGGTCGCCCAGGGGCCGCGCAGGCGCCGTCGGGCGACGAGGATACCGACCTCGAAATGATTCTGCGGCCTGGCGCGATCCTGCTCAGGGTGGTCCAGCGCTCGTCCGCCCGCATCTTCGTCGAGGATTGTCGGATCGTTCGGCATCAGCAGGGCGCCTGCGCTGTCTTAAGGGGGAGACCCGCGATCAGATTGTGCGGCTTCAGCGTCACGAGGTTCGCGCCCGTCGCCGCCAGCAGGAGGTAGACCGGACGGTCGCCGATCGAGTCTTCGAGGCGCGTCCGGTCGGCGAACGTCAGGCTGAAGAGCGCGATGACGCGTTCCTGGTCGGCGCTCGAGACCGGTTCTCCGCGCCAGAGGGCGTTGCCGATCCGCGTCGCTTCCGCATCAAGGCCGACGAACCAGCGCCAGTCGGAATCCTCGAGCTTGTCGAGCGGGTTGACCCGAACCTCGACGTTCAGGAGGTGCCCGACGAAAGCCTCGATCACCCGGGCGAGCGCCTCGCGGCTGCGCATGCTGGAGCCGAGGTTCAGCGCCATCGAGAATGCATCGGAGCGGCTCCAATAGCTCCAGGCATTGTCCTCGTTCAGGATGTCGAGTTCGTTCGCCGCGTCCTTGCCCAGCATGCTCACCAGCGGCGACAGGGGGGCGCTCCCTTCCCGCGCCTCGATCACCTCGGCGTCGGCCAGGAGAACGGCGTTGTCGAGGCGACTGATCCGTTGAGGCCGGAACAACAGCTCCGCCGCGCGCAGCACGAACGGGTCGTCGCAGCCGTCGAGGGCGTTGCGCAGGATCAGGTGGACCAGCTGGTTCAGGAACAGCGAGGGAATGCCCTGCAGGCCCTCCCGGATCATTCCGAGATAGGCTGCCTCGATCGAGCGCGCCGCCAACAGGCGGTCTCGGAAGGCAAGCAGCACCTCCCAGTTTTCCCGAGCATCCGGATCCGCGATGGCCCTCACGGCCTCCATTGATACGACGCGGCGTGGATGGGCGAGCAGGTCGGCATACAGGCCGCGCTCCGCGGCGCAGGCGTCGTCGGGCGGCAATACCTCCGGGCGGGCCAGATAGGCGAGGATCAGTTCGTCGGTGACGGCCAATCCGCCGCCCTCGGTGCGCTGCGTCAGGTGGTGGCCGCTGGAGACCCAGAATTCGGTCATGGCAGGGTCTGTCCCGGTACGAGGGCTGGCATCGATCAGTTTCCCGAGGAAGCCGAAGCGCGCGCGAGCCCGATGAGATCGGCGCGTTCCTCGGGTTCCTCCTCATCGGTCTCCACGAAGCGAAAGGCGCGGGCATGGGCATGCAGACGGTCGGCTCCCGGCGTTCCGGCATCGCGCTTGTGCAACGTCCGGAAGGCTTCGGTGATCTCGCCGTCCGTCTGGGTCCGGTGCATCGCTACGACGCTCCCGACGGGAACGCCGCAGAGGGAGGCTGCGAAGTCGAGCTCTTCGCGGGCCGCCGCCCGTGCGGTCACCCGGTCCGGTGCACCGAGACGCTCGTGAAGATGTCGAGCCAAATCCTCGACCGCGGCATCGCGCTCGGTCTCGGACGCTTCGGTCACCACCACCAGGGTCGAGAAGCCGAGAGACGTCACCCCGACGAAACCGGACCGGAAGGCGGCGCGCGCTTTCCCCTCCAGGGCGGAAAGATCCTGGTCCCAGAAAAGAAACGAGCCCGTCACCGCCCATTCACCCGGCTCGGCCGGATGCGCGAAGACGAAGGTATCAGAGGGGTCGAGCCGCAGTGTGCGCGGCAGCTTGAGCGCCGTCATAAACGGACCGTCCCGGTTTCAGGATCAAGCCATGCCGGTTCGCGCAGCAGCCGCGCCAGAGGCCAGCGCTCGGACTCACCCAGGATGACGTCGCCGGCCCGATCGATATGGACCGGCACGCCCGGCGGTGTCGGCAGGTGCGCGAGGTAGCGGGCGGCGATCCCGTCGAAGCCATCTTCCGCCCAGAGGGAGAACGTCCGAATCAGATTGCGGGCAAAGCTCTCCACCAGCGGAAACCGGATGTCCGCCGGAAAGCCCTCCTCGTCGAGGGCCGTCGAACCAGGAGTGAGCCCCGGATCGCCGGTGGCTCCTTTCGAGAGAAGAAGCATGGCCGAAAAGACGAGCCAGTCCGGCGTCGATTCCTCCGGGCAGTGGGCGGGCCAGCCCAACCGCCCACCCCCGAGCCGGGCGCCGTCGAAGACGAGCACGTCGGGCCAGCCGAAGGTCAGCGGCTTCTCCGGTGGACCATGCGCGCCGACAGCGTCGGCCAGGGCCGTCATGGCAGCCAGGAATGCGCGGCGCGCCGAGACCAGCGGCTCTTCCGGCGCCAGAACCACTGCAAGGTCGAGCACGCCCGCGCGTTCGGTGAGCACGAGGGTGCCCGCCGCATCAGCCCCCTGATGCTCGGCCAGCGACCGGGCTTCCGTGAAGGCATCACAGGCACCTCCCACCAGGCGGCCGGTGAATGCCGGTGGCAGAGCGAGTGCTGTCGATCGGAGATCGAGGTCTGGGGTTGTCGTCACGGAGAAGGCAGGACTCGCGAGGAACCGGTTGCGGGAGAAGCGCTGCCACCGAGATGTCGTCCCGGCGACCGAGGCACAAGGCGCAAGATGCGCGCGGGACGCGTCGTCGCTGCGCTCCGGTGTCGGATCGCAGTTTTGAACCATTTGAGTATATGAGATACGAACGACGACGCGAAGAGGCCATCGCTGTGCCGGCCCGTCGTCTGCGTCAGCTTCCCCAGATCCATCCAGGGTTCGTCCGTGTCCGACCGTATCGTATTCGCCTGCACCTGCGAAAAGACGATGTCGCTCGATGCCGAGGCGATCGGGCGTGGGTGCGGCGGGACGCTCAGGGTGGCCGATCAGCTCTGCGGCCGCGAGCTCGACCGATTTCGGGGCGCCGTGCAGGCGGGCGGTGCGGTCACCGTATCCTGCACCCTGCAGTCGCCCCTCTTCGACGAGGTCGCCTCCGAGCTCGGCGCCGAGGACCGGGTGGTCTACGCCAAAATTCGCGAGACGGCAGGCTGGTCGTCCCAGGGTGACGCAGCTGGCCCGAAGATGGCAGCATTGCTCGCCGCCAGCGCCGAGCCGGTCCCGGATGCAGCCACCGTCGCGATCGAGAGCCAGGGCATCGCACTTGTCTATGGTCGCGATGCGACCGCCATCGAGATCGGCCGCCGTCTCGCGGAGCACCTCGACGTGACGGTGCTTCTAAGTCGGCCGGAAACGGTCGAGCCGCCTAAGCGCAATGACTTTCCGATCGTGCAGGGGACGATCGCCGGCGCCAAGGGACGGCTCGGGGCCTTCGAGCTGCGCATCGACGACTATGCCCTGCCGGCTCCGTCGTCCCGATCGCATCTCCTGTTCGGAGCGAGCCGCAACGGCGCCACTTCGACCTGCGACATCGTCCTTGACGTCACCGGCGGCGTCGCCCTGTTTCCGGCGCACGAGGTCCGGCTCGGCTATCTCCGCGCGGATCCGAGAGATCCGGCGGCGGTCGAGCGCCTGATAACGGAGGCGTCACACCTCGTCGGCACCTTCGACAAGACGCGCTTCGTGGATTTCCACGCCGAGCTTTGCGCTCATTCACGCTCCCGCGTCACCGGTTGTACCCGCTGTCTCGAGGTTTGCCCGACGGGGGCGATCGCGGCAGCGGGCGATACGGTGGCGATCGATCCCTACATCTGCGCCGGGTGCGGAAACTGCGCCTCGGTCTGCCCGACCGGGGCTGCCGCCTATGCGCTGCCGCCGGCCGATGCGCTAATGCGCCGGCTGCGGACCCTGATGGTCGCCTACCAGGCCGCTGGCGGTCGTGACGGCGTGATACTGTTTCACGATGGCGACCACGGCGAACCTCTGATCGACGCCCTCGCCCGTCATGGAGACGGCCTGCCGGCCCACGTGCTGCCCGTGCGGGTGAACGAGATCACGCAACTGGGCCCGGAGGCCTTCGCGGCACTCTTTGCGTACGGCGCCGCCGGGGTCCGCATTCTCGCCCGCGACCGACCCAAGCATGATCTCGACAGTCTGCGCCGGGCGGTGACCCTCGGCGACACCCTGGCGCGCGGGCTCGGTTTTGGCAGCGGAACCTCAGAGCCGGTCGTCTCCCTGATCGAAACCGACGACCCGGATGTTCTGGGCGCCACCCTGGCAGGACAGCGGGTCGGAAAAGCGGCCGGCGTTCCCTCTCGTTTCATGCCGATCGGCGGCAAGCGAGAAGTTCTACGCTTTGCCTTCAACGAGATGCATGCGGCAGCCCCCGAGCCGGTGGCGCGCATCGCGCTGGCCGGGGGGGCTCCATTCGGCGGCTTGGAGTTCCGCACCGAGGATTGCACGCTCTGCCTGGCCTGCGTCGGCGCCTGCCCGACCCATGCACTGTCGGACAGTGCCGACCGGCCGTTCCTCGGTTTCGAGGAAAGCCTCTGCGTGCAGTGCGGTCTCTGCGCGAATACCTGCCCGGAGAGTGTCATCACCCTGAAGCCGGGCGTCGATTTCGAGGCCTGGGCCGCGCCAAGGCGGGTGGTGAAGGAGGAGGAGCCCTTCGCGTGCATCGCCTGCGCCAAGCCTTTCGGCACGCGCAGCACCATCGAGCGCGTAGTGCAGAAGCTGCGCGACCGGCACTGGATGTTCCGGGGCGAAGCCGGCGAAGCGCGCGTGCAGGCCCTCATGATGTGCGAAGATTGTCGTGTCGAGGTCGCGGTGAATCAGGGCTTCGATCCCCATGCCGGCCCCGAGCGCGACCGTCCGCGCACCACGGAGGATTATCTCCGCGAGCGCGCCGCCCGCGGCGAGGCGATCTAGCCGGATCGGCCGCTGCCATGGGCGACTGGACGTGGCGGAGCATGGAGGAACGGGATCTCGTACAGGTCGTCGCCCTGGCCGACCGGCTGTTCCCGGACCATCCGGAGGATGCCGCGCATTTCGGCGAACGGCTCGCGTTGGGAGCCCGCCTGTGTCTGGCTCTGAGCGACGCGCATGCAGGCGTCGCGGGGTATGCGGTTGCGTATCCCTGGCCGCTTGGACGAGTTCCGCCCTTGAACCGATCACTCGCGCCCGTGCCGTCGGCGGAGGGCGCTGCCTACCTGCATGACCTCGGCATCGACCCGGCGCTCGCCGGTGCAGGGCAGGCCAGAGCGGGTCTGGCGCTCCTGATCGGCCGGATGCGGGATGCCGGGCTGCACGACCTGGCCTTGGTGGCGGTCAACGGGACCGTGCGGTTCTGGGAGCGCCACGGCTTTCGAAGCTGCGCGCCGGGCGACGCGACGGCGAGGACGCTCGCCAGCTACGGCGGCGAGGCCCGTTACATGATCCGGACGCTGTGAGCCGGATTCAGCGCGTCGCCGTCGCGCTCTCCAAGAACTTCACGAGTGCCTCCCGGTCTTCCGCCCGGTTGATCGTCTGCTCCGGCATCCGCGTCCCCGGTGTGTAGCGGGTCGGGCCTATTTCGAAGAGCCGAGCGATGGTGCGCGCGTCCCAGACGATGTCCATGCCCCTCAAGGCGTCGGAATAGCGGTAGCCCGGCGCGGTGGCGATGCGCCGGCCGATGATGCCGGCGAGCGTGGGGCCGGCGCGGGGGCCGTCCTCCGGGGTGAGAGCGTGACACGCGACGCAGGCCTGGAACACCTCGGCGCCCCGGTCCCCGTGATACGCGGCCAGGGCATCCGACGGACGCGGCATCGCCAGGGGACCGATCGGTTCGCCGCTCATGGCATCCCAGCGCCGGATCAGCCGGTCGCTGCCGCCCGTGAGGAGTTCGCGTCCGTCCGGGCGCCACGCGATGGACCAGACTGGCAGGCCCGGCCCGACGAGGCGGTGCAGGATCGTCCCCGATTCCCGGTCGATCACCGCGACCGCGCCGCCGGCGGTGGCGGCGGCGATCCGGCGGCCATCGGGGGAGGGCGCGAGCGCGATGACCGGGTTCGGCCCGACATCGACCGAGGCACGGACCGATCCGTCCGGGTGCAACAGGCGTACGACCGCGTCCCCGCCCGCGACTGCGATTTCGCCGTCCGGCGTCACTGCCAGCGCGTTCAGGATGGTGGGCAGCGTGACCACGATGGGCACGCCCGCGGGGTCGTCGGCCCGCGGCCAGATCCGCACGGTGGCGTCGTAGCCGGCGGTGACCGGCCGCCGATCCGGCAGGAAGCCGACAGCGTTCACGTTGCCCTGGTGCCCCGCGAGCACGCGGGCCGGGCCGCCGGCGATCGGGCGGATCCGGGCGGTTCCGTCCCAGGCGGCCGAGGCCAGCAGCGATCCGTCAGGCGAGACCGCCAGCGCCGCCACCGGCCCCGCATGTTCGGTGAAGACCCGCTCCGGCTCGGGTTGGCCGGCGCGCCAGAGCGCGATACGGCCATCTTCCGAGGCCGTGACGAAGCCGCCCTCGGACAAGGCGGCGACCGCGTTTACGGCCCCGTCATGGAAGCGCAGGACGGTGAGCGCGCTGCCGCTGTCGATCGCCCACAGGATCGCGGCCTGATCGAAGCCGCCTGAGATCGCGAGGGCACCCCCCGGCGCGACCGCCAGCGCCCGAACCGGGCCGCCGTGGCCGCGCAACTGCGCGGCGGCGGGTGAGCCTGACACAAGGGACGCGAGGAAGCAGAAGGCGAGTGCCCGCCTGGACGGGACGCGATCGACCAAGGCTTTGCCGAATACCTGCACTGCATCCCCCGCGAGGAAACGCCGGGATACCGGCCCGGCGCGCGAATTTAGACGATCCGCCAGAGAGATGTCGCTGCATGGAGACGGGACCCGGTGACGCGGGAGACCCGGGGGGCGCTTGATCATCGCTCGGCGATGGCGCATCGCTCGACGCATGATCGCATCCAACCGCAGCGCCCTCGAACCGGAGGCCGGCTCGCCCGCAGCGGCACCCGGTCCGCGCCGGACCGCATCCTCGGCCCTCATGCGACTGACGCAGGCCGTTCGTCTCTTGACGGAGCACCTTGTCCCGGTCGCACCGGAGGCGGTGCCGCTCGCCGAGGGCCTCGGCGGGACCGGCGCCGTCGACTGCCATGCGCCGCGGGCCATTCCGGAATTTGCGACGGCCCTGCGGGACGGTTGGGCCGTGCGCGGTGCGGACGTCGTCGGCGCCTCGCCCTTCGCACCGATTCTTGTCGTGGGGCGCCCGCCCTGGGTCGAGGCCGGCGCGCGGTTGTCGGAGGATGTCGACACGATCCTGCCCCCCGAAGCCATCGAGGGATCGTCCATCGTGGCCGATGTCCCGGTGGGGGAGGGCGTGCGTACGGCCGGTGCCGAAGCCTCGCCCGGCACCCTGCTCCTCGCCACCGGTCAGCGGGTGACGGCCCTGCACCGGCTGGCCCTTCAGGCGGCCGGCTTCGCGAGTCTCGCCCTACGCCGTCCCCGCCTGACCCTGATCGTCGCGGGAGCGCCCGAGGCCGACACCCTCTCCCCCCTCCTGGCACATTGGATCACCGCGGCGGGCGCGTTGGTGGCCAACATCGTGGCCGCCAAATCACCGGACGCGATCGCGGATGTGCTCAGAACACAGGACGGCGACGCCGTTCTAACGATCGGCGGGACGGGCTTCGGACACAACGACCACGCCTCCGCCGGACTGGCCCTGGCTGGAACGGTGCGGGCGCATGGCATCGCCCTCCAGCCGGGGGACACCGCGGGCTTCGGCGAGGTGGGAGGACGGCCTGTCATTCTGCTGCCGGGGCGCCCCGACGCGGCGCTCGGCGCCTTCGTCGCCCTCGCGCGCCCGCTGATCGCGAGTCTGTCCGGAGCTCGGGCTCCGGCGGGAATCGGCGCACCGCTTCTGGGCAAGATCGCCTCCACCATCGGCATGAGCGAGATCGTCTTCGCCCGCCGGATGCCTGACGGCCTTCTGCCGCTGGGCGGCAGCGACCTTGCGCTGGCCAGCTTGATCCACGCCGATGCGGCGATCCTCGTCGGACCGGAATCGGAAGGATATCCGGCCGGCCGCGTCGTCCCGGGGCTCGCGCTGTGAGCGACGCCGTGCCCACCGACACCGCCGCGGAAGACGCCTTCCTGGACCGGCTGGCGCAGGCCGCGCGCCAGGAGCAATTCCTCACGGTGGTCAGCCGGGAAGAGGCCCTCGCGCGCTTCCGCTCGGCGGTGCCGCACGCGCCCCTCGCGACCGAGACCGTGTCCCTCGCCGACGCACTCGGGCGCGTCCTGGCCCACGACGTCGCCTCGCCCATCGACGTACCGCCCTTCGATCGCGCCCTCGTGGACGGATTCGCTCTGCGCGCTGCGGATACCGAGGGCGCGGACGAGGCGCGGCCGCGGCGCCTGATCCTGAACCGCGAGATCCTCGCCTGTGGGGTCGCGCCGGTCATGGCGGTGGCCCCCGGCACCGCGACGCCGATCGCCACCGGCGGAGTCGTCCCGCGCGGCGCCGATGCCGTCGTGATGGTCGAACAAACCGAGTTCCGCCCCGACAGCCTCGCGATCGACCTCATCCGTCCGGCCCGGCCGGGCCAGTTCATCGGCTATGCCGGGGCCGACATGGCCTCGGGCGAGACGGTCCTGCGCAAGGGCATGCCGATCACCGCGCGCGAGATCGGCATGCTGGCCGCCTGCGGCCTCGCCGCCGTCGACGTCGTCTGCCGGCCTCGGGTCGCGATTCTCTCGACCGGCGACGAACTGGTGGCGCCGGGCCGGGCGCTGAAGCCCGGGGCGATCTACGATTCCAACGGGCCGATCGTGGCCGCGACCGTCAGCGAGAACGGCGGCACCGTTTGGCCACTCGGTATCGTTCGCGACGACGAGGCCGCCCTGGACGCGGCCCTCCGCACCGCCATCGCCGACAGCGACATCGTCGTCCTGTCGGGGGGGACCTCGAAGGGGGCCGGCGACGTCTCGCACCGCATCCTTCAGCGCCTCGGCAAACCCGGCATCCTCGTGCACGGGGTCGCCCTGAAACCCGGGAAGCCCCTCTGCCTCGCGGTCGCGGGACAGACGCCCGTGGTCGTCCTGCCGGGCTTTCCGACGTCGGCGATGTTCACGTTCCACGACGTCGTGGTGCCGCTGGTGCGGGCGATGGCCGGCTTGGCGCCGCGGGAGGACACCTTTGTCCCGGCGATCCTGCCTCAGCGCGTGCCCTCCGAGCGCGGGCGCACGGAATTCGTGATGACCGCCCTGGCCGAGACGGAGGGCGGCCTGCGCGCCCTGCCGCTGCCCAAGGGATCCGGCTCGGTGACGGCCTTCTCGCAGGCCGACGGCTTCTTCGCGGTTCCCGCCGCCCGGGCCGGCCTGGAGGCCGGGGAAACCGTGTCGGTCACCCGGCTCGGTGCCGGCGTCCGACCGCCGGATCTGACGATCATCGGCAGTCACTGCGTCGGACTCGACCGGGTGATCGGGCGACTCGCGGAGCACGGACTTCGTGCACGGCCCATCTGGGTCGGCTCGGCCGGGGGGCTCGCCGCCCTGGGCCGGGGGGAGTGCGACCTCGCCGCGATGCATCTCCTCGACACCGAGACGGGCATCTACAACCGGCCGTTCCTCGGGCCCGGACTGGAGTTGGCCGAAGGCTGGGGACGCCTGCAGGGCGTTGTCTTCAAGCCCGGCCATCCCCTGTTCGAGGGCTGCTTGCCGGACGAGGCTGTCGCCGCGGCCTTGGCCGAACCCGAGATCGTGATGGTCAACCGGAATACCGGCTCGGGCACCCGCGCCCTGGTCGACGGCCTCCTGAAGGGCGCCCGTCCGCCCGGGTACTGGAACCAGCCGCGCTCGCACAACGCCGTGGCGGCGGCAGTGGCCCAGGGGCGGGCCGATTGGGGCGTCGCCATCGCCACCGTGGCGCGGGCCTACGGCCTCGGTTTTCTGCCGCTCGCCGATGAGCGCTACGATTTCGCCTACCGCGCCGAGCACCGCGAACGGCCGGCACTCGCCGCCTTCCTCGCCTGCCTGCGCGATCCCGAGACCCGCGCCCTCCTCAGCGAAGCCGGGTTCTCACCCGCGGAGGCGCCGTGAACCCCGCCCGGGTCATCGGCCTCGCGGGCTGGAGCGGCGCGGGCAAGACCACGCTCCTGTCCCGGCTGATCCCGCTGCTGACGGCGCGCGGCGTGAAGGTCGCAGCGATCAAGCACGCGCACCACGCCTTCGACGTCGATCATCCCGGCAAGGATTCCTACGTCCATCGCGAGGCAGGAGCGTCCGAGGTCATCGTGTCGTCGTCGCGGCGCTGGGTCCATATCCACGAGATCGGCGCCGAGCGGGAAGCGCGGCTTGGCGAGCTCCTGCGCCGGCTCTCGCCCTGCGATCTCGTCATCGTCGAGGGCTTCAAGCGCGACGTGCATGCCAAGCTCGAGGTCCACCGCGCCGCCAACGGCAAGCCGCCGATCTACCCCGACGATCCCCGGATCGTGGCGGTCGCGAGCGACCAGCCCTTCACGGATGCTCCGGTGCCGATCGTCGATCTCGACGCCATCGCGCGAATCGCCGACCTCGTCCTCGCCCTGTCGGAACCGCTGGAGACGGCGCTGGCGCACTTGGAGGGACCATGGCCCAGTTGACCGACGACTGCTTCGCGTTCGGCGGTGCGCTGATGCGCATCGAAGACGCCGTGGCGCTGATCGGCGAGCGCCTGCCGATCCTGGCCGGGACCGAGTGGCTGCCGCTCGGGCTGGCCGATGGACGCGTGGCGGCCGAGCCCGTCCTGGCGCTCCATGACGTGCCTCCATTCCCGAATTCCGCCGTCGACGGCTACGCGATCCGCCACGGTGACCTCAGCCTGGAGGGCGAGACGCGGCTCCCGGTCCGCGGTCGGCTCCGCGCGGGGACGGCCGCGGAGGGAATCTCGGGCGCTGGCGGCGCGATCCGGATCTTCACCGGGGCTCCGATGCCGCCCGGGGCCGACACGGTGTTCATGCAGGAGGACGTGCGCCGCGAGGGCGACGTCGTCGTGCTGCCCCCCGGGCTGAAACGCGGCGCCAACGCTCGAGACGCCGGTGAGGACATCGCCCGCGGGGCCTGCGCGATCCCGGCTGGGCGGCGCCTGCGGCCGCAGGATCTCGCCCTCGCGGCCGCTTCCGGCCATGACCGGATCGCCGTGCGCACGCGCCTGCGGGTCGCCCTGTTCTCCACCGGCGACGAACTTACAGAGCCGGGCGCGCCGCTTCCCTCCGGCGCGATCCACGATTCGAACCGCGTCATGCTCGCGACCCTGCTCGCCCGCCTCGGAGCCGAGGTCGCGGATCTCGGCATCCTGCGCGATGAACCCGATGCCCTCGCGGCGCGCCTGCGGCAAGCGGCCCGGGAGCATGACCTGATCCTGACCTCGGGCGGTGTCTCCACCGGTGAGGAAGACCACGTGAAGGCCGCCGTCGAGGCGGTCGGCGCGCTGATGTTCTGGCGCCTTGCGATCAAGCCCGGCCGTCCGGTCGCGATGGGCGTCGTCGACGGTACGCCGTTCATCGGGCTGCCGGGCAATCCCGGTGCCGTCTACGTCACGCTCCTGTTCGTGGTGCGCCCACTCCTCGCGCGCCTGGGCGGCGCAAACGACGTTGCACCCCTCGGCCAGCCCGTCCGGGCCGCCTTCGCCTATCGCAAGAAGGCGGGCCGGCGCGAATACGTCCGCGTCAGCGTCGCCCTCGGGCCCGATGCCGTCCTCGAGGCCGTGAAGTACCCCCGCGAAGGTGCCGGTGTGCTCTCGTCGCTGACGGAGAGCGACGGCCTCGTCGAACTCGACGAAACGGTGATAGCCGTGGCCGCGGGCGACATCCTCACCTTCTATCCGCACGCCGTGCTCTGGTAGCCGAGGGTGACGGACGCCGCTCGTCCGGCGGCCTCCGTCAATTGCGTTAACAACGCCTCGTCGACGGTGGTGCGGGCGGCCAGGAAGTAGGTTTCCCAGCCCAGGGACTGGAAAGCGAGGCCGAAGCGCTCGGCGATCGCGGGTGTCCCCATGCCGACATCCGCGGTGCCGGTGGCGATGAGCGCGGCGACGGCCTGATGGGTGAATTCCTCGGTCTGCGACCCCCGGATCGCGCGGCTCTCCAGACCAGCCTCGGCGCAGAGACGTTCGAACCAGATGCGCGTCCCGGCACCCCGCTGGCGGTTCACGAAGCGCAGGTCCAGGCGGGCGATGTCGCGGACGCCGGTGACCCCGTGCGGGTTGCCGGGCGGAAGCATCAGGCCCTGCTGACGCCGGAACAACGGTCGGACGCGGAGGTCCGGATCGCGAAACACGGCATCGAAGGGATCCGGGGCCGGACCTTCGGAGCCGTAGTGGAAGCCCGCCGCATCCGCGCTCCCGGTACGAAGATGCGACAGGGCGTCGAGGCTTCCGGCGATCGCGAGCTCGACGTCCGCCCGGGCTTCGACGACACCCAGAAGCAGCGGATCGTGGCTCGCCGCGAGCCTCAGGGGGGGCAATTGACGGGCCTCCAGCCTGCGCAAGGCCTCCGTCATCCGGTCAGCCTCGGCGGCGAGAAGGGGGCCGAGCCGATCGTACATCCCTGACAGCGTCGCGTGGAGCGTACGACCATACGGTGTGAGCACCGTGCCGTGCCCCTTGGTCTTGATCGCCACCGGCTGTCCGAGGGTGGCTTCGAGGTCCGAGACCCGGCTCCAGGCCGAACGATAGGAAATTCCGAGTCTTCGCGCGGCGACGAGCAGCGAGGTGGAGGTGGAAAGCGCGTGCAGCAGGGCGAAGGTCGTCCGCAGCGCGAGACCGTTCCAATCGCCATCGGCCTGCAGCGTGAGAGGCGTCGATACACGCATCGGCAAAGTCTTTCCTATTGATCTTTCCCGCTCCCCCGTATCATCCCGCGAGGCCCCGTGCAGCCCGGTGACGATGCTTCAGACCTTTCAGGAGACGATCTCGCGTCTGGCGACCCTCGACCGCGATGTCCTCGTGATCGCGTGGCTTTCCCTGCGTGTCAGCCTCACCGCCGTGGGCATAGGGCTCGGCATCGGGATCCCGGTGGGGGCCTTTCTGGCGGTCGCCATGTTTCCGGGGCGATCGGTCCTGGTCGGGCTGCTGAACGCCTTCATGGGGCTCCCCCCGGTGATCGTCGGGTTGGTGCTCTACCTCGTGCTGTCGCGCTCCGGCCCGCTGGGGTCGCTCGGTCTCCTGTTTACCCCGGGCGCGATGGTGGCGGCCCAGGCCGTACTGGCGACGCCTCTCGTCGCGGCGCTCACTCGGCAGGTGGTCGCCGATGCCGAGGCGCATCTCGGTGAGCAACTGCGTTCGCTCGGACTGTCGGCCCCGCGCCGGGCGCTCGCGCTGATCCACGATACGCGCTTCTCCCTCGTGACGACGGCCCTGGCCGCGTTCGGGCGCGCGATCTCGGAGATCGGCGCCGTCCTCGTGGTCGGGGGCAACATCGATGGTCACACCCGCACGATGACCACGGCGATCTCTCTGGAGACCCAGAAGGGCGACCTCAGTCTGGCCCTCGCGCTCGGGCTGGTGCTGATCGGGCTCGTCATCCTGATCAACGCGTTGGCGGCGACCCTGCGCGCCCACGCCGCGCGCGCCTACGGCTGAGCCGATGCCCGCGATCGAACTCAGCGACCTCGCGCTCGCCCGGAACGGCACCACTATCCTGGATGGCCTGAGCGCCGGGATTTCCGCCGCCGGCATCACGGCGCTGATCGGGCCGAACGGCGCCGGCAAGAGCGCCACGCTGCGCGTCATCGACGGCCTGCTCGCACCCGATGCCGGGTCGGTGCGGATCGTCGGCGCCGGCCCTGTGCGGCGCGCCTTCGTCTTCCAGCGCCCGGCTCTCCTGCGGGCCAGCGCGCTCGCCAATGTCGCCCTCGCGCTGACGCCCCTCGGCCTGTCGCGGATCGAGCGGACGCGGCGCGCCCACGCTGCACTAGCGCGCGTCGGCCTCGGCGACCGGGCTTCGGCGCCGGCGACCCGCCTCTCCGGCGGCGAGCAGCAGCGCCTCGCACTCGCGCGGGCCTGGGCGGTCGAACCCGATCTCCTCCTCGCCGACGAGCCGACCGCCAATCTCGATCCGGGCGCCACCGAACTGGTCGAGGGCCTGATCGCCGAGATCGCCCGGCAGGGCACGAAGGTGGTGCTCGTCTCCCACAATCTCGGACAGGTCACGCGGCTCGCCGCCGACGTCGTCGTGCTCGCCCGAGGGCGGGCCGTCGAGCAGGGTCCGACCCGCACGCTTCTCACCTCGCCCCGGGCCCCCGAAACGCGGGCCTACATCACCGGAGAACTTCCTTGGACATCCTTCGCCGCGGCCTCCTGACCTTCGGCCTCCTGTTCGCGCTCGGTGCCGCATCCGGCGTCCGAGCCACACCGGCTTCCATCGTCGTTGCCTCCACCACGTCCACCGAGCAATCGGGCCTGTTCAAGCACCTGCTGCCGCTCTTCGAGGCGAAGTCCGGCATCGCCGTGAAGGTCGTGGCCCTCGGCACCGGACAGGCCCTCGACGCGGCCCGCCGGGGCGATGCCGACGTGGTTCTGGTGCATGATCGCCCGGCCGAAGAGAAGTTCCTGGCCGAGGGCTTCGCCACGAAGCGCTGGGACGTGATGTACAACGACTTCGTCCTGATTGGACCGAAATCCGACCTGGCCGGTGTCCGTGGGGGCGACGCGGTCGCGGCTTTCGGCAAGCTCGCGGTGGCCAAGGCTCCGTTCGTCTCGCGCGGCGACCGGTCCGGCACCCACAGTGCCGAGTTGCGGACCTGGAAGGAAGCCGGCGTCGATCTCGCGGACATCAAGGGCGACTGGTACCGCGACATCGGCCAGGGCATGGGACCGGCCCTCAATACCGCTTCGGCCCTGAACGCTTACCTCCTGGCCGACCGCGGGACCTGGCTCGCGTTCAAGAATCGCGGCGATCTCACCATTCTCGTCGAGGGCGACAAGCGCCTGTTCAATCCCTATGGGGTGATGCTGGTGAACCCGGCCAAGCATCCGAACGTGAAGGCGAAGGAGGGCCAAGCCTTCATCGACTGGCTGATCTCACAAGAGGGGCAGGCGGCGATCGCGAGCTACAAGATCGAGGGCAAGGAGCTGTTCTTCCCCAACGCGAGCAAGTAGGGCCGAAGCTTTCGTACGGGGAAGCCGGATCATCGAGGAAAGCGTCGGGTCGAGCTGCCCTCCGGGCGGGGCAATCGTTCATCGATCTTTTCTTCGAGACGGGTGACGTCGGCTCCCGCAAGCCTGCCGGCTGCGGCGATGCGCGACGAGAATGCGTCGCGCAGGGTGCGCGCCCTGACACTGATCGGGATGCGATGCGGGCATGCGGACGGCGCCACGTCGAGTGCCTTGCTGCCATCTCGCTCCAGGGCCTATCGGTGAATCATGACCGAGTTCATCGAGCACACCGACGGCGAGGAGATCCTGGAAGACGGTCACGGGGTCCGGTTCATCCTGCCGGCATGGCGGTTCGACCTCCCTGTCACCCGAGGGGCGTGCAGAGACGAGTTGTCTGATGGCCGAAGGGTGCGAACCTTCAGCATCCAGAAGGGTGACCTTTCCGCGAATGAAGCGCGTCATTACGCGGGCCGGCTGCGGGACGCGCCGGCCCGGGCGATGGCGGTCTTCGACGCAAGTCGACGCGATGTTCATCCACCCGGAAAAACGATGCGGGCCATTTCACGATCAACGTTCTCCCGGGCCTGCTGATGACGCACGATTGGTGCATCGTCAGCCAATACAACGCACGCCCGAGCCCGGGCGAGCGCTGGCGAAATCCGCCCTTCTCGATCGGGGTCAGGCCGCAGGCCCCTCACGCTCGGGAGGAAGTCCTCTACGTTGATCTCGCCACCTTCCCCACGGCCGGATCTCAGGAACAAGGCCGCCACGTCGATCTGGGACCGGAGGCCGTCGTCCCGTTGCAGCGGGATCGCTCCTATGCGGTCGCCATTGACTTCGCGGATGGGGCCGGCGGCGAGGGCCTGCTGAAGGTGAGAGTCGATGACAAGCTCATCGTCGATTACGCCGGCCCGACGGGCTACGCCAACTTCGCCGGGTGCTTCTTCGCCTACGGCCTCTACCGCTCGCCGTGGTGCCCCGGGTGTGAGGGCCTGAGCGCGCGCTTCGTGAACGTCGTGGAAGGCGTCGCTGAGTAGTCGCTGGACCCGCCGCTCGTACGAACGACGAGTCCTCCGGGCCGCACCTCGTCACGCCTGCGGTCCGAGCGGTGCCGCAGGACGGTTTCCCGGATCGATCTGCCGGGCAATCCTGCGATTGCCCGGCGCTCTCGTCTAATCAGTGCCGATCGCGACGGACGACGGCGGCGCCGTGATCGGCCCTGGCACGATCTCGGTTAACGGCACTCCGACCGACAGCCGCAGCGTGATTGTCTCTGCGCAGACCTGCCCCGTCCTGGTTGACGGCCGCCTGATCCCGCGCGATGGCGGCTCGGTCTCCGCGCCGTTCGTCTCGGCGCAAGACTGCGCCATCATGGTATTCCCTGGCCCGGTCCGTCCCGGCGGACCTGCGATCATCGGCGCTCGATTGCTCAGCGCGGTTCAGATCGCGGCGCTCCGCAGCCGCTCGCCCGTTGTCGCGGCGCTGAATCGCTGCGTCAGACTGCGCAAGGGCCGGCAGCACCGCTGAGGCTGAGAGAAAAAGTGATAAGGCGGCGAGGGTGAATTTGGATTGGGTTATGTGCTGAACCTCGTCCGATTTCTGAGCCCCTCGGGCCCGGTTGAATGGGCGGAGCTTCTACGTCGTGAGCTGTCGGCTCGATGAACGCCGTTGCCCTCTCGCGGAAACGGCGTTCACGAATTGCCGATCGGATCGACGGGCGTTGTGCTCTCAGCGGATGTTTCCCGATTGCCGGCGCCGGGCGACGTACCAGACCGCCAGCGCGACGACCGCGATGGCGAGGCTCAGCCAGATCCAGTTGAAATCCGTCGCCGCCGCGTTGGCGGCGGCGGAATTCGAGCCGGCTGGCCCCGTCTCCGGGATCGGTGGGGCCGGATTGGTCTGCTGGGCAAGCGCACTTCCGAGCGTTGCCGTCCACAGGAAGGCACTCGTGGTGAGAGTTCGGGTCATCGTCATCGTGGTCTCCACGGCTACTTGTCGGCCTGGCGGGCCGCTCCGTACTGGAAGGCCGGCGCCGCGTTGAGCTGTACCTTGGTCATGCGGATCTCGGCCTCGATGGGCACACCGCCGGCCAGCACCGTGGCGCGATCGTCGGGCGCCTTCCGGTTTTCGTCGACCGTGCCGGTGGTCGCCGTGACCTGATCGGTGTGCTTGTTCTGGACGGCGCCCAGGACCTCGCGCGTCGTGTCGGCCCCCGGCATGGTCTCGGGCTGCACGCGGGCTGCGGCCTCGGTGCTGGGCTTCGTCTCGGGCGTGACCACCGAGGTCGGCCCACGCGTGAGGGGAACGTCCTTCATGTTCCACGCGAGCGAGTCGTAGGGAATTGCCACCAGCTTCTCGCCGATTCCGAGGAAGCCGCCGACGCCGATTACCACCGCCTCGACCTTCCCGGCGTCGCCGATGAGAACGTCCTCGATCGATCCGACCCGCACATGGTCCATGCCCACCACCGGAAGGCCGATCATCTTGGATCCCCGCATCGCCCCCGGCTGCGGCTGGGCAAACCCGGCGCCGGTTCCGTCCGAGGCCGGTTGTGCATGGACCGGCCTCCCGGACGCCAGCGGCAGAGCGAGAACGGACAGGGCGAGGAGCAGGGTGCTCCGGCGGCGGACAGACATCGCAAACTCCACGAAAACAACTGGCTTCGCAGAACGCGAACGACCGGTGGACAACGCGCGGTTCACGTCCTGAGTTCAGGGCGATCCGCGCGCCACCCCTCCGGCGATTTGACTCTCCGCGCCGGGCAGGGCTGATCTCTGCCGGCTTCACCATGCTGTTCACACACCTCTCCGACGACCTGTTCAAGCCGCTCGCCTCGCCGAGCCGGGCCTTCAATGCGGCGCTCCTGCTGCACCTGCACGGTCGGGTCTTCGGGGACACCGCCGAACCCCTGCGCAAGAGCGAACTTATGACGGCGATCGGTGACTTCGCCGCCGATTTCGTGGACCGGGAGATCGACGACGACGCCTCCGGCACGGTGGAACCGAGCGAGCGCCGCTCGGTCGTCTATCGCCGCCTTCTCGATGCCGGCTGGCTGGTGGAGCGGCGGGAGCGCTATGTTCCGGTGGTCGAGTTCGACCCCGAGGCCCGGATGGTCATCGAGGAACTGGCGCGGCTCGACAGGGGCGAGCGGCGCTCCTACGGCGGTGCCGTCCTCGACGTGCTGGGCAGTCTGGAAAGCGCGATCGCCAACCCAGCCGAGCGATCCGAGGCCCTGGTCAACGCGGCCAAGTCGGCCCGTACCTTCCTCAGTCATCTGCGCAGCCTGGCTGGATCGATGCGCAAGAGCGAGGAGCGCATCCTGCGCGAGGCGGATCAGGGCGTCGCCCTGCGCCTCTACTTCGAGGAGTTCGTCGCGCGGCACCTCGTCAGCGACTACCGGACGCTGCACACCCGCTTCAATCCTTTCCGCTTCCGGTCGGGAATCGTGCGCGAGGCCGGCCGTGCCCTGCGCGATCCCCTCACCCTGCGCGTCCTGACCGATGCGGGGCTCCGGGAGGGGCGGGCGCCCGACCGGGAGACGGCCGAGCGCGCCGTCCGCGGCGATCTGGCCGAGATCCTGGCGATCTTCGAGGGGCTCGATCGCCACCTCGACGTGGTCGCCGACATCGTCGCCCGGCTCGAGCGCCGGATCGCCGCCACCCTGCGCTACCTAGACCATCGGGATTCCGACCGGATCGAGCGCACGGCCGCGGCCTTGCGGGCGGTGGCTGGTGGCGATGACGACCTCGCCGGCCTGCCCGATCCCCAGGTCTCGCTGTTCCGTCCCCCGATCGGCGAGCCGCATTGTTACGCACCGCGCCTGCGCCGGGCGGCGATCGAATGCGAGCCGTTGCCCGAGATCGAGATCGATCCCGTCATCGAAGCCTTCATCGCCGCCAAGGACGCGTTCCGGGAGCGCGTCGCGGTCACGCCCGAGCGGATCGTGGCCTTTATCGAGGCACGGCTCGGGCCGGAGCGCACCATCCGGGGCTCCCAGATCCGGATCGCCGACGTCGACGATTTCGTCGTGTTCCAGCGCCTGCGGGAGATCGACGTCCTGTTCGACGGGAGCCTGCGGGGCCGCTATCGGCTTTCGCGGATAGAGGGTCGGGTGTCGAATGGCTGGCTCGATTGCCCAGACTTCCTGCTGGAGCGGGCGCCGGCGCTGCGCCGCTAGATCCGGGGCCGTCCGAGTCCGCTCGCGGCTATGCTGCCTTCACGGTCGAATTCTCTGCGCGACAGCGTTCGTCGCGATCGGTTGAATTGATGATCCCGGTTTAATCCCGGGCCTTGGCAAAATACTGTGACGGGTTCATGCTCCGCTGGATTTTATTCGCGCGATGCGACACGAAATTCGAGAAGACTGCGGGAGCGTTCGTCCATGACCAGCGCCAAATGCCTGATCAAGTCCGCCTGGATTGCCGCGGAAGTCGGCCGGGAGCGCTGTGAGCGAGTCCTGGTGGTCGAGACCTACATTGCGGTCAGCCCGCTGGAACCGAACTACGATCCGGCCCGCTACGAGGCGATCGTTTCCGAGGTCCAGCGCGTTCTCGCGGCGAATCCCTCGCTCGACCGCGCTTCGATCCTCAGCATGCACCGCGACACGGCCTGCCTCTCGCTCTTTCGTGCGACGCCGGCCGTCGCGGCCTGAACGACATCGCGGAACTGGCGTCGCACTCTCGCGGACCCGCTCGCGGCCACGACCGTTGGCGCGCGTCGCCGCGAGGCGCTAGAGACACTGGCCGGCGCGGGCAGATCCCGCGACCGCGAGGCCAGCCATGCTCGAATCGTTTCGCGCCATCGTCGACGGTGAGGACTTGCCGCCGCCCGGAGCCCGCGCGCCTTCGGAAGAGGAGTTGACCCGGGCGCTTCAGGTCCTCCTGAAGAGCCAATGCGTCTATGCCGGAACACCGGGCATCGGGCGCTCCTATGAGCTCGCACGGCACTACGCGCCCTTCTTCCAAGCCTACTTCGCGTGCCTCGGCTACCAGTTCGACGTGATGCATCGCGATCAGATGGTGTGCCTGCGGGTTCCGCCCGAGGGCGTCCGTCACGATGCTCAGGCCGAGCGCCTGCGCAAGGACGAGACTCTGGTCTTGCTCGCCCTGCGTCTCGCCTACGAGGAAGGCCTGCGTGCCCACCGGGTGACCACCGAGGGTGTCGTGGAATGCACGACCGACGACATCGTCGAATCGATCCGCACCGCTACGCGTAGCGATCCGCCGGAAGAGGCTCGACTCACCGAGATCCTCCGTCTGTTCGCGCGCAAGGGGGCCCTGCGCCTGGGCGAACGCGACAAGGTCGAGAAGATCACACCCTTGATGGTGATGCCCGGGATCGCGGTGTTGTCGCCGGACGCCTGGATGGATCAGGTCCGAGCCTGGGGGGCTGCGCGCGGCGACGAGGAGGCGTGAGGTCTGAGGCGTCGATCCGCACGCGCTTGCCGAGGAAATCGAGGAGGCTGCGCATCCGCGGTGAGAGTCGATCGCCCACCGCGTCGAGGGCGTTCTTGTCCTCGCAATCCCCTGGCTTCCAGCCTTCGAGCATCGGTTCCGGTCGCCCGGCGGCGCGACCATCGCGGGATGCGGCCGGAACAGGCGCGATCGAGCGGTAACGACGATCCGCTCGGAGGACCCAACGGCGCCGGCCGATGTCCTGGACGCCGGGTTCTTCCGGGTCCACCGCCCCCTCTCGCTGAGTCAGCGCAACATCGCCTTGGAGGAGATTGCCGCATTAATCGCCTCCCGCGCCAGTCCCAACTCCGCGGCCTCCCACGACGCGACGCGGCGCGGGGAGCGTGGGATCGTCCCGACTCTCGCCCAGCGGTGCCGCGTCCCCAGGCCAGCGGCCCCGCCGGCTTGCATCCCGGGCGCTCAGCGTTCATGCGAGGGATGTCTTCTCGAACTCGGGATCGTCAGCGCCGGCCGTGTACCGCCTTACCGATATCGTCCTCTCGAACTGGTACCTGATCCGCCGTGAGCAGATTCGGATCCGGGGCGCGGCTGCGCTGGTGGGACCTACGGGGGCCGGCAAGTCGACCATCTTCGATGCGGTCGGCACGGTGCTGGCGGGCAACAATGCCAGCCGCCTCGCCCTCAACGCTTCGGCCTCGGGACGCAGCGCCCGGACCGTGCGGGATTACTGCCTCGGCTGGATCAGCGATCCGGCCGAGGGCGGACGCCCTACCCGTGAAGCCTGCGAGACACTGATCGTCCTGGTCTTCGAGAACGAGACCACGGGGCGCGTCGTCTCCGCCGGGCTCGCCCTGGTGGCCCGGGCGGAAGACAGCCGCGAGACGACCCTGTCCCGCTTCGTCCATGTCGGCCACCGCTTCGAGGTCGCCGACTACGTCCGTGAAGCGCCGGGCGGAAGCTTCGTCGCGCCCTGGGCCGAGATTGCCAAGGACCTGCGCACCCGCGGGACCACCTTCGACGAGTACCGAGCGTCCGGCGAGCGCTTCACCGCCGAACTCCTCGGAAACCTTCGCGAGGGCGCGGCGGTGCCGGAGCCGCGCCACTTCCTGCGCACCTTCTCCAACGCCGTGGCGTTCAAGCCGATCTTCGATTCGTCCGCCTTCGTCCGGTCCTTCGTGCTCGAACCCGAGCCCCTGGACGTCGCCCGCATCCGGCAATCGGTGGAGACCTGGCGGCGCCTCCTCGAGACCATCGAGGAGTTGGAACGGCGCCTCGCCCACCTCGCCCGGATCGTCGGGCGCTATGAGACTTGGGCCGAGGCGAGCCTCGCCTCGGTTCTCGGGGACCTGCGCGCCGCTGATGCGGACCTGCGTCGGCGCATCATCGACACCGTGACCGCCCGCCAGACCCTCAAGGATGTCGCCGAGCGCCTGCGCATCGCGCGCGAGAGCGTCGCCACCAGCCAGGGCTTCGTGCGCGAAATCGACGGCGAGATCGCGGGTAAGAAGGCGCTGCTCGCCGGCACCGCCGCCGAGGGGCGCCTCGCCGCCTCGAACGCCGGCCTCGCCATGCTGGCCCGCGACCGACGGGACCTGGCCGCCCGGGTCGCCGAACTGGTCGGAATTGTCCTCGATACCGGCAAGCTCGCGGTGATCCTCGGCGAGATCCGCAAGGTTTCGCCGGAGGCCGCCCGCCTGGTGGAGGCCTGCGCCCGATCGGGTCTGCGACGCGAGGCCAATCCGGAAGAAACCCTGCGGTCGGACGGACCGCTCGCCGCGTTGCTCGCCGGACTAGCTGGAATGCCCCCGATCGCAACGCCCCTCGAGCGGGCGGCGGAGGACGCGGCGCTGCGCGCCCGCGCCCTCGAGAACGAGGCGCAGTCCCGCGCGCCGGCACCGAGCGCGGGGCGGGGGGCGGCGCCGCGTCTGTCCTCGGACGTGGCGGCGTTCCGCGAAGAGCTGTCCCGCCTCGGCATCGTGGCGACACCGATCTGCGAGCTGGCCGAGATCATCGATCCAAAATGGGGGCAGGCCCTCGAGGGCCTCCTCGGCGGCGCCCGCGAGGCGCTTGTCGTGCAACCGGACCGCCTCAACGAAGCGTTCGCGCATCTCGAAGCGCGCAAGAGCCAGTTCTACCGCTGTCTCCTGGTAAAGACGACCGATACGGCCCGGCGGCGCGGCGGGCGCGACGACGAGGGTCCGCTCGCCCTGATCGAGACGGCCGATCCCCACGCGCAGGCCTTCCTCGGGGCGCGCCTCGGCGGCTACGATCTCGCCCCGAACGACGCGGCCCTCGCGCATATGAGCCGGGCCGTGGCCCCGAGCGGGCGCTCGACCTCGGGCATGGCTTATTCGGTGGTGCGCCCGGTCCAGCTCATGATGACCCGGGGCCACCGGGGTCCGACCGCAGAGAGCCGCCAGGATTGGGGGCAAGCGGTCTCCGAGGCGCGCCGAGCCCGGGCAGAGGCCGATGTCCTGCGGGAAGCGGCCCGGATCGGGGCCGCCCTCGCGCGCCGCCTGTCCGAAACGAACCTGGATCTCGCTGAATTGCGCGCCGAGGCGGACGCGATCGAGGGCCGACGCCGCAGCCTGACCACGGAGCGGGAGAGCGTCGAGCGGGCCGAGACCGGCGTCCTGGAGGCCGAGCTCGCGGAGCTCGCCAAGGAGCGTTCGGCCTATCTCACCGAGCTCGTCCAGGTGCTGGAGCCGAAGCGAGACCTGCTGCTGGGCGAGGAGGCCGGCCTGAATGCCAAGGTTGCGGCGAGCCGCGAGGCCGCCCGTGCTGCGCTCCAGGCGCGCCGGACCGCGTATCAGCGCTGGGCAGGCGGCGACAGCATGCGCATCCGGCTCGTGCGTCCGGACGCCTTCGACCCGAAGGCGCTCGCGACGCTGCGTGCCGAGCGTGCGGATCTCGACGCCAAGGCGCTGGCGAGCCATGCCAATACCGGGCGTGCGCGAGCCCGTGAAGCGGCGGAGACGGCGCGAACGCAGGGCAGGGCGGCCGAGCGCGACCTCGCCGAGTACTGCGTGCAGTGGCGGGTGGAAAATCCGCTGGGGGCGGGCGACGTGCCGGCCTCCTTCGGCTACGGCTGGGCGAAGCGGGCCCATGACGAGGTGGCGAGCCACGAACTGCGGCGCTACCGGGACCAGGCGCGGCGGGCGGAGAGCGAGATGCGCCGCCTGATGATCGAAGACCTGTTGACCCGGCTCGCGGACAAGTTCGAGCGCGTACGCGCCCGGCTTGAGGCCCTCAACGAGCGCCTGTCGAGCCAGACCTTCACGGGGCAGACCTATGCCTTCGAGGCCGAGGTGGATCGGCGCTACGCCGCCGTCCATGCCCTGGCGACAGAGGTCGCCCGCTCGCCGGATGCGGCCCAGGCGATCCTGCCGGACGAGGGCGGCGCGATTCCCGATGGTCCGCTCGCGGCGGCGATCGACGAGATCACCGCCCTGATCGCCGGTGAGGAGAGCGCCGCGCGCCTCGCGGACTACCGGAACTACTTCGTCTACGAGATCGGTATGCGGGATCGGGCGGGAAACCGCACCACGATGTCGAACCGCGCGCTGCGAGGTTCGGGCGGCGAAGCGCAGGCGCCCTTCTACGTCGCCATCGCGGCGTCGCTCGCCTCGGCGTATTATCCGGGCGACCGACCCGGCGACGAGAACCCCGGCCTCGGCCTCTGCCTTCTCGACGAGGCGTTCTCCAAGCTCGACGTGCGCAACAGTCAGGCCCTGGTCGATCTCTATCAGGCGTGGGGGCTGCAACTGCTGATCGCGGCCCCGGAAGACAAGCGGACGACCTTGACCGAGGTGATGGACACCATCGTTACCGTCTACAAGAGCCCGGATCTCTCCTCCGTGCGAATCGAGGCCGAACACCCCCTGGAAGCTGCCAAGCGCGCCCTGGCGGCGATCAATCCCGAGCGCCAGGGCATCGAAGGCTTCCGGATCACCGACGCCGCCGAGTAGGGCGCGAGGCCGCCCTACCAGACCGGCTCGGGACCGTACCAGGTGAAGTGCTTCTTGACCGGTTCGATCACGTCCCAGGTGCCGGAGAAGCCCGCCGGCGTGACGAAGGCATCGCCGGCCCGGTAGGTCTTCGCGACGCCCTCCGCGTCCGTCACCGTCACCACGCCCGCGATCAGTTGGATGAACTCCGCCCGGCCGAAGTCGATGCGGAACTTGCCGGGCTGGCAGGTCCAGATGCCGGCGGCGAACAGGCCGTCGGGGCTTCTGTAGACGTAGGTCGCCGTCTGCTCCGGCTTGCCCGACAGGATGTGTGAGCGCTCAGGCCAATACGCGGATTCCCGCGGCTGAAGCGCCGGGAAGTCGTAGGTCCGCTCGACCGGTCCCTCCAGCACCGGGGGAGGTGCGGCGGGCCGCCGCCACGACGGCAGCGTGCCGACGAGGGCCATCACAGGACCCGCGAAGGTGTGAAGCAGGCGTGCAATTTCCATTCGAGATCCTCCGAACCTCTCCGACCGAAAGTCATGGGTCCGCATGCGAACCGCAATGCAATCATCGACTTTCGGCGATTGATTTGAACAGAAGACTGAATAGATCCTTAAGTACAGGATGCATAAACCAACATGTCGTTTTTCGTCGATACTGGCGGATGATTTGCCGGTGAGCGCCATGGCGCGGAGCGATGGCGGTCGCTGAATTTCCGGCCCACGGAACAGCCACGGTTGTGAATCTATCCTAAGTTGCATATCCGATGGCTGATCCATCACGTCAGTGCGACACCTTCACGTGTAATAGATTTTGGACAGATCTCTACGTCTAACAAATGATTGTTTCGTATCGCACACACAGTTGACGCATGGAATCTTGCGGATCGAAATCGGCAACTGCACTTGCATCGATACTGCACTTGCATCGATAATGGATAAGGGGCTTACTTGTGTTCCGGGTCTGATGGGATCTGGCTCCGTCTCGAAAACAGGGTCGAGTGATGGAAGAAGCCGGAACATCACGGGGGCCGGTCGCCGAAAGCGACACGATTCTCCCCCTCGACTTGTACGAAATCCTCCGGGAGGCCGATTCTCGCGTTGCCGGCCCGCTGACGACGGCGGCGGCGACCGAGGCGCTTCGGAGGCGCCAACGCGTCGATCCGCCCGTCATCGAGCCACGGCGCCAGGATGGCGACCGCTCAAGGCCCTTTCGGTGTTTCCGCAGGCACAGTGTGACCTTCGTTCTGCCAACGACCTGCCATCGCGAGGATCCGATCACGCGGGGCTTCGGCGGCGCGGCTTGGCTCGCGAAGCCCACGATCCCCTGGGACGTCGTGAGGGCCCACGACGAATTTGCGATCGGGAGTGTGTGACATGGGACAGGCCCTCAGCAGTCAAACGTCCGGCGATCGCGTCCTCGTCCCCATGATGGAGTCGCCCGCGTCTGCGCTGATACAGAAGCTCGAAGCGTTCCAGGACTTGTCGACGGAGGATCGGAATGCGCTGTCACGTCTGGCGACAACCGCGCGGGACTACCCCGCTCATACCGACATCCTTCGCGAGGGAGAGCCCGCCGACGGCGTTCTGATCGTGGTGAAGGGGTTCGCCTGTCGCAACCAGTTCCGTCAGAACGGTGCACGGCAGATCACCGCCTTCCTGGTGCCCGGTGACCATTGCAACCTGGAGGCCGGCCTCATCAATCGGATGGATCACGCCGTGAGCACGCTCTCACCCTGCCGTGTGGCGCGCGTGAACGCGGATGCCCTGCAGGCGATCCTGCGGCAACACCCGGCCATCCGGCAGGCCCTCCGGATGAGCATCCTCGTCAACGAGGCCACGCTCCGCGAGTGGATCGTCAACATCGGATGCCGGACGGCCGTCGAGCGCATCGCGCATCTATTCTGCGAACTGCACCTGCGCCTCAACGCGGTGGGACTGACTCGGGGGATGACCTACGAACTACCGTTCACGCAGAGCGACATCGCTGTCACCGTCGGGTTGTCGAACGTGCACGTCAACCGTTCCCTGCAGGCCCTTCGCCGCCAGCGGCTCATCGCCTTGTCCGGCAAGCGGCTGACCATCCTAGACTGGGCCACCCTCAGCGAATTGGCCGAATTCAACCCGAGCTACCTGCAACTCGGTCGCCGCAGTCTGGATGGATGACTCGAACCGAGGCGTCGGTCTGCCTCGGTTCGAGGCTCGGGTGCCGAGCCGCCGGTTCTTAGAGCACCGGGTGATAGGCCCGGCTCAGGCTTTGACGGACGATTGGGGATCGATCGTACCGGTTTCGCTTTCCGGACGATCGTCGGAGGCCTCGTCGAACGCCTGCATCCAGGCGGCTCGGTCCTCGCTTCCCTCGGCATAGGGGCAACTTTCGCGCTGCCTGCCGTAGAGGCGGGCATTGCGGCCCTTGATGAAGGGGCTGTCGCTGGCGGTCGCACCGTCGCTCATTTTTCGTATCCTGATGGTTGGGCCGCACGCCGGGGGGAGGACGTCCCATGGCGTTCGTCGGTCGCACGGCTCTGTTGCGAGTCAACCCGGAGCCGGTCGCTCCGGTTCATCCGCGTCCGATCACGAGAGCGCTCTCACCCGTGGCGCCGATGATTCGCGGCATGCGCCACCGCGCGTCGGAGGTTCCGGAATAGATCCTCGACCGCGTAGGGGTTGCGAAGCAGTTCGAAGCCGTGTCCATCGCGGGTTCTGCCGCGTCACGCCTCCCTATCCCACGCCCGTCGGCGCGTCGCTCACGCGCTGTCGAGCATGACGGCGAAGGCGTCGGAACCATTGCGCGGACCATGGATTGCGATAGGCGCTGACGTTAGACCTGTGCCTGCAGTGTGTCGGCCCTGGCCGATGGATGACCCTGCACCGCCTTTTCGTTGTTCACTGGCCAGCGGCATCGCTGTCCGTTCCGGGAAACGATCGTTCGTGCCGAGTTTTGGACCGATGCAGACGTTCGATACGACCACGACCACCCTGACGACCCTGCGGCGCGGTTCGCAGCTGTACGAAACGGAGCGGCGACTCAACGCGGTCCTGAACAATGCCTCGGTGGCCATCTTCCTGATGGATGACCGCCAGCACTGCGTCTACATGAACCGTGCCGCCGAACTGCTCACCGGTTTCAGCTTGACCGAGGTGCTCGCGCGCGATTGCCCGCTGCACGACATCGTCCATCACACCTACCCGGATGGCCGCCCGTTCCCGCTTGCGGAATGCGCCATCGACCGCGCCTTTCCGGAGAACAACCAGGAGCGCGGCGAGGAGGTGTTTGTTCATAAGGACGGACATTTCTACCCGGTCGGATTCACCGCCAGTCCCATCCGCGACGACGAAACCCGCATCATCGGCACGATCATCGAGGTGCGTGACATCACCGAGGAGAAGGCGGCCGCCGAGCGTCAGCGCCTGCTCACCAACGAGCTCAACCACCGGGTCAAGAATACGCTGGCGACCGTTCAGTCGATCGCTGCGCAGACTTTCAGGGGCAACACCGACGCCGCCGTGCGCCAGACCTTCGATGCGCGGATGGTCGCTCTGTCGAACACGCACAACGTGCTTACGGCCGAGAACTGGGAGAGCGCGGGCCTGCGCAGCGTCGTCGAGGGCGCCCTGGCACCGCATGCTCTGGCCGAGGTCGATACGGCGCGCTTCGACCTCGTCGGCCCGGACACCCGCCTGCATCCGAAGGTCGCCGTAACCCTCGCGATGGCGCTGCACGAGCTCATGACGAACGCGGCCAAGTACGGCGCGCTGTCCGTCCCGGAAGGCCGGGTCGGCGTATCCTGGACCCTGGAGCCGGGGGAGTCGGGCGAGCGCCTCGAACTCGTCTGGACCGAGACGGGCGGGCCGCCGGTCGCGGAGCCCACGCGGAAGGGATTTGGCAGCCGGCTCATCGAGCGCCAACTGCCGATGGAATTCGACGGCAGCGCGGACCTGACCTTCGCGCCGACAGGCGTGACCTGCCGTCTTCGGATCCCGCTGACCGCCCTCGGGTGGCATGGGCAGGAACGGGTGACCGGACGGACCGCCCGATGAGCGGCCTTCAGGGACGGCGCGTTCTACTGGTGGAAGACGAGAGCCTTGTTGCCATGCTCGGCGAGGACATGCTCCTCGATCTGGGGTGTGAGGTCGAGGTCGCCATGCGCCTCGACAAGGCGATCGACTTGGCCCGCGGGGCGGACCTCGACATGGCGATCCTGGACGTGAATCTCGGGGAAACCTGCAGCTATCCCGTGGCCGACGCCCTGTTCAAGCGCGGCATCCCCTTTATCTTCGCGACGGGCTACGGTCTCTCCGGCATCGAGCCCGCCTACCAGGCCATCCCGGTGATGCAGAAGCCCTATCAGGTGGCTCAGATGGAGCGGCTGCTCCGGCACCTGCTCACCTGCGAAACCCCGTCCTCCGCAGGGACCGTGCAGCCGCTGCCGTGCGGGTGCTCGTTCTGGGCGAAGATCGTCGGCCCGCTCCAGATCCGGGCGGACTGAGCACCGTCGCTGCGGCCTTCGGTCTCCGGGCCGAGGCGCTTGCTGCCGGACCTTTCCGAACGATGTCGCGTTCGCTCCTCGCGGTGACGGGACAACGAACACGACGCGCATGCAGATTCATCTGGACGCCCTTGGCGGCGTCGCCGGCGACATGTTCGCCGCCGCCCTTCTCGATCTCTTTCCCGACCGGGAAGCCGGCGTGCTGGGGAGCATCCGAGCCGCCTTGCCGGGGGTCTCGTGCGAACTCGTCGGACACAACGACGGCATCCTCGCCGGGCGCCGCTTCGTCGTCGCGCGCAGTGCGGAGCATCGGGACGGCGTCGCTCCCGGTCACACGCATCGCCATCACGCGCACGAGCATGGCCACCGACACGATCCCGCCGGCGGAGCCGGTCACGGGCATCGCCACTGGTCGCAGATTCGCGCGGACCTGCAGGCCTGTCCGCTCGAGTCCACCGTCAGCGCACACGCGATCGGTATCTTCACCCGTCTGGCCGAGGCCGAGGCGCGGGTCCATGGCATCGCCGTCGAGGCGGTGGCGTTCCACGAGGTCGGTGCCTGGGATTCGATCGCCGACATCGTGGCGGCCGCCCACCTGATCGCGGCCCTGGATGCGGAGGCCTGGAGCGTGTCGGCCCTGCCCCTCGGCTCGGGCCGGGTCCAGACCCAGCACGGGCCGCTGCCCGTGCCGGCCCCGGCCACGAGTCTCCTCGTCGAGGGCTTCGAAACCCTGGACGACGGTGTGCCGGGTGAGCGCGTCACCCCGACGGGGGCCGCGATCCTGCGCTACCTGCGGGACATCGCACCGCCGCTTCCTGCGGCGCCGCGGATCCTGAAGGGGTCGGGCATCGGCTTCGGCACGAAGGTCCTGCCGGGCCTGAGCAACTGCCTGCGCGCGGTGGCGTACGAGGCGGCGACGTCGAACGGGAGCGGCGAGCACCGCAACCTCGGCGTGATCGAGTTCGAGGTGGACGATCAATCGGCGGAGGACCTCGGCATGGGCCTCGATCGCCTGCGCAGGCACCCCGACATCTTCGACGTCGTCCAGATGCCGGTCTTCGGCAAGAAGGGACGGATGATGACCCATGTACGGGCGCTCGCCCGTGCCAGCGCGCTGGACGAGGCGATCGCGGCCTGCTTCCGCGAAACCACCACGATCGGCCTGCGACATCGCATCGTCTCCGGCGCAGCCCTGCCGCGGCGGATGCACACGGTCACGGTGGAGGGTCAGACCATGCGGGTGAAGGTGGTCGACCGGCCGGGTGGACGCACCGCCAAGGCGGAGGCCGACGACGCAATCGCGCAGGAGACCCACGCCACCCGTGCCGGCCTGCGCCGCGCCGCCGAGGCCCTGGCGCTCCGGGCGGATGACGAGGCGGGAGGCGCGGCATGAGCCCCGAGGTCTTGCAACGTCTGAACGACGTCATCCTGGCGATCGGACCTCTCGCGGTCGCGGTCAGCGGCGGTGTCGACAGCCTGACCCTCGCCGAGACCGCCCACCGCCTGCTCGGAGCCGACCGGGCGCTGATGGTCCACGCGGCTTCGCCGGCGGTGCCCGTCGAGGCGACGCAGCGGGTCCGGAACGAGGCGGCGCGGGCGGGCTGGTCCCTGCGCGTGGTCGAGGCCGGCGAGTTCGCCGACCCGAACTACCGGGCCAATCCGGTCAATCGCTGCTTCTTCTGCAAGACCAACCTCTACGGCACGATTCGTCAGGTCACCGACCGGATCATGGTGTCGGGCGCCAACCTCGACGATCTCGGCGAGTACCGCCCGGGCCTCGACGCGGCGCGCGAGCACGGCGTCCGCCATCCCTACGTCGAGGCCGGCTTGGACAAGGCCACGGTGCGATCGCTCGCCCGAGCGCTCGGTCTCGGATCGGTGGCGGAGCTTCCGGCGGCGCCCTGCCTGTCGAGCCGCGTCGAGACCGGGATCCGAATCGAGCCCGAGACCCTCGCCTTCATCCACGCCGTCGAGGGCCTGGTGAGTCGCAGCCTCGAGGCGGCGATCGGACCGCGCCGTGCCGTGCGCTGCCGCGTCCGGGCCGCCGGGATCGTGGTGGAGCTCGATCCTGTCAGCCTCGCTGCCCTGGACGGCACTCGCCAGACCGCGCTGGCGGCGCAGATCCGCGCGGGCGCCCCGGCAAACCTGCCGGAGGCTCCGGTGCGGTTCACGGCCTATCGCACTGGCAGCGCCTTCCTGACGGGAGCGGCCCGATGAGCGTCTCCGACGAGTTCGTCCTCGATTTCGCCCGACCCGAGCGGATCGGCCTTGAGGAGGCGATCTACGCGGCCGGCAAGTCCCCGGTGCAGATCGACGCGATCCTGGACGCCGCCGCGGCCCGTGGCGCGCCGCTGCTGCTGACGCGCCTCGACGCCGACAAGCACGCGGCCCTTGCCGGGCATCACCGGGACCGGATCGATTACTGCGCAGTGTCGCGCACGGCGATCTTCGGGCGAGCCCGGCCGCTCACCGGGCCGGCCCGGATCGGCATCGTCGCCGCCGGGACCTCCGACGTTCCGGTCGCTCGGGAGGCCGTGCGGACCTTGGCCTATCAAGGGCATGCCACGACCCTCTTCGCCGATGTCGGGGTCGCCGGGCTCTGGCGCTTGACCACCCGGCTCGACGAAATTCGCGCTCATCCGATTCTCATCGTGGCCGCCGGCATGGACGCGGCCCTGCCGAGCGTCGTCGGCGGCCTGGTCGCCAGCGTCCTGATCGCGGTGCCGACCTCCGTCGGATACGGGGTGGCCGAGGGCGGCCGTACGGCCCTCGACGCCATCCTGGCGAGCTGCGCCCCCGGGATCACCGTCGTCAACATCGACAACGGCTACGGGGCCGCCTGCGCGGCGATGCGCCTGCTCCAGGCCGCCCGCACCCTCTCGGAAGCCAATCGCGTCGAGGGGACGGCGGCCTGACATGCCGCGCGCATCCCGCAACACCCCCCTTCACACCGGAGAGCAGACATGGAACGCCGCAGCTTTCTCCAGGGCGCCGCAGCCGGCGCCGGACTCGCCGCCACCAGCAGCGCCAGCGCGGCCGTGACCGCCCCCGGCCTGCCCAACATCCGGCCGAAGGACCCGGCCGACCTGCCTCTGCTCAGCGATCCCGGCGAGCGCCGGGGCGAGATGCTGTACCGGTCCTTTGGTCGCCACGACGAGAAGATCTCGGCGATCGGGATGGGCGGCTTCCACCTCGGCAAGAACGCGGTCTCCGACGACGAGGCGACCCGCCTCATCCATGCCGGCATCGAACGCGGCATCACGTTCATGGACAATTGCTGGGACTACAACGGCGGCCGTTCGGAACTGCGCATGGGGGTCGCCCTCTCGCAGGGCGGCTACCGCGACAAGATCTTCCTGATGTCCAAGATGGACGGTCGCACGAAGCAGGAAGCGATGCGTCAGATCGACGAATCCCTCAAACGCCTGCGCACCGATCGCATCGACCTCGTGCAGCACCATGAAATCCTGCGCTTCGACGATCCGGACCGGGTCTTCGCCGAGGGCGGCGCCATGGAGGCCTTCGTGGAGGCCAAGAAGGCCGGCAAGCTGCGCTACATCGGGTTCACCGGCCACAAGGACCCGCGCATCCACCTTCAGATGCTCGAAGTCGCCGAGGAGCGCGGATTCCAGTTTGATTCCGTGCAGATGCCGCTCAACGTGATGGACGCGCATTTCCGCTCGTTCGGGCATCTCGTGCTGCCCTACCTGGTCCAGCACGGAATTGCGGCCCTCGGCATGAAAACCTTCGGCGACGGCGTCATCCTGAAGAGCGACGCGCCGATCAAGCCGCTGGAATACCTGCACTTCTCCCTGAACCTGCCGACCACCGTGGTGATTACCGGCATCGAGAGCCAGCGCGACCTCGACCAGGCCTTCGAGGCGGTGAAGACCTTCAAGCCCATGGACAAGGCGACCGTCGCCGAGCTTCTGGAGCGCAGCAAGCCCTACGCGCTCCAGGGGAAGTACGAGCTGTTCAAGACTTCCGCCACCTTCGACGGCACCGCCAAGAATGCGGCCTGGCTCGGCGAGGACGTGGAAAGCGTTAAGAAGCTCGCGCCCACGATGGAATGAGATCGGACGGCACCCGGGCGTTGTGGGACCGTCCCGGTCCGAGACTTCCAACCAGGTTGCCTGCAGCACCACGTCATCCCGGGTCCGCGCTGCGGAGCCCGGGATCCAGACACGCAGGAGGTGCAGACCTTCCACGCGTCGGCGGTTCTGGAATGCACGCCTCCGGCCGCGCCCCTTCGGGTCCGAGCTCGCCTGCGGCGCCCCCGAATGCTGAAGCTGTCAGGCTCGCAATCGTCTGCCGTTCACGGATGGCCGTGCCGTCACGCCCCACGGGGATCCGCGATGGCCTGATGAAAGCCGAAGTACAGAGCGATGCGTCGAGGCCGCTCACTCGCTGGCCGAGCGGCCTCGCTCCAATCAGCCTTCCTTGAAGCCGTAATCCGGGACCCCTTCCTCGTTGCCGTAGTACTTGTACGGCAGGAACTTGCCCGAGAGATTCATCTTGACCCGGTCGCCCTTGTTGTTGGGCTCACGTTCCATGGTCATGTTGAAATCGATCGCCGACATGATGCCGTCGCCGAACTCTTCCTGGATCAGTTCCTTCCAGGTGGTGCCGTAGACCATCACCAGCTCGTAGAAGCGGTAGATCAGCGGGTCCGTGGGCGGCATCTGCGCGATCGAGCCGCGGAACGGCGCCTCGTTCAGCATGCGCTCCTCTGACTGGCTGAGGCCGAACAAGGCAGCGGCCTTGGCGGCCTGGGCCTTGGGCAGCTTCATCTGGCCCATGCAGGCGGCGGTGATGAGGATCGGCGAGATGCCGCCGATCTCATCCTGGATGTACTTCCAGGTCCAGCCCTTCTCGCGCTTGATGTCGAGCAGCTTCTCGGTGAGGTCTTCGCGCTTCATGGCTTGGGTCTCCGTGGCGAGTGGGTGAGAGAAGGTCAGGCGCGCCGGGCGGGAGGCGCGTCCGCCGACAGGGCGGTGGCATCGGCCTCGCTGAGGCTCGGGCGGATCACGGGCGGGTGGCGCTGGTCGTAACCGGCCGGCATCGCGTCCCGGAGCGTCTTCGAGCGGCTGACGAGGAAGTCCATCAGGTGATTGCGCAGCGCGTAGTAGCCGGGCGCATGATGCAACTGCGTGCGGTCGCGGACCTTCGGCAGCGGATTCTCGACGATCTCCGCCACCTTGGCCTGGGGGCCGTTGGTCATCAGCACGATGCGGTCGGCCAGGTAGATCGACTCGTCGACGTCGTGGGTGATCATGAACACGGTCTGTCCGGTCTCGACACAAATCCGCCGGACCTCGTCCTGCAACGTGCCCCGGGTGAGCGCGTCGAGGGCCGAGAAGGGCTCGTCCATGAGCAGGATCTTGGGCTCGATAGCCAAAGCGCGCGCGATGCCGACCCGCTGCTTCATCCCCCCCGACAGTTCCGACGGCCGCTTGTGCTCGGACCCGGCGAGCCCCACCGTCGAGATGGCCTTGCGGGCCCTGGCCTCGACCTCGGCCCGGGGCGCCTGGCGCCAGCGCGACGCGACCGCGTAGGCGACATTGCCCAGCACCGTGCGCCAGGGCAGGAGCGCGTGGCCCTGGAAGATCACCGCCCGATCGAGGCTGGTCCCCTCTATGGCCTGCCCGTCGGCGATAACGACGCCCTCGCTCGGCGCCTCCAGCCCGGCCAGGATGTTCAGCACCGTGGTCTTGCCGCAGCCGGAATGGCCGATCATGCAGACGAACTCGCCCCGGCGCATGGGCAGCCACAGGTTCTCGAACACGGTGGTGCTCTTGCCCCCCGGCGCCGGATAGCGCCGGGCGATGCCCTCGATCGAGATGAATTTTTCCGAGGACGGCATGGTCTGGGACGACATGCGGGCGTCTCCGGTCTTGTCCGAGGATTTGGAGCGGAACGGGAGGAGGGCGGTCATGGCGCTCACTCCGGGAAGGTGACGAGGCGTTGTGCCTGCGCCAGCAACTGGTCGAGGATCATGCCGACGAGGCCGATCACCAAGATCGAGGTGATCACGTTGGTGATCGAGAGGTTGTTCCACTCGTTCCAGACGAAGTAGCCGATGCCGGTGCCGCCCACGAGCATCTCGGCCGCCACGATGACGAGCCAGGCAATGCCGATGGAGATGCGCATGCCGGTGAGGATGGTGGGGGCGGCTGCCGGGAGGATCACCGTGACCGCCCGGCGGAAAGGTCCGACCTCCAGGGTGCGGGCGACGTTCAGCCATTCCCGGCGGGTCCCGGCGACGCCGAAGGCGGTGTTGATCAGCATGGGCCAGAGCGAGCAGATGAAGATCACGAAGATCGCCGAGAGCCCGGAATCCTTGATCGTATAGAGGGCGAGCGGCATCCAGGCCAAAGGCGAGACCGGCTTCAGGAGCTGGATGAAGGGATCGAGGGCCCGGCCCATCAGGGGCGACATGCCGATGAGGAAGCCGATCGGGATCGCCACGATCACGGCGAGCCCGTAGCCCAGCGCCACACGGCCGATCGAGTAGGCGAGCTGGATGCCCAGCCCCTTGTCATTCGGCCCCCGGTCGTAGAACGGGTCCTTGAGGTGCTTCCACATCGTCGCCCCGACATCGAGGGGCCCCGGCATCGCCGACTTGCCGGTGGTGGCGCTGGCGCCCATCAGGGCGGCGTATTCCGGGTCCATCGCCTCGGTCTTGCCAGTGCCGCTGACCGCGATCTGCCAGGTGAGCAGGAACGCCAGCAGCAGGCCCAGCGAGACGAGGCCGGCGCGGAGGGACAGGCTGGTGGCCATGGCTCAACCCGCCCGCTTGATTTTGAAGGATGCGAGATATTCCTTCGGCTTGGCCGGATCGAAGGTCTTGCCCATGACCGCGAAGGTCTTGCTGGTGGTCTCGGGCGGGGTAAGCCCGTTCTGCTTCATCAGCCGGGCGGCATCGGTGGCGAGATAGACCTTGGCGGCCACCGCCGCGTAGTCGACATCGCCCTTGATCTGACCCCAGCGCTGCATCTGCGTCAGGATCCAGACGGCGAAGGACTGCCACGGGAAGGCATCGAAATCGACGCGGTCGGGCACCTTGCGCACGTTACCGAGGCCGTCCGCGAAGGTGCCGGTGAGAACCTGCTCCACCACCGTGACGGGCTGATTCAGGTAATTCGCCGGGGCGATCTGGGCGGCGATCTCCTTCCGGTTTTCCGGCTTGGAGGCGTAGGTGGTGGCCTCGATGATGGCCCGCAGCAGGGCCGCGTAGGTGTTGGGCGTCTGGGTGATGAAGTCCTGCGAGGCGGCGAAGGCGCAGCAGGGGTGCCGGTCCCAGATCTCCTTCGACAGGATGTGGATGAAGCCGACGCCGTCATAGACCGCGCGCTGGTTCACGGGATCGGGGGCCAGGAACCCGTCGATGTTGTCGGCCCGCAGGTTCGCGACCATGTCGGGCGGCGGCACGGCGCGGATCTGCACGTCCGTGTCGGGATCGATGCCGGCCTCCGCGAGGTAGTAGCGCAGCAGGTAGTTGTGCATCGAATAGTCGAACGGCACCGCGAGCTTGAAGCCCTTCCAGTCCTTCGGGTCGCGCCGGTCCTTGTGCTTCATGGCGAGCGTGATCGCTTGGCCGTTCACGTTCTCTACCGCCGGCATCGTGTAGGGTTGCGGGTTCGAACCGACGCCCAGCGAGATCGCGATCGGCATCGGCGCCAGCATGTGGGCGGCGTCGTATTCGCGGTTCAGGGTCTTGTCGCGGATCACCGCCCAGCCGGCCGTCTTCACCACGTCGACGTTCAGGCCCTGCTTCTCGTAGAAGCCCATGGGTTTCGCCATGATGATCGGCGTGGCGCAGGTGATCGGGATGAAGCCGATCTTCAGGTCGGTCTTTTCGGGCTTGGCGCCCTCGGCAAAGGCCTCGGCGATCAGGCGGGTGGGCAGGAACTGGCTGACGGCCGCCAAGGCTGTCGCGGCTCCGACGCTGCGCAGGAACGCCCGCCGCACCGCATCGTGGGGAAACAGCGCCCGCATCACCGTCCCGTCGACCACCCGCTGCAGGGCCGCGTCGCCCGTCGGCTGGGCCGCATCGTGTTCACCCTGCGAACTGTGAGCGCCGCAGGAGCAGCCGCCTCGGCCAAGGCGCCGGGTGGCATCGAAGGGATTGTCGAACAGGGCCATGGTCGCCTCGCCACTGGAAACTGCACACTTATGAGCAACCCCCATGCCAGGATCGAAAACGACTGTTTGTTAAGTGAAAGCAAGTGCTTGACCTCGCAGGGCCTGAACACGAAATTTCGTGGTTCATGAAAGATCGTGGTTGCGCAACGAGATCTCGTAACAACATAAGGGTAGATGACGATTCCGCCCGCTCCGCTCGATCTCGGCATCGCGTTTCGCGAAAGCCGCGAGGCGATGCTGGTCCTCGACCCGGATCGGGATTGCGTCGTGGAAGCCAACCCGGCGGCCGCCGATCTGCTCGGATATCCCGACACCGTGCTGCGCGGCCTGCCGGCGAGCGTCCTGCATCCGGGCCAGCTCCCGACGCTGATCGTGTTCACGCAGGCGGTCCAGGCCAAGGGCCATTGGTGGACCGACGCCCTGACGCCGCGGCATGGTGCAGACAAGGCCCTGCGCCTCGAATATGCCGGTTCGCTCCTGCTCAGCCACACACCGCTGATGCTGGTGACCCTGGCCGACCTCGACGCGCGCCGTCGGCGCCAGGTGGATGCGCAGGCCGATGTCCATATGCGGGCCGGCCTCTCCGAGTGGCAGCGGATGGAGCGGGTCTTCCGCGATCTCGAACGCGAGAACCAGCTCATCCTGCGGGCGGCCGGGGAGGGCATCTACGGCGTCAACGCGGAGGGGGTGACGACCTTCGTCAACCCAGCCGCCGAGCGCATGCTGGGCTGGACCGCCGCCGACCTCGTCGGGCGGGACATGCACACCACGGTGCATCACACGCATCCGGACGGGGCGCACTATCACCATCACGATTGCCCGATCTACGCGGCGTTTCGCGACGGTGTCGTGCATCAGGTCGACACCGAGGTGTTCTGGCGGCGTGACGGACGCGCGTTCCCCGTGGAATACACATCGACGCCGATCCGCGACCGAGGCCAGCTCCTCGGCGCCGTCATCGTCTTCCGCGACGTCGGCCCCCGGCGCGAGGCCGACGAGCGGCTGCGTCAGGCGCTCGCCGAGGTCGATTCCCTGCGTGAGCGCCTGGAGCTCGAGAACGCCTACCTCAAGGAGGAAATCCGCCTCGAAAGCCATCACCAGGGCATTATCGGCCGCTCACCCGCCATCGAAGCGACCCTTCGCCAGATCGACGTGGTGGCGGGCACCGACGCGACCGTGCTGGTCACCGGAGAATCCGGCACCGGCAAGGAGCTGATCGCGCGAGCGATCCACGAGGCCAGCCGCCGCTCCGATCGCCCCCTGATCCGGGTGAACTGCGCCGCCGTGCCCCGAGAGCTGTTCGAAAGCGAGTTCTTCGGCCACGCGAAGGGCGCCTTCACCGGGGCCGTCCGCGACCGGGTCGGGCGCTTCGAACTCGCCGATGGTGGCACGCTGTTCCTCGACGAGGTGGGTGAAATTCCCCTGGACCTTCAGGGCAAGCTGCTGCGGGTGCTGCAGGAGCGCTCCTTCGAGCGGGTGGGAGAGGAGCGCACCCGCGCGGTCGACGTCCGGCTGATCGCGGCCACCAATCGCGACCTGCGGGAGGAGGTGCGGCGCGGTCGCTTCCGCGAGGACCTGTATTTCCGCCTCAACGTTTTTCCGATCGCCGCGAGTCCCTTGCGCGAGCGGCCCGAGGACATTCCGTTGATCGCCCAGCACTTCCTTAAGGGCGCGGCGCGGCGGCTCAACATCGCCGAGCCGCGGCTCACGGAAGGCGACGCGCGCCGCCTCAGCCGCTATCCGTGGCCGGGAAACGTCCGCGAACTGGAGAACGTGATCGAGCGGGGGGCGATCCTCGCGGTGCGTGGGCGGCTCCATCTCGACTTGCCGGAGGTCGATTTACCGCCGCGCGGCCGTGACGCCGTCGCCACGGCCTTGCCGATCCTGAACCCGTTGACGGAGCTTGAGCGGCGCGCCCGCGACCGCTCCGAGATCGAGGGAGCCCTGACCCTGGCCGGCGGCAAGGTTTTCGGCCCGGGGGGTGCCGCCGAACTGCTCGGCCTGCGGCCGACCACCCTGGCCTCGCGGATGAAGGCGCTGGAGGTCGATGCACGGACCTTCCGTGCGCGACGTTGACGCCGCCCTGCATCGCCCGCTGCTCCGACCCTTGACGGATACGCCGTCCTTCGCCACCGGCCATCGCAGGCGCGATCCGTGCGCCAGTGGATATGTCGAAGTCCGGCACCGGGCCCTAGATGGTCCGGACGCTCGCCTCGCTGGAGTTCATGCCCCGATGCATCCCAATCGACGCGCCGTCATCGCCGGCGCCGCTCTTCTGCCTCTGTCGGCAGGTCCGCTGAAGCGCAGGGCGATGGCCGAGACGGCGCAAATCTCCGGATTACTCCGCCGCCCAATTCCTTCATCCGGCGAAACCCTGCCGGTGATCGGCATCGGTACGTCGCGTCGCTACGAGGTCGAACCGACGCCGGAGAAGATCGCGCCGTTGCGCGAGGCGGTCCAGCGGTTCGTTGCGCTCGGTGGAACGGTCATCGATACCGCGCCGAGCTACGGCACCGCCGAGGACGTGCTTGGACTGATCCTCAGCCAGGATGGCCTGCGCGAGAAGGTGTTCCTGTGCAGCAAGGTCGGGACGCCGGGCCGGGAGGCCGGCGCGGCGGAGATCGCGCGATCCTTCCAGCGCATGAAGACATCGGTGATCGACCTCATCGCGGTCCACAACCTCATCGATCCGGATGCAAATCTCGCGACCCTTCGCGATCTGAAGGCGCAGGGGAAGATCCGGTATCTCGGCGCAACGGTCTGGCGCGACAGTCAGCTTGCGGATCTCGAAGCGCTGATGACGCGCGAGACCCTGGACTTCATCCAGGTGAACTACGCCCTCGACGATCGCAGCGCTGCCGCGCGCATCCTGCCCCTGGCAAAGGAGCGCGGGACCGCCGTGATGGTCAACGTTCCCTTCGGGCGCGATCGCCTGTTCAAGGCCGTGCAAGGGCGCGCGCTGCCACCCTGGGCTGCGGAGTTCGACTGCGCGAGTTGGCCCCAATTCTTCCTGAAATACGTCCTCGCGCACCAAGCGGTGACTTGCCCGATCCCCGGCATGGCCAAGGTGGCCTATGTCGAGGACAACCTCGGCGCCGCACGGGGCCGTCTGCCCGATGCCGCGCAACGCACCCGCATGGAAGCCCTCGTCGATGCACTTTGAGTTCGTGACACGCCGCTCGATCCTCGCGCACGTCTCCGGCGCTGCCGTCGCCTTCGCTCTAGTCGGCTCCGCCTGGGCGCAGACCGAATCGGAGCCGATGCGCATCGGGATCATCGGTGCCGGCAATATCGGCGGCACACTCGGCGGCATGTGGGCTAGGGCCGGCCATCCGGTAATGCTGTCGTCTCGGCACCCAGAAGACCTGAAGGGCCTCGTCGACGGGCTGGGACCCAAGGCCCGCGCCGGGACTCCGGCCGAAGCGATCGCCTTCGGCGACGTCGTGCTGGTGGCGGTTCCCTATAAGGCGTATCCACAGATCGCGCAGGATCACGGTGCCGCCCTGAAGGGCAAGATCGTCATCGATGCCGGTAACGCCACCCAAGCCCGCGACGGCGAGGTCTACGGCGAGGTCCAGGCGAGCGGCATCGCAGCCGTTTCGGCGAAGTACCTGATTGGCGCCCACATCGTTCGTGCCTTCAACGCGGCGAATTACAAGGTGTTCGCTAAGAACGCTCACCGCGAAGGGGGCCGGATGGCGATCCCCCCCGCAGGTGACGACCCCCAGTCCGTCGCGGAAGTGTCGAAGCTCGTCACCGATGCGGGCTTCGATCCGGTGGTCGTCGGACCTCTCAGGACGGCGGACAGCTTCGCCATGGGCTCGCCCGGCTTCGGGCTCGAACTTACCGCTACGGACCTGCGCACGCGCCTGGGTGTCACACCTTGAGTGGTGAAACATCCGCCGGCGCATCACCCAAAGTGCCGGCGGGCCAGCAGGCCGCTGCTTGGCTTGGGCGCCTCGTCGATATGCGGCCAGGCGAGGCACCGGCGCTTGCCTGGTCGTGGGCGTACATCTTCTCGATCCTGGCGGCTTATTACGTGCTACGTCCCATCCGCGACCAGATGGGCTTGGCGGGCGGCATCGAGAATCTGCCCTGGCTCTTCACGGGCACTTTGGTGGGGATGCTGGCTCTTAACCTGCCCTTCGCCTGGCTCGTGAAAACGCTGCCGCGGGCGCGGTTCGTACCGCTCACCTATCGGTTCTTCGCGGCCAACATTCTCGTCTTCGCCGCTACTCTGTACCTAGCGGGTCCAGAAGGGAATATCTGGATCGGCCGTGCGTTCTTCATATGGTTGTCGATCTTCAACCTGTTCGTCGTCTCGGTCTTCTGGGCTACCATTGTCGATGTCTTCTCGACGGAGCAGGGTAAGCGGCTGTTCGGTTTCATCGCAGCCGGGGCGACCCTCGGCGCCATCGCGGGCTCGGCGACGACCGTCATCCTCGCTCGCGACGTGCCGACCTGGGCCCTCCTGACCGCCGCGGCAGTCCTTCTCGAGGCGGCGGTCTTCAGCATGCGCGGACTCGCCCGTTTGTCGGACCGCCTGCGTCAGGCACCGACCGCCGGTGATGCACCGGCCGCCGAGGCCATCGGTGGCAGCGCCTTCGCGGGTATCACGCGGACGCTCCGGTCACCCTACCTTCTGAATATCGGTCTGTTCCTATTGCTGTTCTCGATCACATCGACGTTCCTGTATTTCGAACAAGCCGGCATCGCGAAGCGCAGCTTTCCCGATCGAGGAGCGCAGACGGCCTTCTTCGCAAGCGTGGATCTGCTGGTGAATGCGCTCACTCTTGGCGTGCAGTTCTTCCTGACCGGACGGATCGTGCGCCGGATCGGTTTGGGGCCGGCACTGGCCGTCCTGCCAGCGGCCAGCATCCTGGGTTTCGCGGCCCTGGCCGTTTCGCCGACGATCACCGCCATTGTGCTCTTCCAAGTTCTGCGACGCGCCGGAAACTTCGCCATCGCACGGCCTATCCGTGAGGTGCTGTTCACGGTTGTACCGCGAGAGGATCGCTATAAGGCGAAGAACTTCATCGACACGGTGGTGTATCGCGTCGGTGATCAGGTCGGGGCCTGGTCATTCGCCGGGATCGCCGCTCTGGGGCTCGGTTCGACCGCTGTCGCCGTGACGGCGGTCCCGCTGTCCGTGGCATGGCTTCTGAACAGTGTCTGGCTCGGGCGTCGGCAAGGGGAGCGTCAGGCGCGACAGGACAGCATCGTGCAGGATCAGACCCCAACTGGCCGGTAGCAGGCCCCGATGCCAAGGAGTTCTGCGCGTGGCGGCGTCACGTGCCAAACCGGAAATCGCTGCGATTCCACATTGGATCGGGCAGTAGGGCCAACGCTCGCCCTATCCATCGCGGCCCGATGGTTGTGCCGGCGGACGTGCCCGAGCACACAAGCAATAATCGCGAGTACGCTTCCGCATGCAGCGTCTCTGTTGTGGACATCTCTTATCTGTGATGCGCATATCAGGCATGTTCATCGCCGAATTTGGCCTCGGGCGCTTGATAAATGTCTACGAATGGGCGATCTGCTGCCTTGGGGGCACAGGGAAAAGAAAACTACGCATGTCCGAAAGCACCGAAATTCAAACGACCGACTTCGTCGATCTCGCCGCCGACATCGTCGCGGCGTATGTATCGAACAATCCAGTCCGGACCACCGATCTACCGGATCTGATCCGCAATGTGCACGCCGCGCTCAACGGCCTCGTCACCGGTGCCGCCCAGACCGCCGAGGAGGTTGCGCCCGAAAAGCCGACGCCCGCCCAGATCCGCAAATCCGTGATGCCGGACGGCATCATCAGCTTTCTCGACGGCAAGAGCTATAAGACGCTGAAGCGTCACCTCAGCAGCCACGGCCTTGATCCCCACAGCTACCGGCAGCGTTACGGCCTCCCGGCCGATTACCCGATGGTCGCCCCGTCCTACGCCGCCATGCGTTCGGAACTCGCGAAGTCAATCGGCCTCGGTCAGGTTGCGAACCGCAACGAAGACGAAGAAGTCCCGCCGAAGACCAAGGGCCGCAAACAGGCTGCTTAAGTCACCGCCTCGCGCCTTGTCGAGGTTACGCTCCCCCTTGACGGCGCGTGACCTCGGCGGTCGTTGCATCAACCCCGTGGCTGGGTATTCGACGGGTTCTAGAGCCAACGTTCATCGAGATCCGTCGCGTTCCGATCGGTGATCGGCTGGGTGTTGTCACCTTGCGCGAAGATTACGATATCGTTGGGACCGACGTCGCGCGTGGCGTAGAAGTCCCAGCGCCGGTGGATGATCCGGGGACCGCCGAAGAGACGGTACGCGTTCCAATAGCGATCATCGCGAAACCCCACATAGTGAACGCTTCGAGGGGCCTGTGCCGGTTCGTCAGGCATGGCTTTGTCTCGGGCGATGGAGAAGCGGCTGAGGTGAGGTTTTGCGTAAATCCCTCGGCATCGACGATCCTATCGTCCGGCCAGAGACGCGGGTTGGCCGGGAAGCGATAGGCGATTGCCCGTATCGATCAGGGTATCGCCCGAGATGCGGTAGATGCCCAAGTTCCGGTCGACGTAATTACAGACATAAACGTAATCTCTGGAGGGACTGAATGCGATACCCTGCGTGACGACGCCCGCTTCCGCCTGGGACGTCATCTGCACGCTCTGTGACGAGAGGGTCAGCAACGCGACAGCGCCAGTCGGCGTATAGCCCGGGCTTCCATGTGCTGCGCTCGACCCCCGGACGATCGAGACGGCGGCATGTCGGCCGTCCGGCGCGATCACCAGTGCTTCCGGCGTGTCGCCGATTCCCAGGTGATCGAGGACGACCGGGCGTCGACCATTGGCGCGAATGACACTGATGGTATCGGCGTGCCCGTCGCTTGGCTCCTGTCCGGTGTTCCCAGTGAGCGCGAGCGTTCCGTCGGGCGTCACATCGAGCCCGTAGACCCCTGCGCCAACTGGCATATCGTACTCCGGCTCATAGCGCACCGAAGTGCCATTGATCGACAGGACGCCAATACGCGCCGCTTTGTTCTTTGCGACGAAGGCGCGCCGTCCATTCGCAGCGAAGGCGACCGCCGCAGCTTCATCGCCCACATCGATCGTTGCGACCGGCCGAACCTTTGAGCCGAGGATTGAGAGCACGGTGACGCTGCGTCCCTCGCGATTGGCGATGAGCGCGAGATCGCCGGTCCTCGAAATGCTGATCCCGGAGGGTTGCTGTCCAACCTCGAGTGTCTCAATGAGGCGCGGTGGCGTCGCGGTCAGATCGATGACATGCAGGCGATTGTCCGCGTGAGCGTACCAAGCGGTACCGTCCTAGTGCATCAGCACCGAACTTGCGACCAAACCGAGACGCCCGTCCGGCGTGACCCGCAGGTTCGTCGGCGGTCCGTACACCGAGTTGTCGAGAGGGAGGGTATGGATCAAGCGAGGATGTGCCTCATCACTGGCGTCGATGATCCCAACGGCATCACTCCCGTTCGGTCCGTTGCGGCTGCCATCCGGCGCGAAGAACGTTTTGCCATCGAGGCCGACAAGCAGGAAGGCCGGTGCGTCTCCCGAGTCCAAAGCGCGTATCGGGCTAAGGGCGATCAGGAGTGCCATCCCGAGCGTGCGGACGTGAATGCGTGTCATGTCCTGCACATAGGGCAGCCGGATCGGGAATCCCGTTCGGTACATTCCGGAGCGATCGGCTTACCGGGCCCGCCGGCCGGCACGTTATCTAAACAAACGGAGTCCTGCGCCGAGAAGACCAAGGCCTGCAATGAGCAGCGTACCGCCAGCCCATTCCAAGGTACTCCGACGCCGCGGCGAGGCCTGGGCAGCGGCGGCCAGAGCAATACCTGCCAGCAGGAAACTTGCACTTACCGTGAACATCAAGAACCGCCTTCCTTGGGTGTTTGAGCTATTGCGGTCCTCATCGAAAGGTTGCCTGATCCTTCCAACGCCGCAGACACCTCCTTGTCTTTGAAATGAATTTGGAATGGCATACCCCATTTGGCGGATCGGCGAAGCTTTCGCACACAATAAAAATCTTCGCGAAAGCCGGATTCCCCTCGAAATTCGAGTTCATAATTGCCGAATGCTCTGCCATTCTTTGAAAAATATCTTTTTACAAATTACGCGTTTGAACATCGTCCTCTGAAAGCGCTCAGATTAATCAGTTTGATAGACTGACATCAGTTTCACCTTTCATCTTGGACTATGGGTTCGATGATAACTTAACTTACCTCCAGGCTGCTCGGTGAAGATTTGTTCGGTTGATCGTCTGTCGCGATGCTTCCGATTGGTGGGCCGTTTTAAAAATTTGGCGTCGGCAAGGAAAATGCCGGCCCAGACACAGGTTGTGTTCGGGGCAGATATTTCACGGGCGGACGACATGGTCCGTGGCAGCGAACTACCCTCTTGGTTCCCGTGATGCGAACGCCCGTCGCGCTTCTGGTGGACGACCTCCACGGTCAGTCCCGAGCCTCACTCCGCCGCGCCGCGGCCTACCGGTTCGTGCGCTCGCGTCCGAGGACCGTCGGCGGTCCCTCCCACCTTGAGCGGAATACAAAGCGAATCTGTCGCGTTACAGGCAAGTGACCGCGTTGCGATCAGCGTGTGCCGGGTACGACGCGTGTGGCCGAGCCAGTAAATCGCGAGGCCGCGAGGTCGTCGCCTGGGCTTCGGGCCGAGAAGCGGGTGGCGACGCCGGCTTGCGGCAAGACAATCGCGGTCGGCGCTCCGTCGAGCTTTGCCTTCGCGTTGGCAAGCCTCACCGGCGCCATCCGACTCGCGGGCTCGACATTCGCGGCAGCCGCCACGAAGAGAGCATGGAGCTGCGTTCGCGGATCGGCATTAGCTGGCACGAGGGCTGCACGGGGGGGTATCGACGGGGAGAGATTGGCCATGCCGGCAGTGCCGAGGCCGGCAAGCTGTACGACGGGCCGTGGGGGCGGTAGAGGCATCGTCAGGGCGGCGGTCACCGCTGCAAATTCCGCCGGACGACGGGGCGGCAGCGGCAGGGCCACAGAAGCGACCGTATCCGAGGGTGACGTTGCAGTTGTGGGCGTTTCGCTGGTCAGGAGGCTCTGGGCGTCACGGCCGTCGCGACGAAGAAAATTGCTTTTGAGGGCCTCATCCGCGGCGGGTGCCGCGTAGGCGAGCGCCGTGCGCGCACCGACCGGGTCCTCGGGATCGGCGCTGGCGACCACCACGGCTGCCGTCCTCGGGCGGGCTCGCTCCGACGCTTTCGTCGCTGCCTGCACGGGCGGTGCGGTATCTTGCGCGCGGCCGCCGCCGAAGAGGCTGGCAAAGAACCCCTTGATGCTCGGCCCGTCGTCCTCGTCCATTTGCGCCACCTCGGTGACCCCAAGAACGGTTCCACCGCGCGAGAGGATTTCGGAACGGGCCATTTCGTAGCCGGGCAGGGGGCGATTGTCCGAGGGCAGGTGAACGGTCTTTCCATCCGGAAATAGACGGACCAACTGATCGTGCGTCATACGCGGCCATGAGCGGACCGAGCCAACGTCGAGGTGCACGAAGGGGGAGCCTGAGCGGGGATACCAACCGACGCCGCCCCTCTGCATTCGCATGCCGATGGCCCGGATTTGGTCGATCGACACATCCGGCAGGTAGAAATCCATCGCCTTGCCGAGCATGTGCTGACTGTACTCGGCGACCATCTTGGATCGCCGGCGCAGCATCGCGTTGGTGCCGGGCGAGCGATAGGCAGAGACGACGTTGATCGGTTCCTGCGAACCTACCGACCGGTAGGCTTCCCAGACCGTGTCGAACAGGCGAGGGTCCATCTTGATCGGCTCATCAGATCGCCAGTCGCGCAAGAGCCAATTCAATTGCTCCAGAGCTGCCCTGTCGTAACGTCCGTCGCGCTTGAAGGTGACCGTCAGGCTTTCCTTTGTATGGGTGTGATAAATCGAAAGAGTCCGCGTATCACCGTTGGCGACGGCGTCCTGGGTGCCGCGGGTTCCACCCGCCAGAGCCAGACCGAAACTGGCACCGAAGACGGTCAGACGTCCGGCCCGCTTCCAAGAGCCGGGGCGATGGGTCGTCCGGCCGTTCCGCAGAAGCTTACCCACCGTGGTCTCACCCTCTACCCATTCGCGCGCGGAGCACGGATCATGGTGAACGCAAGGTTGCCGAAAACCGTAAACGTCCGGTTTACCGGGGCCTCGACACTTCGCCGCTCTACATTCAACGGCTAAGTCTGAACCGTGGCGAAATCGTGCCAGGGTGTGCGCGGGCGCACAGGGCAGATTTTGTTCCTAACGCCTCTGGGGCAAAGGTAGGCGCTCCCGCTGCACGAAGCGATTCCTCCACGCCCGCCCGTGTCCAAGGTGTACCAAAGCCTAGGTGCGGCGAACGCGATTTGGGCAGGAACGTGGACGAAGGGCTGATCGATGCGACGGCCGCGCGCCGATGTGTCGAGATCGTCACGGAGGGTTCGCCGCTTCGCCCCCTTGGTTCGCCAGGAGAGGACATCCCCATCCGTCGATATCAACCGCTGGAAAGCCAACGCAAAACGTCGTCGCGCGAGCCAACCCGCACCAAGCAACCGATCAATCGGCCTCGTTCGGACCCTCGGCAAACGATGGAGAAGTTTTCATGCCGCTTCAGCGGCGTCGGATTCAGAAATCGGATGGAGCGGGTACCGGGAATCGAACCCGGGTATTCAGCTTGGAAGGCTGCTGCTCTACCATTGAGCTACACCCGCATCGCCGACCTTTATAACAGGTCGCCAAGGCTAGAGACATCCCGGAGAGTTTCGGGATCTCGGTAAAGATTTGGTGGGGGAAGTAGGACTCGAACCTACGAAGCTTACGCAGCGGATTTACAGTCCGCCCCCTTTGCCGCTCGGGACATTCCCCCAAACCGACCGTCTTTCGACGGCGCGCCGTCCTTATGATGACCGCCCGGGCGGGAGTCAACCGCATCGCTCAATCGAAATATGCGAGATCGCAGATGCGCATTTGGGCACGCTCAGCGCCACGCCAGGTATCCACGGACAGCGTCCCAGCGACATGCACCTCTCGGCCGACGCTGGATAGGATTGCCTGTCCGAGAGGACCCTGTGCCGAACGGAATGCAATGGCGCCGATGGCCTGGCCATCCCGACTTCGCAGACGGGCTCGAACGTGCCCATGACCGACGACCGCGGCGTCCACGATGCGGTGTCGCGGCAGGACGAAGGTCGGCTCCGGGGCCGCGGATCCGAATGGGCCGGCCCGGTGAATCGTGCGCACGAGTTGGGCGGTGACACCGCCTGCGCTCATTGCGCCATCCACTTGAAGCGCTTCGACAGCGCGTGCCTCGGCAACGGTCTCGGACAGAACAGCCGTGAGGTGATCGCGAAAACCCGTAACGTTCGGACCAGGCAGCGTGACGCCCGCCGCCATAGCGTGGCCGCCACCCTTCAGGGCAACCCCTGCCTCGACCGCCGTGCGGACCGCGTGCCCTAAATCCACACCCACGATCGATCGACCCGAACCGGTTGCGGTGCCGTCCGGCCGGAGGGCGAAAGCGAAGGCCGGGCGGCCGAAGCGCTCCTTCAAGCGCGCCGCGATGAGCCCGACGACGCCGGGATGCCAGTCGGTGGACGCGACCACCAGCACCGGTTGCTCGGGATCGAGACTGAGCACGTGGTCCATCTCGGACTCGGCGGCGGCGACCGCTGTCGCCTCGATGACCTGACGTTCGCGATTAAGCCGATCGAGTTCCGCCGCAATCCGTGCAGCCTCGGCCGGGTCGGCCGTGGTGAGGAGGGTTGCCCCAAGAGCCGCATTCCCGATGCGTCCCCCGGCATTGATGCGCGGGCCGACAAGGTAGCCGAGGTGCCAGGCCTCTGGCGGCTCAGTCAAAGACGCAGCATCCAGAAGCGCTGCGAGACCAATGCGGCCGCGGCCGCGCATCACCTTAAGGCCTTGCACGACGAAGGCGCGATTCAGGCCAACCAGCGGGACGACATCCGCGACGGTGGCCAGGCCAACGAGGTCGAGCGACTCGGCGAGGTCAGGCAGCCGATCGACGAATTCCGGTTCTCGCCGAAGTCGCCGGTTTAGCGCAACGAGCGTAAGGAAGACGACCCCAGCTGCGCAGAGATGGCCGAGCCCCGACAAGTCGTCGAGGCGATTCGGGTTCACGAGCGCACGGGCCGGGGGCAGGTGCTCTGGGGCGCCATGATGGTCGAGGACGACGACATCGAGGCCGACTGCCGCTGCGGCCTCCAAGGGCGCGTGTCCGCTCGTGCCGCAATCGACGGTGATCAGCAGCGTAGCGCCGGCCTCCCGCAGAGCCTCGACGGCGGCGACGTTGGGGCCATAGCCTTCGCTGATTCGGTCAGGAATGTGGATTTGGACGGTCAGGCCGAGGCTACGCAGGTAGCCGGCCAGGAGCGAGGCGCTGGCTGCACCGTCGACATCGTAGTCGCCGAATACCGCCACTCGCTCGCCGGTCAGAACAGCGCGCGCGAGCCGCTCGGTAGCCGTCGCCATATCGACCAAGCAGTTCGGGTCCGGCATCAGGTCGCGCATTCGCGGCTGCAGATACGCCTCCGCTTCGGCCGGTCGGATGCCGCGCCCGGCCAGGACCCGGGCCAGCAACTCGGGCAGGGCATGCGCCTGCACCATCGTCGCCGCGTAAGCCTGTAGGGCCGGATCGGCGCAGCGGTCGCGCCAGGGCCGGCCGAGAACCGAGTGGGAGACGTCGAGGAACGCGCGAGGCGCGTCGAGGGCGAGGGCGGCTGACACGGGGGGATCATAGCGCCATCTGGGACGCAGGACTGCATCCCAAACGACAAAGGGGCCGGCGAACACGCGCCGGCCCCTCGAGGAAGGTCCCGCGGGTCAGCGCCCGCGGTCGCATCAGAGATTCTTGAGGATGTTGTCGACCACCTTCTTGGCGTCACCGAACAGCATCATGGTGTTATCGCGGAAGAACACCTCGTTCTCGACGCCGGCGTAACCTGAGCCCATGCCGCGCTTGATGAACAGGACGGTCTTGGCCTTCTCGACGTCCAGGATCGGCATGCCGTAGATCGGCGAGGCTTTGTCGGTCTTGGCCGCCGGGTTGGTGACGTCGTTGGCACCAATCACGAAGGCCACGTCGGCTTGCGGGAACTCGCCGTTGATGTCCTCCAGCTCGAAGACTTCGTCGTAGGGCACGTTCGCCTCGGCGAGCAGCACGTTCATGTGACCGGGCATGCGGCCGGCGACCGGGTGGATCGCGTACTTCACGTCCACACCTTCCTTCTTGAGCATATCGACCATCTCGCGAAGGCTGTGCTGGGCCTGGGCTACAGCCATGCCGTAGCCCGGCACGATGATGACGCGCTCGGCGTTCTTCATGATGTAGGCCGCGTCGTCGGCCGAGCCCTGCTTGACCGGACGGGTCTCGACAGCGCCACCGGCGCCGGTTGCTGCGGCGTCACCGCCGAAGCCACCGAGGATGACGGAGACGAACGAGCGGTTCATCGCCTTGCACATGATATAGGACAGGATCGCACCGGACGATCCGACCAGCGCACCCGTGATAATGAGCGCGAGGTTGCCCAGAGTGAAGCCGATACCAGCGGCGGCCCAGCCCGAGTAGGAGTTCAGCATCGAGACGACGACGGGCATGTCCGCGCCGCCGATCGGAATGATGAGCAGGCCGCCGAGCACGAAGGACAGCAGCACGATCAACCAGAAGATCGCCTTGCTCTCGTTGCCGATGAAGATTGCGATCAGCACCACAAGGGCGACGCCGAGGCCGATATTGATGAGGTGCCGCTGCGGCAGCATGATCGGCTTGCCGGACATACGGCCATCGAGCTTCAGGAACGCGATGACCGAGCCCGTGAAAGTGATTGCGCCGATGGCGACGCCGAGCGCCATTTCGAACAGCGATTCCTTGTGAATGTGGCCAGTCTCGAGGATTCCGACCGCCTGCGGCGCATAGAGCGTTGCCGCCGCGCCCATTACGGCCGCAAGGCCGACAAGGGAGTGGAAGGCGGCCACGAGCTGCGGCATCGCCGTCATCGGCACACGCTTGGCGATGATTGCGCCGGCACCGCCGCCGATGGCGAGGCCCAAGATGACAATGACCCAGGCGCCGAGCCCGGCTGGCGGATGGCCGACCAGGGTGGTGAGCATGGCGAGGCCCATGCCGATCATGCCGTACAGGTTGCCCTGTCGCGAAGTGGTCGGGTGCGAAAGCCCCCGCAGCGCCATGATGAACAGGACGCCGGAGACGATGTAGAGAAGGGATGAGACGTTCTGGGACATGTCTCAGGCCTTCTTCTTGTACATGCCGAGCATGCGCTGAGTGACGAGGAACCCGCCGAAGATGTTCACGCTGGCGAGGATGATGCCGACGAAGCCGAAGAAGCGGGCCCAGCCGGTGCCGTGCTCGACGTAAGGCACGCCGGCGGCGAGCAAGGCGCCGACGATGATGACCGACGAGATCGCGTTGGTGACGGACATCAGCGGCGTGTGCAGGGCCGGGGTGACTGACCAGACAACATAGTAGCCCACGAAGATTGCCAGGACGAAGATCGCGAGCTGGAAGACCGTCGGGTCGACGGCTCCGTGAGTCACGGCGCTGAGGCCGTGACCGAGGCCGTCGGCGTATTTCTGCGCCTGGAGCGCGTGCTGCTGCGCGATGTCAGCGGCAGTTCGGGCCGCGGCGGCGGCGGCGCGCGCCTGCTCGGCGGCCTGATCGGGGGGAAGCATAGCCATCGTATCCTCCGGCGGGATCAGGATTGGGGCTGGAACGAGGGGTGCGAGACCTGACCGTCGCGGGTCAGGTTGGTCGCCTTGACGAGTTCGTCGTCCCACTTCACCGCCAGGGCCTTGGACTCCTTGTCGACCAGGGTCTCGACGAAGGCGTAGAGGTTGCGGGCGTAGAGGCTGGAGGCCGTCGCCGCGAGGCGGCCGGCCACGTTGAGATGGCCGACGATCTTCACCCCCTTGTCGGTCACCACGACTTCGCCGGGCTTGGCGCCCTCGACGTTGCCGCCGCGCTCGACTGCGAGGTCGACCAGGACCGAGCCGGGCTTCATGGAGGCGACCATCGCCTCCGAGACAAGCTTCGGCGCCGGCCGGCCCGGAATCAGCGCCGTGGTAATGACGATGTCCTGTTTGGCGATGTGGGTGGTGACGAGGTCGGCCTGCTTCTTCTTGTACTCGGTCGACATCTCCTTGGCGTATCCGCCGGAAGTCTCGGCCTGCTTGAACTCCTCATCTTCGACCGCGACGAACTTGGCGCCGAGGGATTCGACCTGCTCCTTGGTGGCCGGGCGCACGTCGGTGGCGGTGACCACCGCGCCCATCCGGCGGGCCGTTGCGATAGCCTGGAGGCCGGCAACGCCGACGCCCATGACGAAGACGCGGGCGGCCGGTACGGTTCCGGCGGCGGTCATCATCATGGGCATGGCACGACCGTATTCGGACGCGCCGTCGACCACGGCGCGGTAACCCGCAAGGTTGGCCTGGGACGACAACACGTCCATCACCTGCGCGCGGGTGATGCGGGGCATCAGCTCCATAGCGAAGGCGTCGAGACCGGCCTCCGCCATGGCGCCGAGTTCGGCCTCGTGGCCGTACGGATCCATGATGGCGATGACCGTGGCGCCGCGCGGCAAGAGGGCGATCTCCTCGGCCGAGGGACGCCGGACCTTCAGAACAAGGTCTGCGGACCCGGCGGCCTCGGAGGCCGATCCGGCGATGGAAGCCCCGGCGGCCTCGTAATCGGCGTCCGGAACGCCGGCCTTCAGACCGGCACCAGACTGGACGGTTACGTCGGCCCCAAGGCCGATGAACTTTTTGACCGTCTCTGGCACCGCCGCGACCCGCGGCTCCGCGGGATCGGTTTCCGATAATACAGCGATGCGCATGCAGGAATGCTCCTTAAAGGACGGCCCGAAGGCGACCCGCAAATCAGTCAAGTTGTGGTTGGAGAGGGATCAGGCGAAAGCGAGGTAAAGCGCCAGCAGGATGCCGACCGCCAGGGGGGCCTTCCAGCCGATCGCGGGGGCGAGAGCACCGACCGCACCGGCGATACCGGAGAGGATCACACCGAAGATCGCCGTCAGCCAGGCCTCGCGGATACCGCCGACCGCCAGGGCCAGAACCCAACACAGCACGACACCGGTGCCGATCTCTACGAACCGAACGAAGCCGCGATAGGTCTGCTCGTGGGTCTTCTCATCCATCGCCGGGCTGTAATGCGCGCCGGACACGGTCTTGGTATCAGCCATCTTGTGGGCGTCCCCTTGGGCATCATCTTGATTTGTTCCAAGGGGATTTAGCGCAAGCCAAGGTCGCTCGCAATCGACATGCGCGCCCGGCAATCGCCTCGAACGGCTTTTTGTGGCCACGCTTTCAAGCCGGAGAAGCAAGTCCTGCCTTTGCCAATGCCTCGCCCTGTCGCCCTTCGAGATCCGCGAGGGAGAAACGGTCGATCTCGGCCTCGAACAACTGGTGATAGTTTAGCTCCGACCGGAGATGCAGGAAGACGGCGCCGAGGCCGACCGCCGCCCGGTCCATGAAGACGAATTCCTGCGGGATCGTAACCGGACCGCGTGCCTTCAGGGCCTGATGAACCTCGAAGGCTTGTCGGCGCCCATATTCGCCGGGCTTGACCCCGTCGGCCACGGTTCGCGTGCGATCTTCCAGGATCGGCCCATAGATAAAGCGCGCCCAGATATTCAGGATTTCGACGAGTTCCTTGTTGAGATTCTTGAACCCCCAGGTCTCGTAGGCATGAACGATGCGTGCGTTGTCGTTGGTGAGCAGGCCCCGATACAGGTCGACGACACCGCCGACGAAGCGTGGATGGAAGATGCGGACGCAGCCGTAGTCGAGCAGGTTGATCCCCCGCGCCTCGCCCCCTTCTGAGAAGACCGTGTAATTGCCAAGGTGTGGATCGCCGTGAATGACGGCGGCACGGCTGAACGGATGCCACCAGGCCTTGAACATCGACCGGGCCAGACGATTGCGGACGTCTACTGGACTCTCGGCGAAATCGAGGATGCGCTGCCCGTCGAGCCAGCCGAGCGTCAGGAGGCGCTTCGTCGAGAGATCCTTGTGGATGGCGGGCACGCGGACCGCATCGACGTCGCGAAGGACGTCGCCGTAGAGGACGGCATGCTTGGCCTCGCGCTCGTAGTCGAGTTCCTCGCGGACACGGGCACCGATTTCTTTTGCGATCTCGCGGGTATCGAGCCACGAGGACATCCGCCGATGCAAGGCGAATGCGACTTCAAGCTGTTTAAGGTCGGCCTCTACGGCCGATTGCATATCCGGGTACTGAAGCTTGCAAGCGAGGTGCGTGCCGTCGAGGGCCGTGGCGCGGTGAACCTGACCGAGGGAGGCCGCTGCCGCCGGCTTGAGGTCGAAGGCCCGGAATCGGGTCTGCCAATTGGCCCCCAGTTCGGCGATCATGCGTCGCTTGACGAAAGCGGCGCCCATCGGAGGCGCATCGGCCTGAAGCTTCTGAAGTTCGGTCGCGTAATCGGGTGGCAACAGGTCCGGCACCGTCGCCAAGAGCTGCGCCACCTTCATGATCGGGCCCTTCAAACCGCCAAGGGCCTGCGCGAGGGCTGCCGCATTGGTCGGAGCCTCCTTTCCGCCGAACAGCTTCGCGCCGGCCATGCGCGCCGCCACCCCGCCGACATTGGCACCGACGCGGGCATAGCGACTTGCGCGGGCGGAGAAGCGGTTGGCTTCACGATCGGTGTCGGCCATCGGGATCAATCAACTCGTCGGGAGAAACTTTCTTTGGAGATAAGCGCAGTGATCGATCACGCCAGGGCAGCGGGCTCATGGGTCGCGGCTCGATAGTCCAGTGCCGGACCGATCGTCGAGAATTGGGCGTGTCAGTCAGCTGACGTCACTCTCACCGGTGGCGAGCTCGCGAATTACCCTTACAGCTCCGGCATGTTTCACTTGGATCGCCCTTCGCGATGCCACGGGACGGGTTGGTCAGCCCGGGACGAGCGAGGCGCCGGGTCCACCGACGAACCACCCCCCGTTGTCCAGGACGAACAACGAGAGGCATCCTTCTTCCATCGCTCATATCGCTGAGCGCTTACGCAGCCTCCATCCCCTCCAACTCAGCGATCATGCCCTCGATCATCGACAGTCCGATCTGCCAGAAGCCAGGGTCGCGGGCGTCGAGGCCGAAGGGGCCCAGGAGTTCGCCGTAGGGCTTGGCACCGCCAGCGGACAGGAGGGCGAAGTAGCGCTCCACGAACCCGTCTTCCGCCTTGGCGTAGACGCCGTAGAGCGAGTTCACGAGGCAATCGCCGAAAGCATAGGCATAGACGTAGAACGGCGAATGGATGAAGTGAGGGATGTAGGCCCAGAACGGCTCGTAGCTCGCATCAAGCGCGATCGCCGGACCGAGGCTCTCGGCCTGCACCGACATCCAGAGGCCGTTGATTTGCTCGGCGGTCAGCTCGCCCTGTGCCCGGGCGAGGTGGACCTTCCGCTCGAAGGCGTAGAACGCGATCTGGCGCACGACCGTGTTGATCATGTCCTCCACCTTCGCCGCAAGCATGGCGCGGCGCTGGCTCGTGTTCGTGGTGGCGGCCAGGAGGCGGCGGAAGGTCAGCATCTCACCGAAGACGCTGGCAGTCTCGGCCAGGGTCAGAGGCGTAGGCGCCATCAGGGCGCCGTTCGGGGCGGCGAGGACCTGATGCACGCCGTGGCCGAGCTCGTGCGCCAGGGTCATCACGTCCCGCGGCTTGCCCTGGTAGTTGACCAAGACGTAGGGGTGGGCCGAGGGCACGGTCGGGTGCGCGAAGGCGCCGGGCGCCTTTCCGGGTCGAGTCGGAGCGTCGATCCAGTTGCGGTCGAAGAACGTCCGGGCGATGTCGGCCATCTGCGGAGAGAACGCCTGATAGGCGTCGAGGACAGTGTCACGCGCCTCGATCCACGGAATGGTGCGCTGATCGACCTTGGGGAGAGGAGCGTTTCGGTCCCAATAGGGCAGAGCCTCGACGCCGAACCACTTGGCCTTCAGGCGATAATAGCGGTGCGACAGCCGCGGATACGCGGCCTGGACGGCCTCCACCATCGCGGCGACCACCTCGGGCTCGACGCGATTCGAGAGATGACGCGCATCCGCGACGTCCTTGAAGCCACGCCAGCGGTCGGAAATTTCCTTGTCCTTGGCGAGAGTGTTGGTGATCAGCGTAAAGGTGCGCAGGTTCGCACGGAAGACTTCGCTGAGAGCGCCCGCAGCGTCCTGTCGAATGGCGCCATCCGGATCCTGAAGCTTGTTGAGGGTCGGCTCCAAGGTAAGCTGCTCACCCTGCACGGGGAAGCGGAGTGCCGCGATCGTACCGTCGAAGAGCCGATTCCAGGCCGAGCGCCCGGTGACGGACTTTTCAAGGAAAAGTTTCTCGGTGCGATCGTCGAGTTGGAACGGTTTCTCGCGCCGCAGGTCTTCCAGCCAAGGCGCGTAATGGTTGAGCGGCCCATCCGCCATGGCCCGATCCATCGCCTCGTCGGAGATGCGGTTCAGTTCGAGGGCAAAGAACAACAGATGGCTGGAGGCCGCCGTCAGCCGCTCCTGCGTGTCTCCGTAGAATTTTTCCCTGAGCTCATCGGTGGTGTCGCCGGAATAGACCAAGCCCGCGAAAGACATCAGGCGTCCGAGCAGATCTTCGATGCCTTCGTATGTCGCGACCGCCTCGGCTAGCTGGGCCGAGGCATCCGACGCGGCCGCCATCACGGCGAGGCGACCGGCGTAGCGCTCGGAGAACCGGGCACAATCCGCTTCGGCTCGGACCAGGTCAGCCGAGAAATCGGGAGAATCGATCCCAGCATACAGGTCGGTAAGGTCCCATTCCGGCAAAGCCCCCAGATCGGCCGCATGCGCGGCGGCTCTGGCAGCGCTGGCCCCCTCCGCATTCGCGACGATGCCCGAACGACTGGCAGTGGCGACGGCTCGGCTCGGCATGATGATCTGGTTCCCTCTCGGACCGGTCAGGTCCGTGCGCGGTGATATCGAGTGCAAAGGCCGTCCGATCAATCCGAGTCGATCAGAATCCTGCGGGTCGGGACGGTTTGTCAGCGGGTGTGAAGTGGGGGGCGTGCCGAACGCTCTACGCTCCGCAAAAGTCGGATCGTCGTTAAGCACGGCTTTACGCTCTTGGGGCACCCTGCGGTTCGAAACGAAACACGCCAGCGACGATGACGCCCGGAGGACCCTCGTGTCGCCGGATGCCGTCCGCTTGCGAACAGCGAGGCTGCCCCATGTCGACAACGGTCCTGATCGTCGACGATGATCCCGTGCAGCGCCGCCTCGCCGAAACGATGGTTCGGCGCCTCGGCTTCGAGGCGCGGGTGGCCGAGAGTGGCGAGCAGGGCCTCGAGGCGTTGCGCGCCGGCGATGCGATCGATGTGGTGCTTCTCGACCTCGTCATGCCCGGTGGCCTCGATGGACTGGGCGTCATGTCCGAGATGCGCAGAACTGGCCTCGACGTGCCGGTGATCGTTCAGACCTCGAACGGCTCGATCGATGCCGTTGTCACGGCGATGCGTGCGGGCGCCACGGATTTCGTGGTCAAGCCAGCCGGTGCCGAGCGTCTGCAGGTCTCGATCAAGAACGCTCTGAAGGTCGATCAGCTCGAGGAAGAGGTCCGCCGCATGCGCCGGCGCGCCTCAGGCGCGCTGAGCTTCAAGGATCTGACATCGCGGAGCCCGGATATGGAACGCGTGATCCGCCTCGCCGAGCGCTCGGCCAAATCGAACATCCCGGTGCTGATCGAAGGAGAGTCCGGCGTCGGCAAGGAGGTGCTGGCACGGGCGATCCAGGGGTCCGGCGATCGACGCGGCAAGGCCTTTGTCACCGTCAACTGTGGCGCGATCCCCGACAACCTCGTCGAGTCCACCCTGTTCGGCCACGAGAAGGGCGCCTTCACGGGCGCTACCGAGCGTCATGTTGGCAAGTTCGTCGAAGCCTCGGGTGGAACGCTTTTCCTCGACGAGATCGGCGAACTGCCCCTCGATGCACAGGTGAAGCTCCTGCGCGCTCTCCAGGAAGGTGAGGTCGATCCGGTGGGCGGAAAGCGCAGCGTACGGGTGGACATCCGTCTGATCTCGGCGACGAATCGCTCGCTCCTCGACTTGGTCAAGCAGGGCCGATTCCGCGAGGACCTGTATTATCGCCTGAACGTCTTCCCCATGACGCTGCCGCCGTTACGGGCTCGCCGCGAGGACATTCCTGATCTGGTGCGCTCCTTTTGCGCGCGCTTCGCGGCCGAAGAAGGCAAGAAGGTCAGAGCCATCACACCCGAGGCGATGGCGCTGGTAACCCGGTACGGCTGGCCGGGTAACGTCCGCCAACTGGAAAACGCTCTGTTCCGCGCGGTGGTGCTGGCGGATGGCGACGAACTCACGGTGTCCGAATTCCCGCAGATCGCCGCCCAGGTAGAAGGCTTCGACATCCGGATTCCCGCCGCACCGATCCAGCCGATGGTGCAGGGCGGCGCGCCGCAGCCCGTGAGGGAGATCGTCCGGGTGGAAGTGCGCGATCCGCATGCCATGAGTCTGGTCGCGGAAGAGACCGGCGAGATGAAGACGATGGACGGCTTGGAAGCGGAGATCATTCGCTTCGCACTCCAATTCTATCGCGGCCGAATGTCCGAGGTCTCACGCCGCCTCGGAATTGGCCGATCTACCCTTTACCGGAAACTCAAGGATCTTGGTCTCGCGGAACAGGACAAGGTCGACGAGGCTGCTGCCTGAGACCTCTCATCGGCGATCGTGCGATTGCGCACGCAGCCGCCTGGTCCGATTATCCTAATGCTATCGGCCGGTATGGTCGGTCCCGAGGAGTTGCCATCATGGGCGTTTTGCGCTCTGCCTCCGTCGCGCTGTCCGCACTGCTGGCGGGCTGCTCAGCCTATGGGGCCCAGGCCCAGGTTTCCGACATGCGGCAGCAAGAGGGTCGCGCATCCGACGCTCAGAACTCGCAGGCCCAGCCTTCACACGCACAGGCTCCGGATGCAGCCTCCGCGACCCTGGTTACGCGGAACGCCTCGGTCGATCCGGGCGCGCCCGAGGCAGCCAGGCCCGATCCGTCTGCCGATAGCGCGGGTCCGATTGCGGCGAGGGGACCGGACGCGAACGCGTCCATTCCGGGAACGCCTTCTGCGAGCGAAGCAACGGCACCGCCGCCCCTGCCGACCGACCCGCAGGCCGCTGCCATCGCCACCCGGCTTGCCGATCCGACACCGCTCCTCTCCCGGCTCTCGACGAAGGATCGCGAGGCCATTCAGGCGTTCTATGCGTTGGGTGCCTTCAAGCCGGTCTGGATCGTCGATGGAGCACTCACGCCTGCGGCAAAATCCGCGGCCGCCCGTCTGGCCTCCGCGGGGGAGGACGGTCTAGCGGCGTCCGCCTATCCTGTGCCGGTTCTTGGAACGCAGGGCGCCACCGAAGCGCAGATCGCGGATGCGGACCTGAAGCTCTCGGCCGCCGTCGTGCTCTATGCACGGGATGCGCGCGGTGGTCGCATCCATCTTGCCAACCTGTCTCGCTTGATCACGCCGGTCCTCGATTTGCCGGCACCGGATGCCGTCCTCGCCCGCATCGCATCCGGCGGCGCGTCGGCCGGTTCGCTGCTGCAGGGCTACAATCCGGCTCAGTCGGGCTACCTCTCCCTGAAGGCGCGCCTCGCGGTGTTGCGAGGTAACGGCCAGACTCCGTCCGCGGCCGGTGTGCATCTGCCGCCGGGGCCAGTGCTCAAGCTCGGCATGACGGACCCGCGCGTTCCGGCCCTGCGTAGGCGATTTGGACTCGAAACCCGGACGGCCGGCACCCTCGATGCCGGACCGGGCAATCCAGAATTCTACGATGCCGGCGTGGTCGCGGCCGTGACGGCGTTCCAGCGCGCGCGAGGTCTAGCCCCGAATGGCACATTGACCCTGCAAACAGTGTCCGCTCTTTCCCGGCCCGAGCCCGCAGCCCGCACCGACGACGCGGAGGCCGCGCTCATCGTGAACATGGAGCGCTGGCGCTGGTTGCCCTCCGACCTCGGCCGCGACTACGTCATGGTCAACATCCCGGAGTTCCGCCTACGGGTCGTCCGGGATGGGCGTCAGCGCGACGAAGCACGCGTGATCGTCGGCAAAACGGAATCGCCCACACCGATCTTCTCGGGGATGATGGAGTACGCCGTCGTCAATCCCTCTTGGAACGTCCCGCCTTCGATCCTGAAGAACGAGTTCCTGCCGGGTCTCGCCCGCGACCCGAACTACGCGGCCCGTCGGGGCTACGAAGTGGTCTACCGCAACGGCAACGTCTCGGTGCGTCAGCCGCCCGGGGAGCGCAACGCTCTTGGCTTCATCAAGTTTATGTTCCCGAACAACCACGCCGTCTATCTGCACGATACGCCGAACCGAACCCTCTTTTCCTCCGCTCACCGTGCCCTAAGCCATGGCTGTGTGCGCGTGGAGGATCCCTTCCGGTTCGCCGACGCAGTTTTGCCTGAAGCCTGGTCGAGTGAGCGCTTGAAGAAGCTGATCGGGAAGGGCGAGCGCCAGATCCGCCTGAGTGAAAAGCTGCCGGTACACCTCGCCTATTTCACGATGTCGGTGGACGAGGCCGGCACGGTGCGGACCCTACCCGACCTCTACGGGTACGACTCCCGTATGAAAATCGCCCTCGGCCTGAGCCCAGGAAACCTATTGGTTGCGCGCGGGGCGGACGGCAAAACCCTGGAAGCCCGGCGGTCGGCGCAGAAGAAGCCCGCGGTGACGGCGCGAACTGTGCCCGCCCTGACGGCGGCACCTAAACCCCTGGACGAAGGGCGGCGGTCGCGGATCCGGGAGGTGAATTCCGAAGGTCCCGCCTTGCGCGCCACGGCCGAACGCCCGCCCGCCGGTTTTGGCGAACCCGACCTATGGACCCCTCGACCCGGCCGGCCCCTAAACGGTTGGTGGTAGCACTGGACCTTGGCGCGACTGAGCGACCCAACTGAACGGATCGTCGGCGGAGGCTTCTTTCCCGCAAGTTTCGTGGATGGACGCAAGAAGGTTCGGGAAATCGAGCAACGTTCGGCCGATCTTCAGCATGAGCTGAGTGTACTTCTCCCTTCCCGAAAGTATCCGTTCGCTGTCGGCTCAGGACTGCCGACAGGCTCGAAAACGTGTTGAGGGATGCATTCAGATGTGCCCAATTAAGGGCGCAGGATCCGATTGCGCAACGACCTGCAGAATTAGCGGCGCAGCAACGTACCGGATTGCAAATGTCGACGTGTGTGCCGTATTGGCACGTCAGGATTTCGGAAAGGTCAGACCGATCCTGCGGATGTCGCCCATCACATGAGATGACGAGCATCGACCTGTCCCCCTGCGCCAATCCCGAAGGAACACGACACTCTAAAGTTGCGGTCGAGTCGGCCTGGTGGGTAAGCCTGAGCGATGAGTAGGCGCCCATAGACCCGTGGGGGGCACCGACCACGCATGACGCCGGGCTCTGCATGGCATGTGCAACCATCGGCTTTGTCACCCTGATGGGCCAGGCATTTGGCGGATCATCGACGTCAACATGCACTTCCCTAGCGAAGTACATGGGTCGGGAGCACGAATTTAAATATCGATGGCTACTTCAGATAGTACCATTTCAAATAACTGAAATATGTTTCGATATGCCGGCAAATATACTGCCAAACCTGTATTTTCATGCATGTCGCTGCCTTTGGTTTGTCATAATTCAAGGGTATGGTTTACAAGGAATTTGGCCTAATTCCTGCTATTGATGCTTTCCGTAGTCATTGTTCGCTGCAGGACGGGATGGACCTGGCCT
>NZ_LMMK01000012.1:491389-491608 GCF_001422795.1 Methylobacterium sp. Leaf88 | reverse complement strand
ACACCACTTCTGCTCGGAAGGGCCTTCCCGTCGGCACCACCACGACCGCGCTGACCCCATCCCATCCCGGCCTTGCCCATCCCGGCCTTGCCCATCCCGGCCTCGCCCGTCCCAGCCTTGCCCGTCCCAGCCTGGCGGCCCTCCGCCCCGCCCTGGACCAGACCCTGGCCGCCCTGGCCCTGTTCCTGGTCGCCCCGCTCTTGGTCCTGGTCGCCCTCT
>NZ_LMMK01000012.1:342677-491268 GCF_001422795.1 Methylobacterium sp. Leaf88 | reverse complement strand
GGCCCTGGTCGGCCCGCGCCCCCATGCCCTGGCCCACGACCTCTACTACGGCGCCGAGATCCCAACCTACCGCCACCGCTTCGCCGTCAAGCCCGGCATCACCGGCTGGGCCCAGATCAACGGATCGCGCGGGCCCACCCCCACCCTGGCCGACATGCAGCGCCGCGCCGCCCTCGACCTCTGGTACATCGAGAACCAGAGCCTGCGCCTCGACCTCCAGATCCTCCTGCGCACCGTCCTGGCCGAAATCACCCGCCGCACCAACGCCTTCTGAGGCTCACTTCCTCTGTCCGTAGTCTAGCGAGATAAATTTTTGTGCTCGCCCGATACCGATCCCTCGCATCACCCAACGAGCGTGCCGGCCCGTCCCGGGGGTAGGACAAAGCGAAGATCCAGGGATCCGATCTGGCGACCTACGAGGTGAGCGGATTGAAGTGATGAAAGATGCGATGTCGGTCCGTCTCCAGGATTCCATGATCCCGCCGGATCGACCAGACGATCAACCCTTGATTCAAGAATTCGCACGCGACGCGTAAGGCCTCCTCTTCGCCTCGTATGGCGAGATAGACATGCGGCATAATATCCTCCTTGGATAAGCCTGCTTCGACCGGTTCGCTCCAATGGACGGTCCAGGACATCGCCTACTCCTAAAACAAGCCCAATTTTACAGCTGAACGTTCAAGCGGGGATCGGCGAAACGTCGACGGTGGCGTTGCTTCAACAGCGAGTCGGCATCACGCAGCACCGGCACGCGCGCAATGAAGGCGCCAATCGCCGGTGGGACCCGGACAGCGTTCTTTTCCATGAACCTGTCCGGATCTGCCGTCGAAGAGCAATGCATCTGAAGACTGCTCGCTGAGCTGCCCCGCACGCGGGCTTCCATTGTCTCTTTCATCCCAGCAAATCTTCGGAAAGAATGGCATCTTCGATGCCCACGAATGGGAACGGATTCACTTGGAAGGACTTGTTCGCTGGATGCGCAACGGGCGCGTCGACGGAAGATGGAACTCATGACGAAACTTGCGATCGCTCTGGCTGCCAGCACTCTCCTCGGCGCCATCGGACTGACGTCAGCGTCGGCCGCTCCCGTGATGCCAGCGCCTGCCCTTGCCGTCGCCGGTGATCAAGCGGTCGATCAGGTCGCTTATCGCCGTCACCACCGCGGCATGCGCCATCACCGTCATCACCGCCGCATGCACCGCATGCCGCGCTCTCGGATGATGAGCGATCCGAATTCCCGCAATCCGTCGCAGCCCGGCTATCAGCAGCAGAAGGGCAACACCTCAGGCGGCCCGCGCTACTGATCATCGGCGTCGGTCACAGCAGTCCGGTTGATCGTAGGGCCGTCGTGCAGAGCACGTCGGCCCTTTTCACATTCCCCAGCCCTGGCGCTTTTCTGCTTCTCCCCAGGCGAGACGCATCCTCGCGCTGATTCTCCGACGGCCGCTCTGCTATACTGAGCCCATGTCACAGCGCATCGCCCGCTCCGTTGCCACGTCCGGTTCCACTCCCTCGGATTACGCGACCAGTGCGGCCGTCCTTGAGACGGCTGGCGCCACCCCGATGATGGCGCAGTATATCGAGATCAAGGCCGCTAACACCGATTGCCTCCTGTTTTATCGGATGGGCGATTTCTACGAACTGTTCTTCGAGGATGCGGAGATCGCATCCCGCGCCTTAGGGATCGTGCTCACCAAACGGGGGAAGCACGGCGGGACCGACATCCCCATGTGCGGCGTGCCGGTGGATCGTGCCGACGACTACCTCAGCCGCCTCATCGCGCTCGGCCATCGTGTTGCGGTCTGTGCGCAGACGGAAGATCCCGCCGAAGCGAAGAAGCGGGGTCCAAAATCCGTCGTTCGGCGCGAAGTGGTCCGACTTGTCACGCCCGGGACCATCACCGAGGATCGCCTCCTCGATCCGGCTCGTGCGAATATCCTGCTCGCGATCGCCCGTCGTAAGGCGGGTGAAACGGCCTCCGTCTATGGTCTTGCAGCCGTGGACATCTCGACGGGGCGCTTCTCCCTGAGCGAGGTGGCGTCCGGCGAACTCGATTCCGCGATCGCCCGGCACGATCCGCGCGAGATCGTGCTGTCGGAAACCATTCACGCCGATCCGGCGCTCGCCCGGTTGTGGCGCGAATGCTCGGCCCCCGTAACGCCGTTGGCCCAGGCTGAACTCGAACTCTCCGCGGCCGAGCGGCGGCTCAAGGCGCAATTCGGGGTTTCGACTCTGGAAGGTTTCGGCCAGTTCGGGCGGGCCGAGATCGCCGCCGCAGGGGCGGCACTGCTTTACATCGAGCGCACACAGGTCGGTGCGCGTCCGACCCTGTCACCGCCGACTCGAGAGAGTTCCGCCGCGACCCTCTCCATCGATGCATCCACTCGTGCCAATCTCGAACTGACCCGAACCCTATCCGGTGAGCGTAAGGGAAGCCTGCTGGACGCCATCGACCGGACTGTCTCCGCGGGTGGGGCCCGCCTTCTTGCGGAGCACCTCGCCGGCCCCCTGACTGATCTCGAGGCGATCCGGCACCGCCACGCAGCTGTGGAGTTCCTGGTCGATGATGCGCCTACCCGCGCCGCCTTCCGCGACGGCCTCGCAAGAGCGCCGGATCTCGCCCGAGCCCTCTCGCGTCTTGCCTTAGGACGGGGCGGCCCACGTGACCTCGCGGCTCTCCGTGATGGTCTCGACGCGGCGCAGGATCTCGCCAATCGATGTGGGAGCCTGGTGCGTCTGCCGGAGGATCTCTTGGCGGTCGCGACCTGCCTTGCTGCCGTGGACCGCGCCCTGGTGTCGGAACTTCGTGCGGCGCTGGCCGACGACCTCCCCCTGAAGCGTCAAGATGGGGGGTTCGTACGCCACGGCTACGATTCGGAGATCGACGAAAGCCGACTGCTCGGCCAGGATTCACGAAAGGTCATCGCTGCCCTGCAGGCGCGTTACGCCGAGGAGACTGGCTGTCGTACCCTTCGGATCAAACACAACAACATGCTCGGCTACTACATCGAGGTGCCGCAGGGGGTGGGCGAGGCCTGCCTCAAAGGTGTAATGCGCGAGACCTTCATCCATCGCCAGACCATGGTCGATGCGATGCGCTTCACAAGTGTCGAACTCGGCCAGCTCGAAAGTCGGATCTCGGGTGCATCCGACCGGGCACTGGCCTTGGAAAACGCCGTGTTCGATGCCCTCGCCGGACGAGTCCTGATGCAGGCAACCGCTATTGCTGAAGTAGCCGAGGCCCTCGCGCGGCTCGATGTGGCCGCGTCGCACGCCGAACTCGCGGTCGAGCGCGACTGGCGCCGCCCTCTTGTCGATGAAAGCTACGCCTTCGTGGTGGAAGGAGGACGCCATCCCGTGGTGGAGGCGGCGCTCCACCGCTCCGGGGCTCCCTTCATCGCCAACGATTGCGATCTGTCGGGGGAGGGGCGCGGGCGCATCCGCCTGGTGACGGGTCCCAATATGGGCGGCAAGTCGACTTTCCTGCGTCAGAACGCGCTGATTGCCGTCCTGGCGCAGATCGGCGCGTTCGTGCCGGCGGCGCGCGTTCGCCTCGGCGTCGTCGATCGGCTGTTCTCCCGCGTTGGTGCCGCTGACGACCTCGCCCGAGGGCAATCGACCTTCATGGTCGAGATGGTCGAGACCGCTGCGATCCTGAATCAGGCGACCCGTCGCTCCCTCGTGATCTTGGACGAGATCGGTCGCGGCACCGCGACCTTCGATGGCCTCTCCATCGCCTGGGCCTGCCTTGAGCACCTGCACGAGCAGAATGGCGGCCGCGCCCTGTTCGCGACCCACTTCCACGAGCTTACCGCCCTTGGACAGCGCCTTTCCCACCTCGACAACGCGACTCTCCGGGTGGCCGAGCACAAGGGCGAAGTCGTCTTCCTGCATGAAGTGGTGCCGGGCGTGGCCGAGCGCTCCTACGGGTTGCAGGTGGCACGGCTGGCAGGCCTTCCGGCCGGCGTGATCGCCCGCGCGGGTTCGATCCTAAAGCATCTCGAGAAAGCCGAGCGCGACCGACCCTCAAGGCCCCGCATCGACGACTTGCCGCTCTTTGCCAATCTGGCGCCGCCGCCAATGCCGGAGCCGGTCTCCGAAGCGCCCGACGACACCCTGCGCCTCGCCCTCGAAGCCATCGATCCGGACGCGCTAACGCCACGCGAGGCCCTGGAGGCCCTGTACAGGCTCAAAGCTGTGGTCAGCCAGCGCCATTGAGGACGTCTCGGATGGTCTCAGGTGCCGACGACTGGGCCCACGGGCGGGGCCTGATCGTTGACACCTTGGACCCGATGGGACGTCGACAGGGTCACCCCCGCAGGGTGAGGCGGCCTCCATTCATACTGAACTCGTTCAAGCGCTTCAGAAAGGACATGCCGAGGAGGCTGGTGGACAGGCGCCCGCGAGGCATGACCATGCCGTTGACCCCTTGAACGGTGATGGTGCCGATCCGTATTTCGGGAATGCGCACCGGCGCCGCCAGGATGGTACCGTTGGCAGTCTGGACCGGTACGCGGAAATCGTGTTCGCCGACCCGCAAGCCCGCGCGCTCTGCATCCTCGTAAGTGAAGGCGCAGGCTGTTGCACCGGTATCGACCAACATGCGCAGACGCTTCCCGTCGATCACCGCATCGGTCGAGAAGTGTCCTTGCGCATCGGAGAAGAGCGTCAGGGTGCTCGGGCCGCCTCGCACCGATGCGCCCATGGCGCGCTCGCCCAGCGGCGTGGCAATGATGGCAGTCTCCGGGGCCGGCGGACGTTGGAATCGCTCTGCTAGCCCGATGCCCCAGATTGCGGCGGCTGCCGTCACTCCGAGCGCCCATACGATCGGTCGCGTCATAGCACCCATTCCTTCCTCGATGCGGAAGAATAGATCCGCCAGGGTGAACGAGCCGTCGGTTCGGGGTGGGAATCTTCTCGTGATTCGCTGTGACCAAGGCTTATGGTTTCAGAGTCGCTGACGGGATCGATTGATGAGATCGCGCTGCGGCACCGCAATTGCTGACCCTGGATGTCGGCAACCTCGGATAGAAAGGTGTCCTACCCAACGTTGGCAAGTTGCTCGGCGCAGGCCGCCTGCTGGGCCGCGAAGTTCAAACACGCCTACTCTACTGTCGCGGCGATGGCGGGGCTTAATTGGGGTGAACGCGTCGCTTGGGCTGATGCTGCCGAACTGCACACCGATGAAGCCTGGAGCCAAACCTTCGAAACGTGGAATCGGGGCGCGGCCGAGACCTTCCCCGCGACAGAGCGCGTCGCTGCCCGCACCACGGGTGCCCGGGTACTATCTTTCTCCCCGGGCGGGATTGTCGCCGTGAGCAAGCCTGCTGGCTCCGTCTGCGGTCAAGCGAACCACACCCCTCAAAGGCTTGGGTGCACGGCTTGACGCCGGTGGCGCCGACTGAAGGGGACGCGGCCAGCCATACGCATTACCCTCTCATTGATTTCATCGATATCAATTATTAAAATCATCTGTTTGAATGATGGTGCGGTGCAAATACATTGCGATCACCGGACGAGGCATGGACCTCCGGTGAAAAGAAGGAAACCTGTCATGACCAGCCGTATCTTGATTCTCGCGACCCTCGCAACGGCCAGCCTTGCCAATACTGCGATGGCGGACGACCGTACATTCCTTATGCCGCCGCTGTATCGCGAGCAGGCCCGCGCAACGGCCACCGTGCGTCCCGCTTCCGAGTTGACGACGACGCCTTCCCTGACCCCACGCGTGCCTGCCACCCGGCGGGTCATTGCCGAGACCGCTGACGTGTCCGTTCGTTAAGACGACCGCCCCGTGCGTCAGGGCAGTATCTCTCCGATCCGCGCTCCAGTGGGACGTTTCCCATTGGAGCGTTTTCGTCAATGCCTCGTGGCCGAAAGCGAAAGATCTCTCAAATCATCCGATCTAAATTATCCGATCTTTAGATTCGATCAGTAAGATAGCGCGCTCGTGTCTCGGGCCGGGCTCGCCTAGCTGCACGCCGAGATATCGTCAGCCAGGCTTCGGTCCACGATGCGGATCCGGGTCGGATGGATCGCCTTGGGGCGATCGGCTCGCGACCAAATGACCGCGTCCGGACGACGCCTCGGTTGCGCCGCGCGTTACTTGCGGGTATAGGCCGCGCCAGCGCCCGCCAGACACCCTTGGAGGCACGGGCGCTTCGGGGATCGGGGCATGGCCGTCCGTTTCGGGCGGCCTTTCGCGTTTTCCCGAGATTTTCATTTTCAAAAGGATCACGCCATGAGCGCAGTCAAGACGCTTGAGGCCGTGGCACGCGACCGGGTCGGCAAGGGGGCCGCCCGGGCCGTTCGTCGCCAGGGTCAAGTTCCCGCCGTCATCTATGGTGGCGGTCAGGCTCCGCAGTCCATCGCCGTCGACCTGGTCCGCGTCCGCACGCTGATCTACGCTGGTGGCTTCAAGACCACCCTGTTCGAGATCAATGCGGGCGGCAAGAAGACTCGCGCAATCCCGCGCGACTTCCACCTGGATCCGGTGTCCGGCGTGCCGATCCACGTCGATTTTTTGCGCGTCGTCGCCGGCCAGTCGATCACGGTCGAGGTCCCGGTCCACTTCCTGAACGAGGACGCGGCCCCCGGCATCAAGCAGAAGGGCGGCACGCTCAACGTCGTGCTTCACACGCTTGCGCTCGAGGTTGCGCCCGACGCGATCCCGGATGCCATCGAGATCGATCTAACCGGCCGTGATATCGGCGATGCCATCCACATCACCGACGTGAAGCTGCCGTCCGGCGCCACCTTCACCGGTGAGCCCGACGCCACCGTCGCCAACATCGTGCCGCCGACCGTGCTTGGCGCCGAGGTCGAGGCCGAAGAGGCCGCGATCGCCGAGGCGCAGTCCGCCGAGGCCGCCGAGGAGAAGGCCGAAGAAGAGGCCACCGAGGAGGCCGGCGAGGACGAGAAGAAGGAGGATTGAGCCTGGGGCGCAAGCCCTGTCTCACCCCATCCCTGCGGGTGCCCCGGCCATCAGGCCGGGGCATCTCCGTTTCCGGGGACGCCCGCGGCGTTCCGATGCGAAAACCTGTCTGGATCGATTCGCGCAATGCGCCTGATCGTCGGCCTCGGCAATCCCGGCCCACGCTACGCCAGGAACCGCCACAATATCGGCTTCCTCGCCGTGGACGAGATTGCGCGCGTGCACCGCGCCGGACCGTGGCGCCAAAAGTTCCAGGGGGAGATCGCCGAAGTGGCCCTCGGGTCCGAGCGGGCGATCCTGCTGAAGCCGCAGACCTTCATGAACGAATCCGGTCGTGCCGTGCAGGAAGCGCAGCGCTTCTACAAGATCGCCCTCTCTGACGTCATCGTCTTGCACGACGAACTGGATCTCGCCCCGGCCAAGCTGCGGGTGAAGACGGGGGGGGGCAATGCCGGCCACAATGGGCTGCGCTCGATCACGGCGCAATGCGGCAACGATTACCGCCGGGTCCGCCTCGGTATCGGACATCCAGGGGACAAGGCTCTGGTGCACGCCTACGTGCTGAATAACTTCGGCAAGGCGGAGGAGGCTTGGGTCGACGACCTCTGCCGGGCCATCGCCGACCATGCGCCCCTGCTGGCCGGTGGCGAGGATGCGAGCTTTCAGAACAAGGTCCACCTCGCCATGGCGGGGCGCGGCTGGGACGACGTCAAACAGGTCAACGCGCGCGATTGACCGCAGCGGTGACATCGGATTTCACGCGGGCAGCTTTTCAGCGGACCCGCGAACGGACAGGTGACCCATGGGCTTCAAATGCGGCATCGTCGGCCTGCCGAACGTCGGCAAGTCGACCCTTTTCAATGCGCTGACGCAGACGGCGGCGGCGCAGGCGGCGAACTATCCCTTCTGCACGATCGAGCCGAATGTCGGCGAGGTGGCGGTGCCGGATCCGCGTCTCGACGATCTCGCCAGGATCGCAGCCTCGAAGGAAATCATTCCGACCCGGCTCACGTTCGTGGATATCGCCGGCCTCGTGCGCGGCGCCTCGAAGGGCGAAGGCCTGGGGAACCAGTTCCTCGCCAACATCCGCGAGGTCGACGCCATCGCGCATGTGGTCCGCTGCTTCACCGACGGCGACGTGACGCATGTCGAGGGCAAGGTCGACCCAGCGGCCGACATCGAGACGATCGAGACCGAGCTGATGCTCGCCGACCTCGACAGCCTCGAGAAGCGCGTCATCGCTCTCGAGAAGAAGGCCAAGGGCGCCGACAAGGAGGCCAAGGAGACCCTCGATCTCGTCCAGCGTGCCCTGCCGCTGCTGCGCGAAGGCAAGCCCGCGCGCCTCGTGCAGCGTAAGCCCGAGGAGGAGCACCTGTTCCAGAGCCTCGGCTTAATGACGGCGAAACCCGTCCTCTATGTCTGCAACGTCGATGAAGGCGATGCCGACAAGGGCAACGCCTACTCGGATGCCGTGATGGCCCGCGCCAAGGCGGAAGACGCCAAGGCGGTCGTTGTCTCCGCCAAGATCGAGAGCGAGATCGCCGTGATGCCGCTCGGCGACCAGGGCGATTTCCTAGAGGCTGTCGGTCTCGCCGAGCCCGGCCTGAACCGTGTCATCCGCGCCGGCTACGAGCTTCTCGGCCTCATCACCTACTTCACGGTGGGGCCCAAGGAAGCGCGCGCCTGGACCATCGAAAAAGGCACCCGGGCTCCCGCCGCCGCCGGCGTGATCCATACGGACTTCGAGAAGGGGTTCATCCGCGCCGAGACCATCGCCTTCCACGATTATACGAGCCTGAAGGGTGAGGCCGGCGCCAAGGAGGCCGGCAAGTTCCGCCTCGAAGGCAAGGAATACGTGGTGCAGGACGGCGACGTGCTGCATTTCCGCTTCGCCAACTGATCTGACACGGGCGAGGGCGGCCTCGCTCCCGCATCGGCGGGCCGTCCCTCGGCCCGTCGAGTTCCAGCGCCTGAAAGGATCCGCATGACCGGCATCACCTTCGAGGACTTCACGCCCGGTAGGGTGATCGAGGGTGGTCCGCTGACGGTGACGCAAGCCGAGATCATTGCCTTCGCTCAGGAATTCGACCCGCAACCGTTCCACCTCGACCCGGAGGCCGCCAAGGAAACCTTCGTCGGTCAGCTGATCGGCTCCGGCTGGCAGACCGCCGGCTTCGGGATGCGTCTCCTGCAGAAGCATGTCTTCCGCGGCGCTACCTCGATGGGCTCGCCCGGGATTAACGAGCTGCGCTGGCTCCGGCCGGTGCTGCCGGGCGATCGCCTGAGCATCTCGGTCCGGGTCGACACCTGCCGGGCCTCGAACTCGAAGCCGGACCGCGGCTTCGTCGGTTTCGCGATGACCGTCCTGAACGGGGATGGCGAGCGCGTGATGACACAGATCTTCACGGTGATGTTTCCGCGGCGCGGCGTAGCCTCCTTGCCGCCGCGGGCCGTATCGCCTGCGGACGCCGTGCCGTCCGCAGAGCCCGACGATGCCGAACAGCTCCACTTCCTCGAAGCGACACCCATCGGTGCCGTGCGGGATCTCGGCGGCCACAACTTCACGCCGGAGGCGGTCATGGCCTTCGCGCAAGCCTACGACCCGCAGGCGTTCCATCTCGACCCGGAGGCCGCTCAGCACACCCATTTCGGCGCGCTCTGCGCCTCCGGTTGGCATACCGCTGCCGCTTGGATGAAACGTCTCCACATCACCCGCGGCCGCGACATCGCCCATACGGCGAAGACCGGTCCGGTCCCGCAACTCGGTCCCTCACCGGGCTTTCGCGACATGCGCTGGCTGGCGCCGGTCTATGCCGGCGACACGATCCGATACAGCTGTACCCTGATCGACAAGCGCGAGACCGCGTCGCGCCCCGGCTGGGGCCTCGCCTCCCACCAGAACACTGGTGTGAACCAGCGCGGCGAGAAAGTCTTCGCCTTCACTGGCTCTGTGTTCTGGCAATGGGCATCCGACGCCTGAGGCGTCAGGCGGCCTTGCGCCGTTCCGGGTAAAGGCCGAGAAGCCCCTCGGCATCGGCCGCGGCGACGCCGCGCTCCGTGATGAGACCGGTGACGAGGCGTGCCGGCGTCACGTCGAAGGCGGGGTTCGCCACAGGGCTTCCCGGCGAGACAACTTCGACGGTGGCGAAGCCGCCATCGGCCAGACGCCCGGTGAGATGCGTGACCTCGCGTCCGTCGCGCTCCTCGATGGGGATCTCGCGCACGCCGTCGTCCAGGGTCCAATCGATCGTCGAGAAGGGCAGGGCGGCGTAGAACGGCACCTGGTTGTCGCTGGCGGCCAGCGCCTTCAGGTAGGTGCCGATCTTGTTGCAGACGTCACCCGAGGCCGTGGTACGATCAGAGCCGACGATGCAGACGTCGACGGCACCGTGCTGCATGAGGTGACCGCCGGCATTGTCGGCGATGACGGTGTGCGGGACGCCGTGCGCGTTGAGCTCGAACGCCGTCAGGGCCGCGCCCTGGTTCCGAGGGCGGGTCTCGTCCACGAAAACGTGGACCGGCACGCCGGCATCGTGCGCCACGTAGATGGGTGCCAGGGCCGTTCCCCAATCCACTGTCGCGAGCCAGCCGGCGTTGCAGTGGGTCAGTACGTTGATGGTCCGATTCTTTTGTCGATGCAGGTCGCTCAGGATCTGTGCACCATGGACGCCGATGGCGTGGCAACTCTCCACGTCCTCCTCGGCGATGCGGCCGGCCTCCGCGTAGGCGAAGGCTGCGCGCTCGGCCGCCGGCACCGTGCGAAGCTTGGCGGCGACACGGTCGAGGGCCCAGCGCAGGTTGATTGCGGTCGGCCGCGTGGCGGCGAGGATCGCCACGGCCCGGTCGAGCCCGGCTTCGGAGGCATCCGCGCGCAGGCCGAGCGCGAGCCCATAGGCGGCCGTGACACCGATGAGCGGTGCGCCGCGCACGACCATGGTGCGGATCGCCACCGCGGCCTCGTCCAGGGTGGACAGCGTCTTCAGCTCGAAGGCGAAGGGCAGGCGGGTCTGGTCGATCACTGCTACGGAGGCGCCGTCCTCTGCGGGGAAGATGGTGCGGTAGGGCTTGCCGTCGATCTTCATGGGGGGATCCGGATGCTGGCGGTTTCGAGGCCGAGAAGCCTCGTCGTTGGACGGCGTTTACGTCAGAATGCGGTCGGGAGGCCAGCTTGCGGCCCGATCTGTCGAGACCGCAAAATTCTCAGAACCGCAGCGGCCGCACCCGCTTCACCTGTGGGATCGCGGCGATGCTAGCCAGAACGTCCGTCGAGACCGGCGCATCGACGGCGCAGAAACAGATGGCATTGCCGCCCATCCCATCGCGTCCGAGGGCGAACGTCGCCACGTTGACGCCGGCTGCGCCGAGCGCGCTGCCGAAGCGTCCGATGAAGCCCGGCTGGTCGTGATTGCGCACGTACAGCATGTGCTCTGCGAAGGCGGAATCGATCGGAATGGAGCGGATCTCGATCATGCGCGGCTTGCCGTCGTGGAAGACCGTGCCGGCGGCATCGCGGGGCATGTCCTCGGCCTCGACGGTGATGCGGATCACCGATCCGAAATCGGGTGCCCCGCCGGCGCGGGTGACCTCCTCGACACGGATGCCGCGCTCGCGCGCCACCGCCGGGGCGGAGATCATGTTGATGCCCGACAGGACGGGGCGGAGCACGCCGGTGACGGCGGCCGCCGTGAGTGCGCGGGTGTTCATCGCCGCTACCGCGCCTTCATACGTCACCCGGATGCCGTGGATCGGCGCGTCGGTGAGCTGGCCCAGGAACGAGCCGAGGTTCTCGGCCAGCTCCACGAAGGGTCTCAGGCGCGGCGCCTCGTCGGCCGAGATCGACGGCGTGTTGACGGCGTTCACGACGGCGCCCTGCAGGAGGTAGTCCGCCATCTGCTCCGCGATCTGCAGGGCGACGTTCTCCTGCGCCTCCTTCGTCGCGGCGCCGAGATGGGGCGTGCAGACCACGTTCGGATGCCCGAAGAGCGGGTTCTCGTAAGCCGGCTCGGTCGCGAACACGTCGAAGGCGGCGCCCCCGACCCGGCCGGACTCGAGGGCAGCGCGCAGTGCGACCTCGTCGACCAGGCCACCGCGGGCACAGTTGATGATGCGGACGCCCGGCTTCGTCCGCGCCAGGGCGTCGGCCGAGAGGATGTTCCGGGTCCGCTCGGTCAGGGGGACGTGCAGGCTGATCAGGTCGGCCCGCATGAGAAGCGCGTCGAGTTCGCGCTTCTCGACGCCGATCTCGGCGGCGCGCTCCGGCGTGAGGTAGGGATCGTAGGCGATCACCTTGAGCTTGAGACCGATCGCCCGGTCGGCGACGACGGCGCCGATGTTGCCGCAGCCGATGATCCCCAGGGTCTTGCCCGTCAGCTCCGTGCCCATGAAGCGGGCCTTCTCCCAGCGGCCGGCCTGAGTCGAGGCGTCGGCCTGCGGGATCTGCCGGGCGAGGGCGAACATCATCGCGATGGCGTGCTCGGCGGTGGTGATCGCGTTGCCGAAGGGGGTGTTCATCACGATGACGCCGCGGGCGGTGGCCGCCGCCACGTCGACGTTGTCGACCCCGATTCCGGCGCGCCCGACCACCTTCAGACGGTCGGCCCGCGCCAGCAGCTTGGCCGTGACCCTGGTGGTGGAGCGGATCGCGAGACCGTCATAGGCACCGATCAGGGCGGCGCAGGCGTCGCGATCCCGGCCGAGCTCGGGCCGGAAGTCGACGTCGAGGCCGCGGTCGCGCAGGCGCTGCACGGCGGCTTCGGAGAGGGCGTCGGAGATGAGCACCTTGGGCGCGGGCATGGCGGTGTCCGGCTCGGGCGGGGGAGGACCGACGCGCAACGGGGCCGGACAGCGGCTCCGTCGCGCGCACGGTATACGACGCGGGTGACGTCGAGGTCGCGCGGGCGTCAGGCGGCCCGGGCGAGCTTCGCCTTCTCGGACGCGAAGGCCCAGTCGAGCCACGGGGTCAGGGCCTCGAGGTCCGCGGACTCGACCGTGCCGCCGCACCAGATCCTGAGGCCGGCCGGAGCATCCCGGTAGGCGCCGATGTCGAAGGCGATGCCCTCGCGGTCCAGGGTGTCGGCGATGCCCTTGGCGACCGCACCGACGACGGCGTCGCCCATGGCGAGGATGCCCGGGTCGGTGAGGACGAGGCAGATCCCGGTGTTGCTGTAGGTGCCGGGATCGGCCGCGAGGTGGCCGATCCAGGGCGTCCGCGCCACCCAGTCGTGGATGACCCGGGCGTTGGCGTCGGCCCGGGCGTGCAGCGCCGGCAGGCCGCCGATGCGCGCGGCCCATTTCAGGGTATCGAGGTAATCCTCGACCGCCAGCATCGAGGGCGTGTTGATGGTGTCGCCCTTGAAGATGCCCTCGATCAGCTTGCCGTCCTTGGCCAGGCGGAAGACCTTCGGGACCGGCCAGGCGGGGACGTTCGCTTCGATGCGGGCGACGGCGCGGGGCGAGAGCACGATCATGCCGTGCGCGGCCTCGCCGCCCATGACCTTCTGCCAGGAGAAGGTGACGACATCGAGCTTGGCCCAGTCCAGCGGCATCGCGAAGGCCGCCGAGGTGGCGTCGCAGATGGTGACGCCCTCGCGGTCGGCGGCGATCCAGTCGCCGTTGGGCACGCGGACGCCGGCGGCGGTGCCGTTCCAGGTGAAGATGACGTCGTTGCGTCGGGTGTCGACGGCCGACAGGTCGGGCAGGACGCCGTAATCGCCGACATGCACCCGCGGCGCGATCTTCAGTTCCTTCAGGGCGTCGGTGACCCATTCGAGGCCGAAGGCCTCCCAGGCGACGACCTCGACGGTCTTCGGGCCCAGCATCGACCACATCGCCATCTCGACGGCGCCGGTGTCGGAGGCCGGCACGATGCCGATCCGGTAATCGGCCGGCACCTGCAGGACGCTGCGGGTGAGGTCGATGGCCTCCTTGAGCTTGGCCTTGCCGATGGCCGAGCGGTGCGAGCGGCCCAGCGGCGCGTCGGCCAGGGCCTCGAGGCTCCAGCCCGGACGCTTGGTGCAGGGGCCGGAGGAGAAATTCGGCACGCGGGGGCGCGTGGCGGGTCGGTTGGTCACGTGCGTCATCCTTCCAGATGAGAGCTCCTCGTTGGGGAGGAGTGGCCCGCCGACGCCAATGGACCCGCGCCGCACGGGACGCAAGCGGTCGTCCGCCCGGCCGGGATCGGACCGCACACGAGCCGGGGCGAAACGGGTCTCCCGATGACGGCGCGGGTCACGTGTCGCGGAGATAGGCCCAGAGCGCGTCGGCGGCGTGGTTGCGGCACTCCGGCGATCGGAACAGCCGGATCTCGATGGGCACGTCGAAGGGGTCGGGCCCGGCGCGCCGGAGGCGGCCGCGGGCCTGGTCCTCGGCCGCCACCGTCTGCGGCAGCCAGGCGACGCCGTGGCCTTCGCGCGCCATGGTCGTCAGCGTCGCGGCGAGGTGCGAGGTGAAGCGGGTCGCGAGGTGGAGCGACGCGTCCGTCCGGCAGCTCGCGAGGATGCGCCCGAGGCCCGAGGCCTGACTGTAGGCCAGGTAGGGGATCGGGTCGTCGGGCGATCCGGGCAGCGACCAGGTGCCCGCGCCGCCCGGGGCCGGCGCGCAGAGCGGAACGAGGAGGTCGTGCCCGACCCGCACGCTCTTGAACCGGTCCGGATCGAAGCGCGTCGGCGCATCCGCGTGGAAGTGGCAGAGCAGGAAGTGGACCTCGCCCGACAGCATGATCTGCTCGCAGGCTTCCATGCTGTCCGAGACGAGGTTCAGGGTCCCGAGCATCCGGGACTGCATGATCTGCCGGACCCAGCCCGGGAAGAACGTGAAGGACAGGGCGTGCGTCGCCGCGATCGACAGCGTCGCGGTGTCCTGGGCGCCGACCCCCTGCGCCTCCCGCCGCGCCCGCTCGAGGCTCCGCAGCAGGTCCTGGGCCGCCGGCTGGAAGTGGAGTCCGGCCGGCGTCAGCGTCGCCCCCTGCGCCCCGCGCAGGAACAGGGGCGTACCGACCCAGTCCTCCAGGGCCCGGATGCGGCGGCTGAAGGCGGGCTGCGTCACGCTCCGCGCCTCGGCCGCGCGCGAGAACGTCTTCTGCTCGGCCAGCGCGAGGAAGTCCTTCAGCCAGTCCAGGTCCATCCGCCCGTCCGATGCCGTCCCTGCATAGCGCGAACCGAACATGGCATTGGCCGAGCGCGGCTGTCCAGGCGTAAGCAAAACGCCAAGCCCCACAAGAGGGATCACCGAGGAAACTGCCCAGAACGTGGTAGATGAGAGGAAACAGAGCATGAAGTCATGGCTCGGCAGGCTCTATGTTCAGGTCTTCATTGCGATCGTCTTGGGTGGTCTCGTCGGCGTCTTGCTGCCGGAGGTCGCCGTGACGCTCCAGCCCCTGGCCGACGGCTTCATCAAGCTGATCAAGATGCTGCTCGCGCCGGTCATCTTCGGCACCATCGTCGTCGGCATCGCCAAGATGGGCAACATGAAGGAGGTCGGGCGCATCGGCGTGCGGGCGCTCGTCTACTTCGAGGTCGTCTCGACGCTCGCCCTCGTCATCGGCCTCGTCGTGGTCAACCTGATGCAGCCGGGCGTGGGCATGAACATCGACGCCAGCCACATCGACGGCAGCGCCATCGCCGCCTACGCCAAGCGGGCCGAGGCGCAGCCGGGCTTCGTCGGCTTCCTGATGGACATCATCCCCACCACCATCGTGGATGCCTTCGCCAAGGGCGCCATGCTGCAGATCATCCTGATCTCGCTGCTGCTCGGCCTCGCCCTGGTCCAGGCCGGCGAGCGCGGCAAGCCGGTGGTCGCCGTCATCGACAGCCTGCTCGACGCGCTGTTCCGCGTCGTCGCCATGGTGATGCGGCTGGCCCCCATCGGGGCCGGGGCGGGGGTCGCCTTCACCATCGGCAAGTACGGGTTCGGCACCGTCTGGTCGCTCGCCTACCTGATGCTCGGCGTCTACGCCACGTCGATCCTGTTCGTCGTGCTGGTGCTCGGCTCGGTCTGCGCCTGGACCGGGTTCTCCCTCGCCAAGGTGCTGAGCTACTTCAAGGACGAGATCCTCATCACCTTCGGGACCTGCTCCACCGAGGCCGTCATGCCGCGCATGATGGCCAAGCTGGAACGGCTGGGCTGCGAGAAATCCGTCGTCGGCCTGGTGCTGCCCACGGGCTACACCTTCAACGCGGACGGCACCTGCATCTACCTGACCATGGCGGCGATCTTCGTGGCGCAGGCCACCAACACGCCGCTGGGCCTCGGCGACCAGCTCGTCGTCCTCGGGGTGCTGCTCCTGACCTCGAAAGGCTCCGCGGGCGTGGCCGGGGCCGGGTTCGTCACCCTCGCCGCCACCCTGTCGAGCCTCCACACCGTCCCGGTCGCCGGCCTCGTGCTCCTGCTCGGCGTCGACCGCTTCATGAACGAGGCGCGGGCGGTCACCAACCTCATCGGCAACGCGGTGGCCACCATCGCGATCGCCCAGTGGGAGGGCGCCTTCGATCGCGGCAGGGCCGAGGAGGCCTACCGCAACCGGGCCGCCATCGCCGCCGCCGACGTCGTTCCGGCCGAGACCCGGCCGGGACCCGATCGGGCATTGCCCGCCGCGCTCGCCTCCTGAGGCCGCGCCCCCGTCACCCCACCCATTTCCCTCCGTCCAGTGAACCCAGGAGAGTCCCCATGCGCATCGTCGACGTCTGCGAGGTCACCAAGCCGATCGCCTCGCCCATCCGCAACGCCTACATCGACTTCTCGAAGATGACCGCCAGCCTCGTCGCCGTCGTCACCGACGTCGAGCGCGACGGCCGCCGGGTGGTGGGCTACGGCTTCAACTCGAACGGCCGCTACGGCCAGGGCGGCCTCATCCGCGAGCGCTTCCGCAACCGCCTCCTGGAAGCCGACCCCAAGAGCGTGCTGAACGCGGCCGGCGACAACCTCGACCCGCACAAGCTCTGGGCGGCGATGATGACCAACGAGAAGCCCGGCGGCCACGGCGAGCGCTCGGTGGCGGTGGGCACCCTCGACATGGCGATCTGGGACGCGACCGCCAAGATCGCCGGCAAGCCGCTGTTCCGGATGCTCGCCGAGCAGAAGGGCATCGAGGCCGACCCGCGCGTCTTCGTCTACGCGGCGGGCGGCTACTACTATCCGGGCAAGGACGACACCCAGCTGCGCGCCGAGATGCGCAGCTACATCGACCGCGGCTACACCGTGGTGAAGATGAAGATCGGCGGCGTTCCGATCGCGGAGGACCAGCGCCGCATCGAGGCGGTGCTCGCGGAGATCGGCTCGGCCGCGCAGCTCGCCGTCGACGTGAACGGGCGCTTCGACCTCGAGACCGCCATCGCCTACGCCAAGATGCTCCGCCAGTACCCGCTGTTCTGGTACGAGGAGATCGGCGATCCCCTCGACTACGCCCTGCAGGCGGCGATGTCGGAGTTCTATCCGGGTCCGATGGCCACGGGCGAGAACCTGTTCTCGCATCAGGACGCCCGCAACCTCCTGCGCTACGGCGGCATGCGCCCGGACCGCGACTGGCTGCAGTTCGACTGCGCCCTGTCCTACGGCCTGGTGGAGTACCTGCGCACCCTCGACGTGCTGGAGCAGTTCGGCTGGTCGCCGAAGCGCTGCATCCCGCATGGTGGGCACCAGATGTCACTCAACATCGCGGCGGGCCTCGGCCTCGGCGGAAACGAGAGCTATCCGGACCTGTTCCAGCCCTATGGCGGCTTCCCGGACGGGGTGCGGGTCGAGGCCGGGCACATCGTCATGCCCGAGCTTCCCGGCATCGGCTTCGAGGGCAAGTCGGACCTCATCGCGGTGATGCGCGACCTCGCCGCCTGAAGCGGTCGCGTGGGCCGTGCGGGACGGCGGTGTCCCGCGCGGTCCGCGCACGCCTCATGCGCCCGCGCGGGGGCCGTCCGGCAGGGTTCGGCTGAACAGGGCAAGCAGCGCGTCCCATCCCTGCGCGGCGGCCTCGGCGTCGTAGACGGGGAAGTCCGGCATCATCCAGCCGTGGGCGGCCGGGTAGATCCGGGTAGTGTACCGGACGCCCGCCTGCGTCAGGGCCTCCTCCAGGCGCTCGGCCATCGCGGGCGGGTAGCTGCCATCGTTCTCGGCCGCCGCGATGGTGACCTCCGCCCGCAGCTTCGCGACGAACCGGTGCGGGCTCGTCGGTGCGTCGGTGGCGAGGTTGCCGCCGTGGAAGCTGGCCACCGCCGCGAAGCGATCCGGGTTCCGCCCCGCCGCGGCCAGCGCCACGCCGCCACCCATGCAGAAGCCCACGGCACCGACGGTCGCGCCCGCGACGTCGGCGCGCGTATCGAGATAGGCCAGGATCGCGTCCGTATCCCTCGCCGCCTTCTGGGGATCGGTCGTGGCCATCAGCGGGCCGAGGGTTGCGCGGAAGTCGCTGGCGAAGACCTCCCGCGGCACGAAGGGGCCGTAGGGCCCGTAGCGGTAGAAGAGATCCGGCAGGGCGACGACGTAGCCGGCCTCGGACAGGTGCCGGGCCATGTCGCGCATCGCAGGCCGGATTCCCCCGGCATCCATGTAGAGGATCACCGCCGGCCACGGCCCGTGGCCGGGGGGCACCAGGACGTCCATCGGGCAATCCCCGTCGGGCGTCCGGATCGTTACGCGCTCGTTCGGCATCGGCCTCTCCCGGTTCGGATCCCGGCGACTATGCCCGGTGCGGGTGGCGGGGCAACCCGGCCGGAGGCGACGCGTCAGTCCTCGCGGGAGCGTAGCAGGTCGGGTCGGCGCTCCTGGGTGAGGCGCAGGGCCTCGGCCCGGCGCCATCGCGCGATGGCGCCGTGGTTGCCGCCGGTGAGGACGTCCGGGATCGCCCGGCCCTCCCAGTCCCGGGGGCGGGTGTAGTGCGGGTATTCGAGATGGCCCGTCTCGAAGCTCTCCTCCTCGCCGGAGGCGAGCTTGCCCATCACGCCGGGCAGGAGGCGCACGCAGGCGTCGAGCACCACAAGGGCGGCGATCTCGCCGCCGGAGAGGATGTAGTCGCCGATGGAGACCTCCTCGAGGCCGCGCCCGGCGATCACGCGCTCGTCCACGCCCTCGAAGCGGCCGCAGACGACGAGCACGCCGGGCCCCGCGCTCAAGGACCGGACGCGCGCCTGCGTGAGAGGCCGGCCCCGTGGGCTCATCAGGAGCCGGGGCCGGGGATCGTCGGGCGCGCCCGCCGCATCGATGGCGGCGGCGAGGACGTCGCAGCGCAGCACCATGCCGGCGCCGCCCCCGGCGGGGGTGTCGTCCACCGCCCGGTGCCGGCCTAGGCCGTGCTCGCGGATGTCGCGGGCCTCCAGGCTCCAGGTGCCCCGCGCCAGCGCATCCCCGGACAGGGACACCCCGAGCGGCCCCGGAAACATCTCCGGATAGAGGGTGAGGACGGTGGCGTTCCAGGGACTGGCGGTCATGGTGCTTACTGGCGCGCGGAGGCGCGCCGGGTCAACGTGGCACCGATCCGGCGGCGGCGGGTTAAGCCTGCATGGCCGCTTCCCCCTCGCTCCGTCCCCGGCTCCTCGTTGCCCTCGTCCGGACCGTCACCCTGGCGCTGGCCCTGACGGGGTTCGGCCTGTTGCGGCCCGTCCGGGCGGCCGAGCCCCTGGCTCCGGCGGGTACGCCCGCCGCGGCCTTCCCGAAGCCCGACCGGCCGGTGGCCGAGATCGTCGCCCCGCTCTGGGCCTCGGAGGCGCAGCGCGATTCGGTCGACGAGGTCGGGCAGGTGATGCGGCTCATGGGCATCGCGGCCGGCCAGAGTGTCGCCGATATCGGCGCGGGCAGCGGCTACTACACGGTGCGGATGGCCGAGCGGGTCGGTCCCCAGGGACACGTCTACGCCGAGGACGTGACGCCGCGCTACCTGGTAGGGCTGGAGGGGCGCATCGCCAAGAGCGCGCTCACCAACGTCACGGTGGTGCGTGGCGAGCCGCACGATCCACGCCTGCCGCCGGCCTCCCTCGACGCCGCCGTGCTGGTCCACATGTACCACGAGATCGCCCAGCCCTTCGGCCTGCTCCACAACCTCGCGCCGATGATGAAGCCGGGCGGCCGGATCGGGATCGTCGACGCCGACGACGTGCCCTCGCGGCACGGCACGCCGCCGGCGCTGCTCGCCTGCGAATTGACGGCCGCCGGATACCGTCAGACCGGCTTCTCGGTGCTGGAGGGCGGCGTCGGCTACCTCGCGATCTTCGCGGCGCCCGCCGCCGCCGAGCGGCCGAATCCGGGTGCCATCCGGCCCTGCCGGGACGAGACCACCCGGGGCGGCAGAGACGGGGCGGCCCAGCGCGCGCGGTGAGCGCCCGGGCGACGCCGCCGTCAGGCGCTGGTGTCGAGAACCAGGGCCGACGACGCGCTGCTGGTGCGGTTGGTTCCGTTGGCGCCGTAGGCGGACCCGGCGGCCTGGACGCTCTGCAGCTGCTTGATGAAGCTGCTCAGGAGGTCGCTGACCGAGGCGCGCGTGGCGGAGCCGTTCGTCGTGCCGTCATCCGAACCGGACGCCGCGCCGTCCGGCGGCGGACCTGGGGGCGGGCCGCCCGCCTCGCGCGCACCGTCGGCCTGCGACGCGCGCGTGCTCTGCCCGCCGCTGGCGAAGAGGGATTTCAGCGCGCCCGCCTGATCGTCCGTGAGGGTGCCGGCGCTGACCTGATCCGCGATCAGTCCGTCGATCCGGTCCGTCAGGGAGGCCGGATCGCGCGCTGTCGCCGCTCCCCCGGCGGCCTTTCCGCTCGACGACGCGGACAAACCCGTGTCGATCGCGGTGAGGGCCGAGGTGAGGGCGGTGGCGTCCGTGCCGCTCAGGGCGCCGGCGGACAGTTCGCTGGAGATGGTCGACGCCATCTGCTCCTTCATCGCCCCGTGAGGGCGCGGTGGCGGCCGCGGGGCGAAAACCGGGGAGGCCGCGGAGGCGATGGTGCTCATGGGGGCGCACGGGGGTTCGGGGCACCGGGAAAGCCCGGCCGTCGATACGTGGGAAATATACCCACGCGACTCTTAACGGCCGGTTATCCGGGTTTCACGATTCGGCGAGGCGGTGACGGGGCGGGAGCGTCAGGCGGCCGCCGTCAGCCGCGGCTTCACCTCGGTGCCCAGCAGGGCGATGGAGCGCTGCATCGCCTCCGGCTCCTGCATCGCCGAGCTCATCTGGAAGGTGAGGCGGGACAGGCCGCCGAGGACGGCGTCGGCGGCCCGCACCTTCGCGGCGACCGTCTCCGGGGCGCCGATGAGGTAGGACCCGCCGGGCCCGCACATGGCGGCGAACTGCTCCTCGAGGCCGGAACTCGGCCAGCCGCGTTCGGCCCCGATCTTGCCGAACATCGCGGCCCAGCCCGGATAGAACGCCTCCCGGGCCGCGCGGTCGGTGTCGGCGACGAAGCCGATGGCGTGGACGCCGACCTTCAGGGTCTCGGGGGCGTGCCCGGCTCGGCGGCCGGCCTCGCGGTAGAGCTCCACCAGGGGCCGGAAGCGCTCGAAGCGGCCGCCGATGATCGCCACCATCAGGGGCAGGCCGAGGGTGCCGGCGCGGGCGAAGGAGGCCGGCGTCCCGCCCACGCCGACCCAGATCGGGAGGCGCTCCTGGTGCGGGCGCGGGTAGACGCCCTGTCCGGTGAGCGGGGGGCGGAAGCGGCCCCGCCAAGTGACGTGGGTCTGCGCGCGCAGGGCGAGCAGCAGCTCGAGCTTCTCCGCGAACAGGGCGTCGTAGTCCTCGGCCGCGAAGCCGAACAGCGGGTAGGCCTCGCCGAAGGAGCCCCGTCCGACCACCATCTCGGCGCGGCCCCGGGCGATCAGGTCGAGGGTGGCGAAGTCCTGGAAGACCCGCACCGGATCGGCCGCGCTCAGCACGGTCACGGCGCTGGTCAGGCGGATGCGACGGGTGCGGGCAGCCGCGGCCGCCAGGATGACGGCGGGGGCGGCGTCGAGGAACTCCGCCCGGTGATGCTCGCCGATGCCGAACACGTCGAGGCCGGAGCGGTCGGCGGCTTTGACCTCGTCGAGCAGGCGTTCCATGCGCTCGGCCGCCGAGAGGGTCCGGCCCGTCTTCGGATCGGGGAGGGTGACGGCGAAGCTGTCGATGCCGATGTCCATGGTGGGGTTTCTCGCGGGCGGGGGCGACGTGACGCGGGGGCGACGGGCAGCGAAGGGTTTCCGCCGATCAGCGCCGCAGGCCCAGGACCGAGCGGGTCTGGTCCCGGCGCAGCCAGGCCAGGGTCGCGGTCAGGACGAGGAGCACCGCGGCCGGGGCGGCGGGCGTGGGCAGGACGACCAGGTGGGCGATCACGGCGCCCACCATGGTGGCGGCGAGCCAGAGGGCGGCGAGGCCCGCGAAGCCCGGGATCAGCAGGGCGACGGCGCCGGCGACCTCCACGAGGCTGGTGACGATCCGGAACCACTGGCCGACGCCGATGAGGTCGTAGACCTGCACCATCATCGGCGCGCTGGCGAGCTTGGCGCCGCCCGCCGCGAGGAAGACGAGGGCGAGGAGACCCTGCAGCGCCCAGGCCGAGACGGTGCGGGCGCGCGTGGGAGCGGGAGAGGCGGTGAGGGCGAGGGTCATGGGGGATCATCCGGGTCTGCGATCGCCGGGGCCGGAGCGGCTCGGCTGTGAGTCCCGATCTAGGTGGTGGCCTTCTCTCAGCGAAGCCTCTATCATTCGATGCGTCCCATCACCCAGGCAGATGGATGCTCGACCCGCTCACCCTCGATCAGCTCCGCACCTTCGTGGCCGCCGTGGACACCGGCAGCTTCTCGGCCGCCGGACGCAAGCTCGGACGCGCGCAGTCCCTGGTGAGCCAGTCCCTGGCCAACCTGGAAGCGCAGTCGGGGGTGAAGCTGTTCGACCGCGCCAGCCGGTACCCGGTGCTGACCGAGGCCGGGCGCGTGCTCCTGGCCCATGCGCGCGCCACGGTGGCGGCCGCCGAGACCTTCAAGGCGCAGGCCCGCGACCTCGCCGGCGGCCTGGAGCCGGAGGTGAGCATCGTCCTCGACGTGCTGTTTCCGATCCAGGTGGTGACGCAGGCGGTCGCGGCCTTCCAGCCGGCCTTCCCCGAGACGCCCCTGCGCATTCAGGTCGAGACCCTGGGGGCGGTGATCGCGCCGGTCCTCGACGGACGCTGCGCCTTCGCGGTGGCGGGGGCGACGCCCCTGTTGCCTCCCGAACTTGCCCGCGAGCCCCTGCGGCAGATCGAACTCGTGATGGTCGCGGCGCCCGCTCACCCGCTCGCCCGCCGGACCGGCCCGATCGCCACCGCCGACCTCGCCGAACAGGTCCAGCTCGTTCTGACCGACCGCAGCGACCTGACCAAGGGGCGGGAATTCGGCGTGTTCTCGCCGCGCACCTGGCGGCTCGCCGACCTCGGATCGAAGCACGCCTTCCTGCGCTCCGGCCTCGGTTGGGGCGGCATGCCCCTGGACGTGGTGGCCGAGGATCTCGCCAACGGTCAGCTCGTGCGCCTCGACGTCGCCGCCCTGCCGAAGGGCGGTCTGTTCCTGCCGATGTGGGCCGTCTACCCGATGGAGCGTCCGCCGGGCCCGGCCGGCCGCTGGCTCATCGGCCAGCTCCGCGACGTCTCCCCGGGCGCCTGATCCGGGGCAGGCGAGTGGGCCTCGGCCGCGCTCGCGCCGAGCTGGATCGGGGATGATCCGCGGCTTCGAGCGGTCTCGGATCGATCCGCACCACCGGGCTTCTCGAAATGACGGGTTTCAGTTCATCTAGAAGACGAAATCCTCCGCAATCTCCATCAAACTTTAATCGGCGTGCTGGATCTTGACCGAAAAATCGGGGTGCTCCCATGTCATTTTTATCCAGGGTCAAGATTTTACCGAAGCTGGGAGCCATCGTAGCGCTCATCGCCCTAATGGTCGGCGTCTGTGTCTGGTTCGCTCAGGGGCGCATGACGGAGATCGACGATGCCTATAGTCTGTTCATCTCGCGCGATGCCAAGGGTGCGGCGACCGCCCGCCGGGTGAACCGGCTCGTTTTCGAGATGAATTACTGGGTCTACCGGGTCATCGCGGAAACCGACGACGCCCAGATGAAGGCGGCCAATGACGGATTCGAGGCCACGCTCGCGCCGATGCGCCAGGCCCTCGCCGACCTGCGTCTGCAGGCCCCGTCCTTCGGCACCCGCGTCGAGGCGCAGACCGCGCGCGTCGAGCGGTTCGTGCAAGACGTGTCCGAGGTCCGCCGGCTGGGGACGGCGAACCGGAACGCGGAGGCCATCGTTCTGGTGCACCGCGCCATCGACCCGACCTTCGCCCTCATGGTCCAGGAAGGCAGCCAGCTCGGCGAGGACATCGCCGCGTCGATGGAGAAGGGCTCGGCCGATTTGACCGCCCAGACCAATGCCACCCGCCACAGCCTGATCCTGTTCAGCACCCTCGGCATGCTCGCCGGCCTCCTGACCGCCGCCTTCGTGGGCATCCTGGGGATCACCCGGCCGCTGGCCAGCCTGGTCGGCGTTCTCGAGCGCATGGCGCAGGGCTCCTTCGAGGCGACGATCCCGGAGGCGTGCCGCGGCGACGAGGTCGGCGCGGTCGCCCGCGCGGTTGAGGGCATCAAGACGATGGTGGCGCAGAAGGCGGCCGAGCAGGCCGAGATCCGCCGCATCGCCGACGCGGCCGCGGTGACGGAACGCAGGCGCACGATGATCGAGCTTGCGGACGACTTCGAGCGCGCCGTGGGCGGCATCGTCGGTCTCGTCTCGTCCTCGGCGACGGAGTTGCAGGCGACGGCCCAGCAGATGACTGCGACGGCCCAGGAGACGGCGGCCCAGTCCAGCCAGGTCGCGGCGGCGGCCGAGGAGGCCGCGTCGAACGTCGGCACCGTGGCGGCCGCCGCCGAGGAACTCGGCTCCTCGGTCCAGGAAATCGGCCGACAGGTTCAGGGCTCGGCGGGGCTCGCGCAGGCGGCCGTCGGCGAGGCGGATCAGACGGGCCAGCTCGTCCAGGCCCTGCGGACCACCTCGGCCCGAATCGGCGACATGGTCGGGCTGATCTCGAACATCGCCGGGCAGACCAACCTGCTGGCACTGAACGCCACCATCGAGGCGGCGCGGGCCGGCGAAGCGGGGCGGGGTTTCGCGGTGGTTGCCACGGAGGTCAAGGAGCTGGCCGGGCAGACCGCCCGGGCGACGGAGGAGATCGCGCGCCAGATCGGCGAGATCCAGGGCGTCACCGACCAGGCGGTCTCCGCGATCGGGGGCATCACCGGCCGGATCCGCGAGATCGACGGAATGGCGAGCGGCATCGCCGCGGCGGTCGAGCAGCAGGGGGCCGCCACCCAGGAGATCGTGCGCAACGTCGCCCAGGCGGCCCAGGGCACGAGCGAGGTCACCGGCAACATCTCGGGCGTGGCCAGGGCCTCGGAGGAGACCGGTGCGGCGGCCACGCAGGTGCTCGCCTCGGCCTCCGAGCTGTCGCGCCAGTCCGAGCACCTCGGCGCCGAGGTGAGCCGGTTCCTCTCGGGCGTCCGCGCCGCCTGAGACCCCGTTCGGTGAATGGCCTCGGGTGGCTCGGTCGGATCAGGACCCCTCTTCCGTGCGGGCGAGGGCCGGGGTGAGGGGCATGCCCCATCCGACGCGGTTCCACACTCCACCCCGTCCCTCTCCGTCCTGGAGAGGGGACCCTCGCGTGACAGGTGCCGTCGGACTCGACCGGAGCGGGCATGCGGCAGCCCAGGCGGGGCCTGATTCGGCCGGGGCCATGCCCTTCCTCCGGGTCGGATCGCCGCGTCATGTGACCCGAAAAGGTGCCCCACCGGGCCCCCCAGGCCGCGGAACCGCCCGGCGGCTCCCGGCCTCGGCGTCCCGAAGTGGTTTGCTGAGACAAATGGGCTCCGGCGTCACCGCGTCGGTTTCCGGCTTGGGGACCGACAAGCTCTGCTTAGGACTTTCCGTGGCATCTGAGTCCGGAATGCACAACCGGAGGTTTCGGAGTCGCCGATGCGGATGCTGCCGGATCTCACGAGCCGCCTGAGCGCGGCGCGAGCCTGGATCGGACTCGGCGTCCTGGCGCCTCTCGGCCTCCTCGTGGTGTCCGGCCTGATGCTGGTCGATCTGCGCAACGATGCCTGGGACAAGGCCGCGCAGACGTCCCGCAACCTGCTTCAGGTCATCGAACGCGACATCGCGCGCAACGTCGAGATCGTCGACCTCTCCCTGCGCGGCGCCGTCGACAACCTCGCGGCGCCGGGCTTCTCGGCCGTGAGTCCGGCCCTGCGCCAGCTCATCCTCTTCGACCGGGCCGTCACGGCACGGGACATGGGGGTCTTCCTCGTGGTCGACGAGAACGGCGACACCGTCTACGACGCGAACGCGGTCCCGGCCCGGCCCCTGAACAACGCCGACCGCAGCTATTTCCGCGCCCATCGCGACCGGCCCGACCTCGGCCTGTTCATCAGCGAGCCCATGACCTCTCGGATGCTCGGCGTCCCCATCATCGTGCTCAGTCGCCGGATCAACAAGCCGGACGGCAGCTTCGGGGGCGTGGTCCAGGCCTCCCTGAAGCTCACCTATTTCAGCCGCCTGTTCGCCAATCTCGCCCTCGGCGCCAAGGGCGCGATCAACCTCTACGCCCGAGACGGGCGGCGCATCATGCGGCACCCCTTCTTCGAAGGCGCGATTGGGGACAGCGTCGCGGCCTCGCCGTCCTTTCAGCGCTTCGTGCGGGAGGGCAGCGGCAGCTTCCTCGGCAGCGCCGTCCGCAGCAGCGAGCCGCGCCACCACACCTTCACGCGGATCGGCGACCTCCCCCTGATCCTCGCCGTGACCCTGGCGCCCGACGAGATCGATGCCGAGTGGCGCGCCAAGGCGCTGGTGATCGGCAGCATCGTGTCGATCCTGTGCGGGCTCTGCGCCGGCCTTTCGCTGCTCTTCGGGCGCGAGCTCCGGCACCGGGGACGGATGCAGGTGGAACTGGCGCGCCTCTCCCTCACCGATCCGCTGACCGGCCTGCCGAACCGGCGCCGCTTCGAGGAGGCCCTGGCGGATGTCGAACGGTCGGGTCGCTCCGGCGGCGCGCCGTTCTCCCTGCTGGTCATCGACGCCGATCACTTCAAGGCCGTGAACGACCGCCACGGACACGCCGTCGGGGACGAGGTCCTGCAGGGATTGGCGCGCTGCCTCCTGGCGAGTGCGCGCCACCCGGGCGATCTCGTCTGCCGGGTGGGCGGCGAGGAGTTCGTGATGCTGCTCGCCGGAACGGACGGGGCGGGCGCCCAGCGGGTGGCCGAGGCCGTCCATGCCGAAGTCCGCCGCCTCGGGCTTCCCGCCGCCGGCATCCCGGCGGGCGCCCTGACGGTGAGCATCGGCCTGGCCAGCACCGCGTCGGTCCGCGCGGGGGCGAGAGGGGCCAGAGAGCTCTACCGCGTCGCCGACGCGGCGCTCTACGCCGCGAAGGGGAGTGGTCGCAACCGGACCTGCATCGGTCCGCCGTGGAGCGCGTGCGCACCGGGCGAGGGGGCACCGGGCGCGCAGGCCGACGCCGCCTGAGGGCCGTGTGCGTCGCGCGGCCGGGTGCGGAGATCGCAGGCGGAGGACTCTTTCCCGTCCGGGGAAGAGGGATTTCGGCAATCGGCGGCGTCGGCGCGATCGCGCGGCCGCCTTCCCCTCAGGCGGGCTCGTCCGGGGGGCGCGGCTGGGCCGGGGCGAACAGGTCCTCCGGCGGATCGACCACGACGCGGCCGCCGGCGATGTCGAGCTCGGGCACGAAGATTTTGGTGAAGGGAAGGAGGGCGGTGGCGCCGCCCAGGGCCGGCTTGATCTCCAGGAGATCGCCGCCGCCGTAGTTCGGCACGTCCGCGACGGTGCCCAGGACCGTGCCCTGCGTGTCGACCACCGCGAGGCCGACGAGGTCGGCGGTGAAGAATTCGTCCGCGTCCGACACGGTGCCGAGACGCTCGCGCGGCAGGTACAGGGCGAGGCGGTTGAGGCCTTCCGCGCCGGTGCGGTCGCCGACGCCCTTCACCCGCACGACCAGCAGGTCGGGGGAGGCGCCGCCGGCCTGCCGGACGTCCGTGAGTTCGACGCGGCGGCCGTCGGCGCCGATCAGCGGCCCGTAGGACGCGATCGCCTGCGGGTCGCCGGTGTAGGATTTCAGCCGGACCTCGCCGTTGAGCCCGTGCGCCCGCCCGAACTCGCCCATCTGGACGAGGCTCGGGTCGGTGGGCGGCAGGGGCGCGTCGGCCTCGGGCCGCGGCCGGTGGGCCGAGGTGGCCGCCGCGCTGCCGATGCGGCCGGGCCGCGCACGGCGCCCGCCGTCACCGTGGGTCGATGTGCCTCCGGGACGACGGGCCATGCGGGGGACCTCAGGCCGCGGCGTCTTCGGCCGGGGCGGCGGCCTTCTCGGCACGCTTGGCGGCACGCTCCTTGGCCTTCTCGCCCGGCTCGGCCTTCTGCGGGTTGTTGCGCGCGGGGCGCTTGGCGAGGCCGGCGGCGTCGAGGAAGCGCAGGACGCGGTCGGTGGGCTGGGCGCCCTTGGCGAGCCAGGCCTGGATCTTGTCGGCCTCGAGCACGATGCGGGCCGGATCGTCCTTGGCCTTCATCGGGTCGTAGACGCCGACCTTGTCGATGAAGCGGCCGTCGCGGGGGGCGCGGGCGTCGGCGACGACGATGCGGTAGTACGGGCGCTTCTTGGCGCCGCCACGGGTGAGACGGATCTTGAGGGACATGGTTCTACTCCAAAGGTCGGTGTGTCGTGTGAGGGCGAGGCGCGCGTAGCGAATGGCGAGTCCGTGGGCGCGAACCCGACTCGCTATGCGCTACGCCCCCGTCGCTACTTCTTCTTCCCGAAGGGGAATCCGCCGAGACCCGGCAGGCCGCCGGGGCCCTTGGGACCCCCGAGCCCGGGCAGGCCCGGCATCTTGCCCCCGAGGCCCGGAGGCATCGGGGGGAGCTTGCCGCCGAGCTGCTTCTGCATGTCGGCGATCATTTCCGGCGTCGGCTCCGGCATGCCGGGGGGCAGGCCGGGCATGCCGCCCGGCATTCCACCACCCCCCATGCCGAACATCGAGCCCAGGGCCTGGCCGATGCCGCGCTTGCCCGAGCCCATCGCCTTCATCATGTCGGCCATGGTCCGGTGCATCTTGAGGAGCTTGTTGAGCTCCTCCACCTTCGTCCCCGAGCCCGCCGCGATGCGCTTCTTGCGGGAATTCTTGAGGATGTCGGGATTCTTCCGCTCCTGGGCGGTCATCGACGAGATGATGGCCCGCTGGCGCTTGAACATCTTCTCGTCGAGGTTGGCGTTCTCGACCTGCTTCTTCATCTGGCCCATGCCGGGAAGCATGCCCATCAGGCCGCCGATGCCGCCCATCTTCTCCATCTGGGCGAGCTGCATCGACAGGTCGTCGAGGTCGAACTTGCCCTTGCGCATCTTCTCCGCGGTGCGGAGCGCCTGCTCGTGGTCGATGGTCTCGGCCGCCTTCTCGACGAGGGAGACGATGTCGCCCATGCCGAGGATGCGGTTGGCGACGCGGGAGGGGTGGAACTCCTCCAGGGCGTCGACCTTCTCGCCGGTGCCGACGAGCTTGATCGGCTTGCCGGTGACGGCGCGCATCGACAGGGCCGCGCCGCCGCGAGAATCGCCGTCCATGCGGGTCAGCACGATGCCGGTGACGCCGAGGCGCTCGTCGAAGGCGCGGGCGGTGTTGACCGCGTCCTGGCCGGTGAGGGCGTCGGCGACGAGGAGCACCTCGTGCGGGTTGGTGGCGGCCTTGACCTCGGCCGCCTCCGCCATCAGCGCCTCGTCGAGGGTGATGCGACCGGCGGTGTCGAGCATGACCACGTCGAAGCCGCCGAGGCGGGCCGCGTCCATGGCGCGCCGGGCGATCTGAACCGCCGACTGGCCGGCGACGATCGGCAGGCTCTCGACCTCGACCTGCTTGGCCAGGATCGCGAGCTGCTCCATGGCGGCCGGGCGGCGGGTGTCGAGGGAGGCCAGCAGCACCCGGCGCTTGTCGCGGGCGACCAGCCGGCGGGCGATCTTGGCGGTGGTGGTGGTCTTGCCCGAGCCCTGCAGGCCGACCATCAGGATGGCGACGGGGGCCGGGGCGTTGAGATCGATGATGCCGGCTTCCGAGCCCAGCATCGCCACGAGTTCGTCGTTGACGATCTTGACGACCATCTGGCCGGGGGTGACCGACTTGAGGACGACGGCGCCGACGGCCTTCTCGCGCACCTTCTCAATGAAGCCGCGTACCACCTCGAGGGCGACGTCGGCCTCCAGCAGGGCGCGCCGGACCTCGCGCAGGGCGGCGGTGACGTCGGCCTCGGTGAGGGCGCCGCGGCGCGTGAGGCCGGAGAGGATTCCGGAGAGGCGATCGGACAGGCCTTCGAACATGCGTCAGGCTCCCTGGACCGGCATCGTCGTCGGACCGGTCACTGGTTGACGCCCGCGCTCTCGGCCCGGCGCGCCTGGAGCGCGTCCTCGAAGCCGCGGATCGCCTGGGCGAACTTGTCCCGGCAGCCCGGGTCGCAGAAGCCCACCACCGCGCCGTTGTAGAGGGTGAGCGAATCGGCCGCGATCGGCTTGCCCGACCACGGGCAGGTGTCGTTCACCGCATCCTCGATGCGCAGGGTCGTGTTCGCGGCAGCGTTGGGCATCGGGACTCGCGACGACGGTGTGGCCGGGGCCGACGCCCTGTCCCCAACGCGAAACCCGCCCGAGGGCGCATCGCGCTGTCGGGCGTTGACCTCCGGCCTCGCGGGGCCGGTCGGCGTTCGTGATGACGATCAGACCGTCGAATGAATAGGGAGGCGGTTAGTCCGACGGCGGGCCGGAGTCAAGTTTTGCGGTTGATGGGCACGGCCTGCACGGGCATCCTGCCGCTCCGACACGCGGCGCGGGTTCGTCGGCATGGGGAGTCCCGCCATCGAGGGTTCGGCCATGGACGCCCACACCCTGACCCTGCTGCTGTTCCCACTCGGCGCCCTGGCGCTGGGCCTCGGGACCCTGTGGTTCGCCCGCCGCGCCCACTGAGCCGACCTGTCCGATCAGCGCCCCGCCGGCGGAAGCCCCGGCAGCGCCGCGAGCGTCGCGTCCGAGAACGCCATCGCCTTGAACAGGCTGCCCATGCCGCGCCGGGACGGGTCGGTCAGGCGGGTCGCCGCCGCCGTGATGGCCTCGCGCTGCGCCTCGCTCGCGGTCCGGCCCAGCCCCTCGGCGCGCTCGCGCAGGCCCAGCGCCAGAAGGAAGTCGCGCTGGTCCACGGGGCCGTGCAGGATCGCCCCTTCGCCGGTGGCGGCCCGGCCGAGGGCGGTGAAATCCACGTGGGTGGTCAGGTCGGCCTCGCCGGGGGCGGCCAGCGGCGGAACGAAGGCGTGGCCGCGCACGGCCTGGAGCGAATCGCCGAAGCCCGGCCGGACGTGGCCGTAATCCACGAGGAGGACGGCGCCCCGGTGGGCGACCACGCGGCGGGCGAGGCCGCGCACGGCGTCCAGGGCGGCGCTCGGCAGGGTCATCAGGACGCCGGTGGGGCCGCTCGCGGCGATGCGCGTGTCGGGCTCCGCCGCCAGGCCGAAGGCGAGGGCGCTGCCGTCCGGCGAGAGGCCGACGAGGCGCTCGAACCAGCCGCGCTCGGCCCGCTGGAACTGGCGGACGGGGAGGGCGTCGAAGAACTCATTGGCGATCACGAGGGTCGGGCCGTGCGGCAGGGTGTCGAGGGATTCGTGCCAGGTCGGGGCCGCCCCCGACAGGCGGGATTCCTGCTCGCCCCGGAGCACCGGGCTCGTCTCCACGAGGTGCAGGGCCGGGCGCAGGGCCGGCGCGGCGCGGGACAGCGCCCGCAGGGCGTCCTGCATCAGGGTGCCGCGACCGGGGCCGAGCTCCACCAGGGCGAGGTCGGGGGGAGCGCCCATCGCCTCCCAGGTCGCCGCGATCCAGATCCCGATCAGCTCGCCGAACATCTGGCTGATCTCGGGGGCGGTGACGAAATCGCCCCGCGCCCCGAGGGGGTCGCGGGTGCGGTAGTAGCCATGCACCGGATGTCCGAGGCAGAGGGTCATGTAGCGGTCGAGTCCGATCGGACCCGAGGCCAGGATCTCGTCGCGGATCGCGGCGAAGAGCGGGCTCGTCACGCCGGATCGACCTTCGCGGGCGACGCCGCCCCGTCCTCGATCGCCACGCGCGGGCGGGTGGTGCCGCGCAGGGCCAGGACGATGGCGGCGAGGCCGACGAGCGCCATCGGCACGCAGAGCACCATGCCCATGGTGATGCCGCCGGTGGACCAGGTCTCGGTGCCGAACAGGTAGCCGAGCTGGCGGTCGGGCTCGCGGAAGAACTCGCAGAACGTGCGCGCGACGGCGTAGCCGAGGACGAAGATGCCGCCCATGAGGCCGGGCCTGCGGAAACCGCGGGCCCGCACCGCGATCATCATCACCACGAACAGGAGAGCGCCCTCGGTGGCCGCCTCGTAGAGCTGGCTCGGGTGCCGGGGCAGGGGGCCGCCGGTGGGAAACACGATGGCGTAGGGAAAGTCCGGGGCGATGCGGCCCCAGAGCTCGCCGTTCACGAAGTTGGCGATCCGCCCGAAGAACAGCCCGATCGGCACCACGACGGCGGCGAGGTCGAGGAGGGTGAGGGCCTGAAGCTTCCGGGAGCGGGCGAACAGCACCATGGCCAGCACGGCGCCGAGGAAGCCGCCGTGGAACGACATGCCGCCGTTGCGGATGGCCAGGATCTCGATGGGGTCGGCGATGTAGAGCGGCAGGTTGTAGAACAGCACGTAGCCGATGCGGCCGCCCAGCACGACGCCCAGCGCCACCCAGACGATGAGGTCGTCGATGTCGTTCAGGCTCGGGCGGCGCACCACGCCCCAGTAGCGGTCCGCCGCCACCAGCCGGCGGGCATAGTACCAGCCGCCCAGCAGGCCGACGATGTAGGCGAGGGCGTACCACTTGATGGTGATCGGCCCGATCGCCACCGCCACCGGATCGATGGCGGGGAAGGGCAGGGCGAAGAGCGGCGGCATCGAGGCGGTGTCCCGGTTGAACCGCGGCATTGGGCCCGAGCCCGCCCGGGGGTCAACCCCGCCGCGGACATGGCCGGCCCCGCCGCCCGCCCTGTAACCAAGCCTCCCCGATCACCTCCCGGCGGTCCGCCGCCGGCCGCCGCGATCAGGCGGCCCGGACGGTGGCGAGGAAGCTCGCCACTTCCGTGCGCAGCTGCTCGGACTGCCGCGAGAGGTCCGCGGAGGCCCGCTGCACCTGGTCCGCCGTCGCGCCGGCCTCGGCGGCCGAGCGGGCCACCGCCTCGATGTCCTGGCTCATGGCACCGGTGCCCGAGGAGGCCTGGCCCATGTTGCGCACGATCTCCTGGGTCGTCACGCCCTGCTCCTCCACCGCGGCGGCGATGCTGCTGGTGACGAAGCTCATGCCCTCGATCCGCGTGACGATGCTGCGGATCGCCCCGGTGGCGCCGGTGGTGGCCGAGCGGATGGCATCGACCTGCTCGGCGATCTCCGTGGTGGCGCGGCTGGTCTGCTCGGCGAGGTTCTTCACCTCCGCGGCGACGACCGCGAAGCCGCGGCCCGCCTCGCCGGCCCGCGCCGCCTCGATGGTGGCGTTCAGGGCCAGCAGGTTGGTCTGGCTGGCGATCTGCGAGACGAGGCCGACCACGTCGCCGATCCGGGTCGCGGCCTCGGACAGGGTCTGCATGGTGGCGGCGGTGCGGCCGGCCTCGTCCACGGCCTGGGCCGACATGGTCGCGGCCTGTTCGACCTGGCGGCCGATCTCGCCGACCGTGGCGCCGAGCTCCTCGGCCGCCACCGCCACGGCGTTGACGTTGCCCGCGGTCTCCTGCGCGGTGGCCGCCACGGAAGTCGAGCGCCGGGCCGTGCCGGCCACCGCCTCGGTCATGCCGGTGGCGGCGCCCTGCAGGTCGCCGGAGGCCTGCGAAACCGTGCCGACGATGCCGCCCACGGAGCGCTCGAAGCGGTCCGCAAGGTCGCGGAGCAGGGTCCGCCGCTCCGTCTCCTCCCGCAGGCGCGCCGCCTCGGTGGTCTTCAGCTGCTGCGCGGCCTCCTCCAGGGAGATGTCGCGGATGGTGACGACGGCCCGGGCGATGTCGCCGATCTCGTCGGCACGCCGGCTGCCCGGCACCTCGGCCAGGGATTCGCGCCGGGCCAGCGCCTGCAGGGCCCGGGTCAGCGCGCCGAGGGGACCCACGATGGTGCGGGCGAAGAGGAGGCCGAGGATCGCCGTGGCGGCGAGGACGGCGAGGGCCGTGACCGCCAGGGCCCGGGTGAGGGTGCCCACCGCCGTGAGGGTCTCGTCCTCGGCCTGCTCGGCCAGGATCGTCCAGGGGGCGCCGAGCACCGAGACCTTGGCGGTCGCCACCATCCGACGGTCGCTCCCGTTGGCGTAGGTGAAGGGGTGCTCGCTGGCGAGCTCCGCTTTGTCGAGGCCGAGGTCGGTCGCGGGCTTGCCGGCCGTGACGGCCGGGGACAGGGGCGGGTTGGACCGCAGGGCGCCGTCTGCGCCCACCGCCAGGATCTGGCCGGTCTCGCCGAGGCCGGCGCGGTCCGCGAGGGTGCGATCGAACAGGGCGGGGGTCAGGCGCAGGAGGACGAAGCCGATGCGCGCGGCCTCCTGGCCGGTGCCCATGGCGACGTTGGCGCGGCGGGCGATGGCCCGGCCGATGAAGGCCGACGGGACGGCCTCCGCCGGATAGGCGGCGTAGTCCTCGTACAGCGTCGCGTCGGAATCGGCGCTCTTCAGGCGCGCCACCAGGCGGGCGAGGCCGGTCGAGGCCAGCGCGGGCTCGGACAGGGCCTGGCCGAAATCGGCGCCCTTGGTGGTGGTGTAGACGACGCGCCCGTCCTCGGACACGAAGACGAGATCGGCGTAGCCCGGGCGCTCGAGGAGCTTGCGGGCGACCTCCTGCACCTTGGCGTGGCGGCGCCCGTACATCGTGCCCGAAGCCTCCGCCCCGAGGCGCGCCTCGAGGTTCGCGCCACCCGTATAAGTCCGGACGAGCCCGGCGAAGTCGGGCTTGGCGGGGTCGAGAGCTTCGGCCAGATCGCCGAAGTTGCCGCCGACCTGCGGATTGCCCGCCACCGTGACGAGGTCTCCGCCGATCCGTTCGGCGATCAGCTCGATCCCCGCCTTCCGGGCCGAGGCGGCGAACTGGAGGCGCTCCCGGGCCGCGTCGACCAGGCCGGAGCGGGCGCTGTACCAGCTCAGCCCGCCCATCACCGTGGCGCTGACGAGGGCCAGACCGACGGTGATCGCGGGCAGACGAAAGTTGAGGCTGGTCAAACGTGCCATGGGATACGCCCGAAGAGGAAGTGCGGACGTCGTTGCTACGGAGAAATGTTGAATTAAAACTTTCGTTCGGGACAATCTGGCAGCGTATCCAGAATTCCAGTCCGTGCGCAACAACCGCCCGGCGCTTGTCAAGTCTTGTGGCTGCGCGGACGAAGGGACGTGCGGGCGATCGACACCTCGTTCACCACTGCCCCTGATCCGGCGATGCCGCCAGCCTGCTTCAGGCCGCAGCGCCGGCCATGCCCTGGCCGTCGTCCAGGAACATCCGGTAGGCCGGGTTGTCGGTCTCGTCGACGCACGGGTAGTGCAGGGCCTCGATCGCCGCATCGAAGCGGGCGCGCTCGGCCGGCGGTACGTCGATGCCGGCGAGAACCCGGCCGTAATCGGCGCCATGGTTGCGGTAGTGGAACAGCGTGATGGCGAAGCCGTCGCCCAGAACGTCGAGGAACTTCATCAGCGCCCCCGGCCGCTCGGGAAACTGGAAGCGGTAGAGCCGCTCGTCGGCGAGGCCCGTGGCGCGTCCGCCCACCATGTAGCGGATGTGGACCTTGGCCATCTCGTTGTCGCTCATGTCGACGGTGCGGTAGCCGGCGGCCTTCAGCGAATCGATGAGGGCATGCTTCTCCCGCAGGCCGCCGGCGAGGTTGATGCCCACGAAGATCTGCGCGTCGGCGCCGGCGGCGTAGCGGTAGTTGAATTCGGTGATCGCCCGGGGGCCGAGGGTCTGGATGAAGGCGCGATAGGCGCCCGCCCGCTCGGGGATGGTGACGCCGAGCAGGACCTCGCGCTGCTCGCCGAGCTCGGCGCGCTCGGCGATGTGGCGCAGGCGGTCGAAGTTGAGGTTCGCCCCGCTGGAGATCGCCACCAGGGTGCCGGTGCCGCCCTCCTGCCGGGCGGCGTAGGCCTTGGCGCCGGCCAGGGCCAGGGCGCCGGAGGGCTCCGAGATGGCGCGGGTGTCGTCGAAGATGTCCTTCACCGCCGCGCACATGGCGTCGGTGTCGACGGTGATGACCTCGTCGAGGTACTCGCGGCAGAGCCGGAAGGTCTCGGCGCCGGCCTCGCGCACGGCGACGCCGTCCGCGAACAGGCCGACCGTGGGCAGCACCACGCGTTTCCCGGCGGCCAGCGCCGCGGCCATGCAGGCGGCATCGTCCGGCTCGACGCCGATGACCTTGGTTTCGGGCCGCAGGTATTTCACGAAGGTGGCGACGCCCGCCGCGAGGCCGCCGCCCCCGACGGGCACGAAGATCGCCTCGATCGGCCCGGAATGCTGGGTCAGGATCTCCATCCCGATGGTGCCCTGGCCGGCGATCACGTCGGGATCGTCGAAGGGATGCAGGAAGGTCAGGCCGTCGCGCGCCTCAAGCTCCCGGGCATGGCCCAGGGCCTCGTCGAAGGCATCGCCGAACAGGATGACCTCGGCCCCGCGCGCCCGGCAGGCGTCGACCTTGATCGCCGGGGTGGTGCGCGGCATCACGATCACGGCGCGGACATTCAGGCGGGCGGCCGCCAGGGCCACGCCCTGCGCATGGTTGCCGGCCGAGGCGCAGACGACGCCCTTGGCCAGCAGCTCGGGGGCCAGGCCCGACATCTTGTTGTAGGCGCCCCGCAGCTTGAACGAGAAGACCGGCTGCAGGTCCTCGCGCTTCAGGAGCACCGGGCGGGCGAGGCGCGCCGACATGCGCGGCATCGGGTCCAGTGGGCTCTCGATGGCGACGTCGTAGACGCGGGCGGTGAGGATCTTGCGGATGTAGTCGGTCAAGGAGACACGGGCTCCGGCAATGGTGCGGCGCGAGGGGACTCGCCCCGCACATAGGCGCTCGGCGCATGAGAAGCGAGCGAGGCGCTGTCGCGGGTGGCTGAGCGGGAACGCTCGCCGTCAGGCGAGCCGCTCGATCAGGGCCGCGATCCAGACCAGGGCCGCGATCCCCTGGGCGGAGAAGGTCCCGGCCGAGGCGAGATCCTTGACGATGCCGATCTTCGGGTGCCGGGCCGGGTGGAGGTGGTCGCAGAGCTTCTCCACCGCGGTGTTCAGGAACTCGGCGGTGAGCATCAGGAGCAGGCTCGCCACCAGGGCGACCCGGACCCAGAGGCCCGACCCGAGGAGGAGGGCCAGGGGAACCCCGAGGGCGAGGAGCGCGAGTTCCAGGCGCACCGCCCGCTCGGTCCGGGCGCCGTGCACGAGGCCGTGCCAGGAATTCAGGAAGGCGAGGTAGAGGGCGTGCATGTCCGGGCGCTGTCTCAGGGCGCCGCCGGAGCGCCGCGGGCGATCCACTTCGCCACGATCGGCCCCGTCACCAGCACCACGAACAGCCGGAGGGTCTGCACCGCCAGCACGAAGGAGACGTCGACCTTCGAGCCGACCGCGATGATGGCCACCGAATCGAGACCGCCCGGGCTGGTGGCGAGGTAGGCGGTGAGGAAGTCGACGGGCAGCAGGAAGGTCAGGCCGTAGGCCCAGCCGCCGCACAGGGCGATCACGCCGAGGGTGGCCACGACGATGCCCGGCATGGCGCTGAGCGTCTCGCGCAGGGTCTCGCGCCGGAAGCGCAGGCCGACATACCAGCCGATGGTGGCGTAGGCGAGGTCGAGGATCGGCATCGGCAGGGCCATGGAGACCAGGCCGCAGGCGTGCAGGGCGGCGCCGAGCAGCATCGGCCCGGTCAAGGCGAAGGCCGGAAGGTGCAGGAGCTTGGCGAGGCCGGCGCCGCAGGCGGCGACCGCCAGGGTCGCCAGGAGGGCGAGCGGGGCCACCGTGACGGGATCGGAGGCCGGGACCACGTCGGAGACGTTGGTGAGCAGGCGCGCCATGACGGAGGCCGAGAGCACCACGGCGACCACGCGCACGTACTGCATGAAGGCGACGAGGCGCGGATCGGCGCCGTATTCCTCCGACATCGCCACCATGGCGGCGGCGCCGCCGGGCGACGAGCCCCAGGCGGCGGTCGACCCCGGCAGGATGCGCAGGCGGGTCAGGGCCCAGCCGACCGCCCCGCCGACCAGGACGGTGACGAGCACCACCGCGAGGATGAGGAAGCCGTCATCCACCACGGTGCCGACGATCTCGGCCGTCACCGTGTGGGCGACGAGGCAGCCGATCATCGCCTGGGCGGCCTGGAAGCCGGATTTCGGCACCGACAGGTTCGCGCCCCCGACCCCGAAGGCGATCGCCGCCACCATCGGCCCGAGCAGGAGGGCCGCCGGGAAATGCGCGCGGTCGAGGCCGTAGGCCAGCAGGCCGGAGGCGCCGAGGAGGGCCGCCCAACGGCCGATGAAGCGCAGTGAGAGCACGGTGATGCCGGGAATGGGCCGGGCAGGGAACGCCCGTCGCGCCGGGCGCTACACCGGATCGCTCACGCTGTCACGGCGCCCGGCGCGCGGACGGGGCATGCCGTCGTCCCGGCAGGCCGTGGTGCCCGCCGGCGCGTGGGCCCGGAAGAACGCCGCCAGGTGCGCGAGGCCGTCGGCCCGCGGATCGCTGGTGCGCCAGGCCAGGGCGACGGTGCGCCCCGGCCCGTCCACGTCGAAGCTGCGGGTCACCGTGAGGCCGCTGGGATCGGGACCGGAGGGCACCGCCAGGGCCGGGAGCAGGGTGTAGCCCGCCCCCGCCGCCACCATCGAGCGCAGGGTCTCCAGGCTGGTGGCGTGGCGCCCGGCGGCCGAGCCGGCCCCGCAGGCCGCCACGGTCTGGTCGCGCAGGCAGTTGCCCTCGTCGAGGAGGAGCAGGTCGGGGCCGGCGATGTCGGTGGCGCGCAGGGCGCCGCCGCGGGCGAGGGGATGCTCGGCCGGGCAGGCGAGCTGGAACGGTTCGACGAAGAGGGGCGACACCGTGAGCCCGGATGCCGGCACCGGCAGGGAGATCAGGGCGGCGTCGATGCGCCCGTTGTGCAGCCCTTCGAGGATCTCGGCCGTGCGCGCCTCGCTCAGGGCGAGGGCGAGGAGCGGGAAGTCCTGGCGCAGGGTCCGCAGGATCAGGGGAAACAGGTAGGGCCCGAGGGTCTGGATCGCCGCCAGGACGAGGCGGCCGGTGAGCGGCGCGCCGCGCCCCTCGCTCGCCAGCACGAGGAGGCGCTGGGCCTCCGCCATGACGATACGGGCCTGCCGCACGATGGTCTGCCCGGCCGGTGTCAGCATCACCCGGCGGTTGCCGCGCTCGAACAGGGCGAGGCCGAGGAGGTCCTCCAGCTTGCGGACCTGGACGCTGAGGGTCGGCTGGCTGACGTTGCAGCGCTCGGCAGCCCGGCCGAAATGCATCTCCTCCGCCACGGCGACGACGTATTCGAGATCCCGCAGGGACAGGCCGGACATATTCATAGGCTGTGACTATCATCGCGTTCGCCACGATGCATTAGCCAAATCGCTCGCGGCGGGCCATAACGCTGTCTCAGAACCATTCCAGGTTTTCAGCCAAGGTCTGGATGCGGCCACCGCCGCGTCGATCTGTTCCGAACGAGAGAGCACCGCATGAGCGATCAGCGCCCGATTCTCACCACCCGCCAAGGCCACCCGGTTCGCGACAACCAGAGCACCCGGACGGTGGGCGAGCGCGGCCCGGCGACCCTCGAGAACTACCAGTTCATCGAGAAGATCACCCATTTCGACCGGGAGCGGATTCCGGAGCGCGTGGTCCACGCCCGCGGCGCCGGCGCCCACGGCTACTTCGAGGCGTATGGCAAGATCGGCAACGAGCCCGCCTCCAAGTACACCCGCGCCCGCGTCCTGAACGAGACCGGCGTGAAGACCCCGATGTTCGTGCGCTTCTCCACCGTCGCCGGCGCCAAGGAGTCGCCCGAGACCGAGCGCGACCCGCGCGGCTTCGCGGTGAAGTTCAAGACCGTCGACGGCAACTGGGACCTGGTGGGCAACAACCTCAAGGTCTTCTTCATCCGCGACGCGATCAAGTTCCCCGACATGATCCACGCGTTCAAGCCGGACCCGGTGACCAACCGCCAGGAGGCGTGGCGCTTCTTCGACTTCGTGGCGCAGCACCCCGAAGCCATCCACATGGTGACGCACCTGAAGTCGCCCTGGGGCATCCCCGCCAACTATCGCGAGATGGAGGGCTCGGGCGTCAACACCTACAAGCTGGTCAACGACCAGGGCGAAGCGGTGCTGTGCAAGTTCCACTGGGAGCCCAAGCAGGGCATCCGCAACCTGACCTCGGCCCAGGCGTCCGAGATCCAGGCCAAGGATGTCGGCCACGCCACCCGTGACCTCTACGACAACATCAAGGCCGGCAACTTCCCCGAGTGGGAGTTCTGCGTGCAGATCATGCCCGACGGCCCGAACGACCACCTGTCGTTCGATCCCCTCGACGACACCAAGCTCTGGCCGGTGGAGGACTTCCCCCTGTTGCCGGTGGGCCGCATGGTGCTGGATCGCGTGCCGGACAACTTCTTCGCGGAAGTCGAGCAGTCGGCCTTCGGCACGGGCGTCCTCGTGGACGGCATCGACTTCTCGGACGACAAGATGCTCCAGGGGCGCACGCTGTCCTACTCGGACACGCAGCGCTACCGCGTCGGCGCCAACTACCTGCAGCTGCCGATCAACGCCCCGCAGCCGGGCGTGAAGGTCTATTCGAACCAGCGCGACGGCCAGATGACCTACGGCGTCGACGGCACGGGTCCGAACCGCCACATCAACTACGAGCCTTCGACCCTGGCCGAGGGTCTGCGGGAGGCTCCCAAGCCCGCCAAGGACTACCACCAGCCGGTCCAGGGCAACCTCGGTCGCTACCAGACCTCGCGCACCGAGGACGACTACACCCAGGCCGGCGTGCGCTACCGCTCGTTCCAGGATTGGGAGCGCGACGACCTGATCGCCAACCTCGTCGGCGACATGAAGCAGTGCCCGGAGCCGATTCAGCTGCGGATGGTCTGGCACTTCCTCCATGCGGATGAGGATTACGGCCGCCGCGTCGCCGAGGGTGCGGGCATCGACCTGGAGAAGGCCCGTGCCCTGCCGCCGCTGCCGGGCCGCGCGGCTCCGGGCCAGCGCCTCCAGGCCGAGACCTATACCGACGGCAGCCAGGCCCACAGCATCGCCGCCGAATAGACCGACCTCCCCATAACGAAGACAGATCGAGTCCCGCAGGGTCAAGCGACCCTGCGGGACTTTTTCGTTGGTCGGTCCCCTGTGCACGGCAGGTCCAGGGCGGATCGGAAGGAGCCCTCAACGGAGGGGTCGACGCGACGACATCCATCGGGACGCGAGGCGAATACATCGCGCGACGGTCGCGAACCTCGGGATCCGTCTTCTGGGAACGCTGAGCACTGACGCTTGTCGGGCAGTCTATTCGGCGGCTCTTATTGTGATGATCGAAGGTGTTTCCAGAAGTGAGCACGATATGTTTACAGATCGGGTCGCTAAATGCCAGGCATGAGGAAGTTTCAGGCTATTGCGGCGCGGGACTAGAGATCGGCATTGATCGCGAACCAGAAAAACTCCGTCGAAACGATCATCGAGCGCGATCGGGCGCGCGCGGTTCTGCGGGGCATGCCCGCGACGCTGATCGCGAACGTTCTGGTCTCGGTGTCCCTCGGCGGAATGATGTGGGACCTCGTGCCGCGTGGGCTCATCCTCGCCTTCGTCGGCCTCAACGGTCTGCTCAATCTCGCCCGCGCTCTGATCGCCGCCCGATGGCTGAAGCGGGACCACGCCACGCGGCACCCGGGCCGGATCCTGGCCTTTGCGTGGATCGGGGCCCTGTTCTCGGGCCTGTGCTGGGCGGTGGCCCTGATCGGCCTCGCCTGGAACGGACAGACCCAGTCCGTCGCGATCGCCCTGGCCTTCTGGAGCCTGAACGTCGGGGTCATCCAGAGCAAGGTGTCCCGCGCGCCCGCCATCGCCTTCATGCTTCCGAGCCTCACGATCCTGACGGTCCTGTTCCTCGTCGAGGACGCGCCGAGCTCGCCGTTCATCGCCGCGAACCTGATCGTCCTCGCGGTGCTGATGATCCGCAACGCGACCGATCAGGAGATGCATTACCTGCGGTCGAGCCGCCTGAAGCTGGAAGCCACGGAGTTGGCCGCATCGCTGAAGGCCGCCAACATCGCGGCGGAACAGGCCCTGCGCCGGGTGGAATACGCGGCGACCCACGATCACCTGACCGGCCTGCTCAACCGGGCCGCCTACCAGACAGCCTTCGAGGCGTGGTTGAGGGACGGGGCGGCGCATGGGAAAGGATTTTCGGTTCTGCTGATCGATCTCGACCGCTTCAAGGTCATCAACGACACCTTCGGGCATGCCGTGGGCGACGAGGTCCTGGCGGAGGCGGGCGCACGCCTGAGGCGGATTCTCGGAGAGGATGCCGTGGTGGCCCGCCTCGGCGGCGACGAGTTCGCAGCCCTGATCCCCAACCGGTCCGGGAAGGAGGACGGGCCGAGGCTGGCGGGGGAGATCGTGGCGCAGCTCGCCGTCCTCGTCACGGGATCCGGCCGCACCCTGCAGGCCGGGGCCAGCGTCGGCATCGCCCGGTATCCGGGTGACGCCCACACCCTTGCCGACCTGCAGTGCCAGGCCGATCTCGCCCTCTATGCCGCCAAGACGGCGGGACGCGGCACCTGGCGCCCCTTCCACGCGAGCATGGGCGCGCAGCTGAAGGCCCGCCACGTCATCGAGCGGGATCTCCCCGAGGCGCTGGAGAGCGGCGCGGTCCAGGCCTGGTTCCAGCCGCAGCTCGACTGCGAAACCGGGCGCGTCATGGGCGTCGAGGCGCTCCTGCGCTGGAAGCATCCGGCGCTGGGCTGGATCTCTCCCCCGGACGCGATCGCCGCCGCCGCCGCCACCCGTCGATCGCAGGCCCTGACCCGGACCATCCTGCGGCAGGCCTGCCGCATGGCGCAGGTTCTCGACGCGAACGGGCACGAGTCCGTCGTGGTCTCGGTCAACGTCTCGCCCAACGAGTTCGGGGCCTATCCGATCGCCGATATGGTGGCGGCCGAACTGACCGGGCACGGCCTCTCCGCCGCCCGGATCGCCCTCGAGATCACCGAGGAGGCGGTCTACTCGAACGAGCGCGGCGGCAAGGACGTCGACGCCCTGATCGACATGGGGGTGGGCATCATCGTGGACGATTTCGGGGTGGCCTACTCGTCGGTCGGGTCGCTGCGCGACCTGCGCTTCGACGGCCTGAAGGTCGACCGGAGCTTCATCCAGGGGATCGTCGACAGTCCCCGGGACCGCGTGCTCCTGGAGGCCATCCTGGCCTTCGCCCGCACCCTCGGGGTGACGGTCCTGGCGGAGGGGGTGGAGACGAACGCGCAGTTCCAGCTGCTGCGCCAGCTCGGATGCCCGGCCGTACAGGGCTACCACTTCGCCCGGGCCATGCCGTCGACGCAGACCCTGGCCTGGATCACCGAGAACGATCTCACCGCGCGCATCGCCCGGCAGGGCTGGGCGGCCGGCGGTTGGACGATCGCGGCGCACCCCGCGGTCGCGCAGGCCTGATCGCCGAAACCGAAAAAAGGCCCGCTCGATCGCTCGAGCGGGCCTGATGGCGGGGGCGGGGGCGCAATGCGCCGCCCGGGTCTCACCCCAAATCTTACTCGGCGGCGGTCTTCGCGGCGCTCTTGGCGGCCTTCTCGGCCTTGCGGGCGTCCTTGTTCGCCTTCGAGGCATCGGCCTTGGCGGCCTTCTCGGCGGGGCGGTCGGCGCGCTCGACGATGCGGGCGGACTTCCCGCGACGGTCGCGCAGGTAGTACAGCTTCGCGCGACGCACCTTGCCGCGACGGACGACGGCAATCGAATCGATCAGCGGCGAGTAGAGCGGAAACACGCGCTCGACGCCCTCGCCGTAGGAGATCTTGCGGACGGTGAAGCTCTCGTTGAGGCCGCCGCCGGAGCGGCCGATGCACACGCCCTCGTAGGCCTGCACGCGGGTGCGCTCGCCTTCCTTCACCTTGACGTTCACGGTCACCGTGTCGCCGGGCTGGAAATCGGGGATGGTCTTGCCGAGCGAAGCGATCTGCTCCTGCTCCAGCTGCTGGATGATGTTCATGGTCAAGTTCCTGCCGGTGCGCGCCCGAGGCCCCCGGATGGGACCGCGTGCGTCAGGATTTCGGCATCCTGTTTTGAGTTGAGGCGGGCCTTACACGAGGTGCGCCCCCTTGTCCAATGGCCGGTGGATGCCCCCCCGCGCGGGCGGCGTGGCGCGGACGCGGTTGAGAAAATCCCGCGCGCGGTCCACATGGAGAGAGCGGCGGGGACGTCCGCCGCCATTCCCGGCCGGCCTTGAACCGGCGCAGCGGACGAGGATCCTGTCCACCATGTTCATCCAGACCGAAGCCACCCCGAACCCCGCCACCCTGAAGTTCCTGCCCGGCCGGGTCGTCCTGCCCGAGGGCACCTTCGAGGCGCGCGATTCCGTGGCCGCCGCCCGCTCGCCCCTGGCGAGCCGGCTCTTCGACGTGCCCGGCGTCTCGGGCGTCTATCTCGGTCACGACTTCATCTCGGTCACCAAGGCCGAGGACGACAACCTCTGGCCGCAGGTGAAGCCGGCTGTTCTCGGCGCCATCATGGAGCATTTCCAGTCCGGCGCCCCGCCCCTGGCCGAGGGCCACGTCGCCGGCAGCGACGACGCCGAGGAGTTCTTCGACCCGGCCGACCTCGAGACCGTCGAGACGATCAAGGACTTGCTCGAGACCCGCGTGCGCCCCGCCGTGGCCAGCGATGGCGGCGACATCACCTTCCGGGGCTACAAGGAAGGCGTGGTCTACCTGGAGATGAAGGGCGCCTGCTCGGGCTGCCCGTCTTCCACCGCGACCCTGCGCAACGGCGTGCAGAACCTGTTCCGCCACTTCCTGCCGGAGATCCGCGAAGTCCAGGCGATCTGAGGCCCGACATTCCGGCGGGCCGACGCAAAGCCGCAACAGGTTCGCCCGAATTTCTCCACGATGGCCGCTCCGCCCTGACGGAGCGGCCGTTTTTGTCTTAAAGTCGTGGCCCCGGACGCCTTCGCGCGGTCCGGGGGTGTGGCACGATCGGGAGTGAGTTTGCGTATCCTCGCCATCGACACGGCGCTCGACGCCTGTTCCGTCTGCATCGCCTCGGATTCGACCGACGATCTCCTCGCGCACGAGTCGATGGTCCTCGGCCGCGGCCATGCGGAGGCGCTGCTGCCGATGATCGAGCGGGTCGTCGCCCGGGCCGAGGGCGGCTTCGAGGCCCTGGACCGCGTCGCCGTGACGGTCGGGCCGGGCAGCTACACGGGCCTGCGGGTGGGGCTCTCGGCCGCCCGGGCCGTGGGGCTGGCCACCGGCATCCCCGTGGTCGGCGTCACGACCCTGTCGGCCCTGCTGGCGCCCCTGCTCGCCCAGAACGGCGAGGGCCTGATCGTGGCCGCGATCGATGCCCGGCACGGATCGGTCTACCTTCAGGCGATGAGCATGACGGACGGGATCGTCGTGCCGCCGAGCCACCTCCCGGTGACCGAGGCGGCGGCGATGCTCGACGGCGTCGTCACCCTCGTCGGCTCCGGCGCGCCCCTGGTCGCCCAGGCGGCGAAGGCCCGGGGCCTCGACGTGGCGGTCGCCGGCACCGGCGCGGCCGAGATCGCCTGGGTCGCCTCGCTCGGCATGCTGGCGGACCCCGCCCAGGCGCTGGCGCGTCCCCTCTACCTCCGCGGTCCCGACGCCCAGCCGCAAGACCACGCGAGGCTCGCCCGCCGATGACCCGTTCGCTGACGCCGTTCTGGCCCTTCGAGATCTGGTCCGCCTGGTGGGAAGCCTGGGGCACGGCGCCCTACGTCACGCTGCTGCGGGATTCCGGCCAGGCGCGGGCCCTGGCGCGCATCCACGCCACCGCCTTCGCGCGGCCCTGGGACGCGTACGAGTTCGAGCGTATGCTGTGCGAGCGCTCGACCGAGGCGCATGCCCTGTGGAAGAACGGTGCGATCCAGGGCTTCGTCCTGTCGCGCCGGGTGGCCGACGAGGCCGAGATCCTCACCGTCGTGCTGGCGCCCGCCGCCCGCGGCGGCGGCCTCTCGCACAAGCTCGTCGCCGCCCATCTCGAGCACCTCGTTCAGTCCGGCGTCCGGACGGTCCATCTCGAGGTCGACGAGGGCAACGCGCCGGCCCTGAAGCTCTACGCGCGCCACGGCTTCCGGCAGGTGGGCGAGCGGACGGGGTACTACACCCGGGCCGACGGAACCCGCGCGACGGCCCTGACCATGACGGCGGTGCTGGCGTGACGCCACCCGGCGCGCGCTAGCCAGCCGATGTCCCGCCTCGGCGCGTATTGCCGCCTGGCGCTCTGCGCCGTGGCCTTCCTCGTCATCGTGGGGCCTCACCTCCTCAGCCTGCGCTTTGGACGCGGCCGGATCGCGGCCTGGATGCCGGTGCTGTTCCACCAGGTGTTCGTCGCCCTGTTCGGCCTGCGGGTGACCCAGAGCGGCTCGCCGCCGGCGGCGGGCGAACCGGCGCTCGTGCTGGCGAACCACGTCTCCTGGCTCGACATCATCGTCCTGGGCTCCCTGCGGCCGCTGTCCTTCGTGGCGAAGTCCGAGATCGCCGGCTGGCCCGTCATCGGGACCCTGGCGCGGCTGCAGCGCACGGTGTTCATCGACCGGGCGCGCCGGGCCGACACCGCCGCCGTCAACGCCACGGTGGCGCAGCGCCTCGGCCGCGGCGACCTCATCGTGCTCTTCGCGGAGGGCACCACCGGGGACGGCACCCGGCTGCTGCCGTTCCGCTCCTCGCTGGTCGGCGCCGCCCGCGCGGCGGTCGCCGGGGAGGGCCCCGCCCGCATCCGGGTCCAGCCGCTCGCCATCACCTATCCCCGCCGCAACGGCCTGCCGCTCGTCCGCCATCAGCGCCCGGAGGTGGCCTGGTACGGGGACATGGAGCTGGCGCCCCATCTCGCCGCCTTCTTCGACGGCGGCCCCATCGACGTCCACGTGGTCTGGGGCGCGCCGATCGCCGTCGAGGCCGGCACGGATCGCAAGCGCGCCACCGCCCTGGCGGAGGCCTCGGTGCGCGCCGCACTCCAGCGCGGCGTCACCGGCCGGCCACCCCTGGGGCCGGTCTGGTCGGGTCCCCGGATACGCCCCGGCATCAAGGATGGCGCATCGCAGGGGCGAGGGATCGCGACGCCGCAGACGAACCGTGCTATGCGCGGCGCGGAAGTGCTGTCACCGGAATCGGACCGTTGAAGAAAGCCTACGTCAAATCCTACGGCTGCCAGATGAACGCCTACGACGCCGCCCGGATGGCGGACGTGCTGGGTGCCGAGGGCTATGCGGCGACCGACGCGGTGGAGGAGGCGGACGTCGTCATCCTGAACACCTGCCACATCCGCGAAAAGGCCGCCGACAAGGTCTATTCCGAGCTCGGCCGGCTGCGGGTGCTCAAGGGTGAGCGGGCCGAGGCCGGGCACGAGACCCGGATCGTCGTCGCCGGCTGCGTCGCCCAGGCGGAAGGGGCCGAGATCCTGGCCCGCGCCCCCACCGTCGACGTGGTGGTCGGCCCGCAGAACTATCACCGCCTGCCGGACCTGCTGGCGCGCTCGGCCACGAAGCGCGTGGTCGACACTGAGTTTCCGGTCGAGGACAAGTTCGACCACCTGCCGGCCCGCCGCACCCACGGGGTCACGGCCTTCCTCACCGTGCAGGAGGGCTGCGACAAGTTCTGCGCCTTCTGCGTCGTGCCCTATACCCGCGGCGCCGAGGTCTCGCGTTCCGTGGACGCGATCCTGGCCGAGGCCGAGAAGCTGGTGCGCGGCGGCGTCCGCGAGATCACCCTCATCGGTCAGAACGTGAACGCCTATCATGGCCTGGGCCAGGACGGCGGGAGCGCGACCCTGCCGGCGCTGATGCGCGCCCTGGAGCGCCTCCCGGGCCTCCTGCGCCTGCGCTACACCACCAGCCATCCCAACGACATGGACGACGACCTCATCGCCGCCCACGGCATCCTGCCGGCCCTGATGCCCTACCTGCACCTGCCGGTGCAGTCGGGCTCCGACCGGGTGCTCAAGGCGATGAATCGCAAGCATACCGGCGACGCCTATCGCCGAATCATCGAGCGCGTGCGCGCGGCCCGGCCCGATATCGCCCTGTCCTCCGACTTCATCGTCGGCTTCCCCGGTGAGACGGACGCCGAGTTCGAGGACACGATGCGGCTGGTGCGTGAGATCAGCTTCGCCAGCGCCTTCTCCTTCAAGTACAGCCCGCGCCCCGGTACCCCGGCGGCCGACAGCGCCGATGCCGTGCCGGAAGCCGTGAAGTCCGAGCGCCTCGCCGCGCTCCAGGCCCTCCTCGACGCGCAGCGCCACGCCTTCAACGCGGCCGCGGTGGGGCACGTGGTCGAGGTGCTGGTGGAGAAGGCCGGACGCCATCCCGGCCAGGTCGCCGGCAAGACGCCCCATCTCCTGCCGGTCCAGTTCGACGCGCCGGCCTCCACCATCGGCACCGTCGTTCCGGTGCGGGTGATCCGCGCCGGCTCGAACAGCCTGTTCGGCGAGGCCCTCGGCGGCACGGCGGCGGCGGCTTGAGGGCGCGTTCCGGCCCCGTCGGTCGATACGCCGCGCCGATCCGCCCCTGTCCGGCGCGCCCCGGGCGACCATCTCGGAATCGTCTGCGATGCGATGCGGCCTCGGACGGTCGGCGCGGACCTCCTGTAATGAATGAAGGACGACGGCGTGCCGGGATCTGAAGGGTCGAGTGGACGCGGTGGCGCGTTGCGCGGGCGCGGCCCGGCGGCGCGGATCGAGGGCCTGGTCGAGACCGAGGAGGTCTCCCTGACCTTCGACGACAATCGACTCGCGAGCCTGGTCTTCGGCCAGTACGACCAGAACGTCGCGCATATCGAACGGCGCCTGGCCGTGACCGCCACCGCGCTCGGTAACCACCTCGTGGTCAAGGGCGGCGTCGAGGCGGCCGAGAAGGCCCGCAAGGTGTTTGAGCGGCTCTATGCCCGGGTGAAGGCGAGCGGCCTGCCCCTGACCCTCGGCGACGTGGACGGGGCGATCCACGAGACGACGCAGCAGGGCAACCTGTTCCCGGCGGCGGAGGTCAGCGCCGAGCCCGACCGAGCCGTGTTCGACCAGCTCGCCACCCGCAAGCGCGGCGCGGTGCGTGCCCGCAACGCAGCGCAGGACGCCTACATCAAGGCCCTGCGCAGCCACGAGCTCGTCTTCGCCGAAGGGCCGGCCGGCACCGGCAAGACCTGGCTCGCCGTGGGCTACGCCGTGTCGCTGCTGGAACAGGGGCACGTGGAGCGCCTGATCCTGTCGCGCCCCGCCGTGGAGGCCGGCGAGCGTCTCGGCTTTCTCCCCGGCGACATGCGCGAGAAGGTCGACCCGTACCTGCGGCCGATCTACGACGCCCTCTACGACTTCATGGAGGCCCGCCACGTCGACCGCGGCCTGCAGACCGGCGTCATCGAGATCGCGCCCCTCGCCTTCATGCGCGGCCGCACCCTGACCAACGCCGTGGTGCTCCTCGACGAGGCGCAGAACACCACGTCCATGCAGATGAAGATGTTTCTCACCCGCCTCGGTGAGAATTCCCGCATGATCATCACCGGCGATCCGAGCCAGATCGACCTGCCGCCGGGCCAGAAATCCGGCCTCGTCGAGGCGGTGCGCGTCCTCGACGGCGTCGAGGGCATCGGCCGCATCACCTTCCGGGACGTCGACGTGGTGCGCCACGACCTCGTGCGCCGCATCGTCACCGCCTACGAGACCGCGGCCCACGGGGAGGGCGACGCCGACCGCCAGACGGTCTCGCGCCGGAGGCCGCTGTCGTGAGCGCCGGCCCCGCCGGCGAGGCGGAGATCGACGTCGCGATCGAGGACCCGCGCTGGGAGAGCGTCGCGCCCGACCTCGAAGCCTTCGTGATTCGGGCCGTCGAGGCCGGCCTCGCCGTGGCCCCCGCGCCGCCCGAGGGGCCGGTCGAGATCAGCATCCTGCTGGCCACCGACGCGGTGGTTCAGGACCTGAACCGGACCTGGCGCGGCAAGGACAAGCCCACCAACGTGCTGTCCTTCCCGGCGCCGGCGCAACCCGCCCATGCGGGCATGCCAGTGCCCCTGGGCGACGTGGTTCTTGCGTATGACACGATGCTGCGCGAAAGTGCGGAGCAATCGAAGCCGCTCAGCGATCATCTGGCCCATCTCCTCGTCCATGGCACCCTTCACCTCCTTGGTCAGGACCACGAGACCGGCGAGGCGGATGCCGACGCGATGGAAGCCCTGGAGGTCGCGGCCCTCCGTACCCTCGGCGTGCCCGATCCCTATGCGCCCGACCCCTCTTCGGCAGAACCGCCTGCCGAGCGAGCGGCCCCGTGAGCGGCGATCCCGCCTGACACTCCAGATCAGAGAGACATGACAAACGATCGAAGTCGCGGCGCGGCCCAGGCCGCGCCCAGTTCCGGCGACGGTGAGAGCCAGGCCCGCGAGCCCTGGTACGACCGCCTTTTGCACGTCTTCCACCTTCGTCCACGCGATTCGCTGCGCGACGACATCGAGGACGCGCTGGCCGAGCCCGACACCGGCGAGAACGCGTTCTCGCCCCTCGAACGCGCCATGCTCAAGAACGTCCTCGGCCTGCACAAGGTGCGGGTCGACGACGTGATGATCCCCCGGGCCGACATCGTCGCGGTGTCGATGGAGACCAGCCTCGGCGATCTCCTGAAGCTTTTCCGCACGGCCGGGCATTCGCGCCTGCCGGTCTACGGCGAGACCCTCGACGACCCCCGCGGCATGGTCCACATCCGCGACTTCGTCGACCACATCGCGGCCCGGGCCGAGGCCGGCAGCCGTCGCACGCCGCCCGCGGCCCCGGCGACCGAGGGCGAGGCCGCCCCCGTGCTGCCGCCCCGGGCGCGGCGGGGCGCGCGGGCCCTGCGCACCCTCAACCTCGCCAATGTCGACCTTTCGGCCACCCTGGCCGCCACCCGCATCCAGCGCCCCGTGCTGTTCGTGCCGCCCTCGATGCCGGCCATCGACCTTCTGGTGCGGATGCAGGCGACCCGCACCCACATGGCCCTCGTCATCGATGAGTACGGCGGCACCGACGGCCTGATCTCGATCGAGGATCTGATCGAGGTGGTGGTGGGCGACATCGAGGACGAGCACGACGTCGCCGAGGGACACCTCGTCCAGCGCGTCGACGGGGAGGGCGAAGTCTTCGTGGCCGATGCCCGGGCCGGCCTCGCCGAGGTCTCGGCCGCGAGCGGTGTCGACCTCGTAGCGGCCGTCGGGGAGATGGCCGAGGAGATCGACACCATCGGCGGTCTGATCGTGACCCTCGCCGGGCGGGTGCCCTCCAGGGGCGAGCTCATCAGCGGGCCGGGCGATCTCGAATTCGAGGTGCTCGACGCCGATCCGCGCCGGGTGAAGCGCCTGCGCCTGCAGCGCGGCGACGCCCGCATCACCGCGGTGGTGCCCCTGGCGCTGCCCGCCCCGAAGCCCGCGCCCGAATCGCCGGCCGCGTGACGGAGTCGGCATGACCTCGATCCTCGCGGACCGCGCCGGGCGCGGTCCGGCGACGGGACCGCTTGCCGCCCTGGCCCAGTGGGTCATGCTGACCGCCGGCTGGCGCCGCCTCGCCGTCGCGATGGCCTCCGGCGCGCTGGGCGCCCTCGCCATGCCGCCCTTCGGGCTGTTCCCCGCCCTCGTGGTCTCCCTGAGCGTCGCCGTCTGGCTCGTCGACGGAGCTGCCACGGGGCGCCGGGCCACCCGCGGCGCGGTTCTCGCGAGCGCAGTGATCGGCTGGGCCTGGGGCTTCGGCTACCTCACCGCCGGCCTGTGGTGGCTCGGCTCCGCTTTCCTGGTGGAGGCCGAGGAATTCCTCTGGGCCCTGCCCCTCGGCGTCGTCGGCCTGCCGGCGGTGCTCGCCCTGTTCTACGCCTTCGGCTTCGCGCTGGCCCGCCTGCTCTGGTCGCGGGGGGCGCTGCGCCTCGTCAGCCTCGCGCTCGGCCTCTCCGCCTGCGAGTGGCTGCGCGGGCATCTCTTCACCGGCTTCCCCTGGAACACCTTGGGCATGGCGCTCGGCCAGAACCTCTGGCTGATGCAGGGCGCGGCCGTGGTCGGCCTCTACGGCCTGACCGTCCTGGCGATCCTCGTCGCGGCCGCGCCCGCGACCCTGGCGGTCGCCGAGACGTGGCGCGGCCGCTTCGTTCCCCTCGGCCTCGCCGCTCTCGCCCTCGCGGGGCTCGCGGGTTTCGGCGCCCGGCGGGTGCCGGCCGCCGCGGATCCGGTGGTCCAGGGCGTGCGCCTGCGCCTCGTCCAGCCGAACCTGAACCAGGACGCCAAGTTCCGGCCCGAGAACCGTCAGGACATCCTCGACCGCTACCTCGAGCTCAGCGACCGCGCCGCCGCGCCCGACCGCACCGGCATCGCCGACGTCACCCACGTGATCTGGCCGGAATCCGCCTTCCCGTTCCTGATCCAGCGCGACCCCGAGGCCCTGGCCCGGATCGCCGCCGCGTTCCCGCCGGGCAAGCAGCTCATCACCGGCGCGGCCCGGGCCGAGGTGCCGGTGGGCGACGAGCGACCGCGCTTCTTCAACAGCATCCTGACGCTCTCCGCCGGACCGAAATTCGGCGATATCTACGACAAGGTTCATCTGGTCCCCTTCGGCGAGTACCTGCCGGGCCCCCTCGACGCGACCCTGCGCGCCCTGCACATCCGGCAGTTCGTCTCGATTCCGGGGGGCTTCACGGCGGGTGACCGGGCGACCCAGCGGATCATGACCGTGCCGGGCCTGCCGCCGGTGGCGGCGACGATCTGCTACGAGGCGATCTTTCCGGGGGCGATCGTGCCCGGCGCGACGGCGAACGGTCCGCCGCCGGTGCCGGGGCTGATCCTCAACCTCACCAACGACGCCTGGTTCGGCGACACGCCGGGGCCGCGCCAGCACCTCGCCCAGGCGCGTCTGCGCGCCGTGGAGGAAGGGCTCCCCCTGGTCCGCGACGCCAATACCGGCATCTCGGCCGTGATCGACGCCCATGGCCGGATCACCGCCAGCCTGCCGCTGGGCGTCGAGGGCGTCCTCGACGCCGATCTTCCGGCGCGCCTGCCGGGCCGGACCTTCTATGCCCGCCTCGGCGACCTGCCCTTCGGACTAGTCTGGGTCGGATGCTTCCTGACCCTCCTGGCGGCACGGCGGCGAAGCGCGTGAAGACCACCCTGCGGATCACGGCCCGCCCGATCCTGCTCGGTCTCGGCATCATGCTGGTCGCCTTCAACATGCGTCCGGCCCTGACGACCGTCGGCCCGCTCCTCGAGCGCATCCGGGCCGAAACGGCCCTGAGTGCGGCCGGGGCGGCGCTGCTCACCACGCTACCGGTGCTCTGCATCGGCCTCGCCTGCACCCTCGGCCCCTGGGTGATGCGGCGCCTCGGCTCCGATCGCGGCGTGCTCCTCGCCGTGGCGGTGGTCGCCCTCGGCTCCGGCCTGCGCGGCCTCGGGGGGCTGGGACCGCTCTTCATTGGCGCCTGCCTCGCCGCCCTTGGGATCGGTCTCTCGGGCGTGCTGCTGCCGGGCCTGTTCAAGCGCGACTTCCCGGGCCTGACGGGCGTCGTCACCGGTCTCTACACCATGGTGCTCTGCCTCGGCGCCGCGGCGGGCGCAGGCCTGTCGGTGCCCCTCGCCGACGGGCTCGGCGGCTGGCCCGCCGCGCTCGCCCTCTGGGGTGTACCCGCCCTGGCGGCCACCCTCGCCTGGGCCCCCTTCGCCCGGGCACCCGAGACCGCCCCCGGCGCGGCGCGGCGGATCTCCCTATGGCGCGATCGTCTCGCGTGGCAGGTCACCGGCTTCATGGGCCTGCAATCGTCGCTGGCCTACATCATGTTCGGCTGGCTGCCCCTGGTGCTGCACGATCGGGGGCTCAGCGCGGTGGAAGCGGGCTTCGTGTCCTCGCTGATGAGCATCGGGCAGGCGCCGGCCGCGCTCCTGGTGCCGTCCTTCGCGGCCCGGGTCCGCGATCAGCGGGGCTTCGCGGCGGGCCTGCTCGCCCTCTGCGTGCTGGCCCTCGTCGCCCTGGTCTACGGCCCGCTCGCCTGGGCCCTGCCGATCGGGATGCTGCTCGGAGCCGGCCTCGGCGGCCTTTTCGGCCTCGGCCTCACGATCATCGTCCTGCGCGCCCGCGATCCGGCCACCGCCGGCAGCCTCGCGGCGATGTCCCAGAGCGTCGGCTATACGGTGGCGTCCCTCGGGCCCTTGAGCTTCGGGCTGGCGCACGATCTGACGGGCACCTGGGCCGCCTCGACGGCCCTGTTCTGCACCATCGCGGCCGGCGCCTTCCTGTGCAGCCTGGGCGCGGGGCGCGACCGCTACGTGGGCAAGGCCTGACGGGCGGAGGGCCGACCGCCGTCGCCCCGCGACGCCGGGAGCGATCACGCTCCCATCCGGGCGCGCCCGGAGCGCGACGCCCTCTGCGTCATGCAGGACGGCGTCGCGTGAGCGTGGTTCGTCAGAACACCTTTTCAGACGTGTCGCCGCGCGGGGTCGCGCCCGCGATGCCGGCCTTGGCATCGGCCTGCTCGGCGGCGCGCTTGTCGAGTGCGCGCTCCACCACCTTGGCGATGCCCACCATGATGGTGTCGAGGACGTAGTCCTTCGGGGTGTAGACCGCCGTGACGCCCATGTTCTTGAGCACCAGTTCGTCGTCGGGCGAGATGATGCCGCCGACCACCAGCGGGATGTGGTCGAGGCCGGCCTCGCGCATCTTGGCCCGGACGTCCCGCACCAGCGGCACGTGGCTGCCCGAGAGGATGGACAGGCCGACCACGTGGGCACCGGTCGACTTGGCCTTGGCGACGATCTCGGCCGGGGTCTGGCGGATGCCGTCGTAGGTCACGTCGAAGCCGACGTCGCGGGCGCGCAGCGCGATCTGCTCGGCGCCGTTGGAATGGCCGTCGAGGCCGGGCTTGCCGACCACCAGCTTCGGGGTCTCGCCGAGACGCTCGCCGAGATCGGCGATCAGGAGCTTGGCGTCCTGGGCCGCCCCCGAGGAGATGGTCTCCAGGGTGACGCCGGTGGGGGCGCGGTACTCGCCGAAGACCTGGCGCAGGCGCTCGCCCCACTCGCCGGTGGTGACGCCGGCCTTCGCCGCCGCGATCGAGACCGGCATGATGTTGGCGCCCGAGCGCGCCGCAGCCTCGAGCGCGTCGAGGGCGGTCTCCACCGCCTTGCCGTCGCGCTTGGACCGCCACTCGCGGATGCGCTGCTCGGCCTCCATCTCCACCGTCTCGGAGACGGTGAAGATCGCGCCCTCGCCGGCGGTGAGGGGCGAGGGTTCGCCGGCCTGGAACTTGTTCACGCCGACCACGACCTGATCGCCGGCCTCGATGGCCGAGATGCGCCGGGCGTTGGATTCCACCAGGGCGCGCTTGAGGGCGCCGGTCTCAACCGCCGCCACGGCGCCACCGATGCCGCCGATCTCTTCGAGAGCCTGACGGGTCTCGGCCTTCAGGGCCTCGACCTTGGCGTCGATGACCTTCGAGCCGTCGAAGATGTCGTCGTATTCCAGGAGGTCGGTCTCGAAGGCGAGGATCTGCTGCATGCGCATCGACCATTGCTGGTCCCAGGGGCGCGGCAGGCCGAGGGCCTCGTTCCAGGCCGGCAGCTGCACGGCGCGGGCGCGCGCCCGCTTCGACAGGGTCACGGCGAGCATCTCGATGAGGATGCGGTGGACGTTGTTCTCGGGCTGCTGCTCGGTCAGTCCGAGCGAGTTCACCTGAACGCCGTAGCGGAAGATCCGCTTCTTCGGATCGGTGATGCCGTAGCGCTCCTGGGCGATCTCATCCCAAAGCTCGGAGAACGCCCGCATCTTGCAGATCTCGGTGACGAACCGCATGCCCGCGTTCACGAAGAACGAGATCCGGCTGAACACGTCGGCGAAGCTGGCCTCGTCGAAATCGGGGTCGTCGCGCACGGTGTCGAGCACCGCGATGGCGATGGCGAGCGCGTAGGACAGTTCCTGCACCGGCGTCGCCCCGGCCTCCTGCAGATGGTAGGAGCAGACGTTCATCGGGTTCCACTTCGGCACTTCCTTGGTCGTGAACAGAATCACGTCCTTGGTCAGCCGGAGGGACGGCGCGGGCGGGAACACGTAGGTGCCCCGCGAGAGGTATTCCTTGATGATGTCGTTCTGGGTGGTGCCCTGAAGCCCTGCGAACGGCGCGCCCTGCTCCTCGGCTACCGCGAGATAGAGCGACAGCAGCCACGGCGCCGTGGCGTTGATCGTCATCGAGGTGTTCATCTGCTGCAGCGGAATCTGGTCGAACAGGGTCCGCATGTCGCCGAGATGCGCGATCGACACGCCGACCTTGCCGACTTCCCCCCGGGCGAGCTCGTGGTCGGGGTCGTAGCCGGTCTGGGTCGGCAGATCGAAGGCCACCGAGAGGCCGGTCTGTCCCTTGGCCAGGTTGCCGCGATAGAGCGCGTTCGACTCCTTGGCATTGGAATGGCCCGCATAGGTGCGGATGATCCACGGCTTGTCGCGCTTGGTCTCGGCGACCGCTGCCTGTCCGCTCATCCCGGAACACTCCCTCAAGACTGAATTTGATGTGATCTCAAATTGCATTTGACTGCTGTCGATCACTTGCGGCGCACCCTAGCGAAGCGCGTTCGCCACGTCATCAGCACCAAAGACCATCCGCGGCAGCCCAGGTCTGCGCGGTCTCGTCGACGCCCTCGAACTCACGGAAACGTGCCGCCCATTGGGGGGACCGTGCGGTCCAACCCTGGTGCCGCAGCCCGGCCTTCCGGGGACGGTCCCAGCGACCTGTGGACAACTTCGCAAAGCTGGGTGGGTCGGGTAGCCCCGTCGCACATCCGCGAATTGGACATTGGTACAAGCCAGCGTCGGGCCGTATCGCGGCGCTGCCGCGGGCGGCAGATCGTCGGGAGGTGGGCCACGGGCAGATAAGCCTGTGTACGAAGGGCGCTAAAGGCCCGGTGCATCACGAGAATATTGAATACAGGATGCCGTCGGCTCAAGAAGCGGCCTCTTCTTGTGGGCGTGAAGGTTTCTTGGCCTCAGCCGAAAAGATTCTTGGCGGTTCGGGCTCTTGGACGGCTCTCGGTTCGCCGATATAGCGAGCAGCACAAGAAGTGACGGGGAGAGCCAAGATGGCCGCGAGCGCTGCGTCGAGCACGACGGAACTGAAGGACCTGTACGAGATGGGCGAAGTGCCGCCCCTCGGACACGTGCCGGCGAAGATGTACGCCTGGGCGATCCGGCGCGAGCGGCACGGGCCGCCCGAGCAGTCGCACCAGCTCGAGGTTCTGCCCGTCTGGGAGATCGGCGACGACGAGGTCCTGGTCTACGTCATGGCCGCCGGCGTGAACTACAACGGCGTCTGGGCGGGCCTCGGCGAGCCGATCTCGCCCTTCGACGTGCACAAGGGCGAGTACCACATCGCCGGCTCGGACGCCTCCGGCATCGTCTGGAAGGTCGGCGCCAAGGTGAAGCGCTGGAAGGTCGGCGACGAGGTCATCGTCCACTGCAACCGCGACGACGGCGACGACGAGGAGTGCAACGGCGGCGACCCGATGTTCTCCCCATCCCAGCGCATCTGGGGTTACGAGACCGGCGACGGCTCCTTCGCCCAGTTCTGCCGGGTGCAGTCGCGCCAGCTCATGGTGCGCCCCAAGCACCTGACCTGGGAGGAGGCGGCCTGCTACACGCTGACCCTCGCCACCGCCTACCGGATGCTGTTCGGTCACGCCCCGCATACCGTGCGCCCGGGCCAGAACGTCCTGGTCTGGGGCGCCTCGGGCGGTCTCGGCGTGTTCGCCGTGCAGCTCTGCGCCGCCTCGGGCGCCAACGCCATCGCGGTGATCTCCGACGATTCCAAGCGCGACTACGTCATGAGCCTGGGCGCCAAGGGCGTGATCAACCGCAAGGAATTCGACTGCTGGGGCCAGCTGCCGAAGGTTAACTCGCCTGAGTACAACACCTGGCTCAAGGAAGCCCGCAAGTTCGGCAAGGCGATCTGGGACATCACCGGCAAGGGCAACGACGTCGACATCGTGTTCGAGCATCCGGGCGAGTCGACCTTCCCGGTCTCGACCCTGGTGGCCAAGCGCGGCGGCATGATCGTGTTCTGTGCCGGCACCACGGGCTTCAACATCACCTTCGACGCCCGCTACGTCTGGATGCGCCAGAAGCGCATCCAGGGCTCGCACTTCGCCCACCTGAAGCAGGCCTCGGCCGCCAACCAGTTCGTCCTCGACCAGCGCATCGACCCGTGCATGAGCGAGGTCTTCCCCTGGGAGAAGATCCCCCAGGCCCACACCAAGATGTGGAAGAACCAGCACGCCCCGGGCAACATGGCCTGCCTTGTCAACGCGCCCCGCGCCGGCCTGCGCACGGTCGAGGACGTGATCGAGGCCGGAAAGCGCTAGGCGGCGGAAGCCGTCACGGCCTGCCCGTTTCGGCGGGCGGGCTCGGAGCGACCCTCACCTGCCCTTCTCGGAGGGCAGGTGTTTTGCGTATTCCTCACGCTCTTCCTTCTGCTTGATCAGGTCCGCGTAGGCTTGGCGCATCTCGGGCGACACTGTCACCGAACGCGCTTTCTCCTTCTTGCGCTTGGGCGCTTTCTTGAACTGGTTGGTGGTCTCGGTCATCGCCGCCCCTCGTGTCGTGCCGAACAGGGAGCATACGCGCGATGCGCGACGATCGCGAGACGCGCGGACGCCGTCTTTCAGGGGCGCCCCCTGGCTGTTAGATATCGCCCAAGCGCGACGCCCCGACCGTTCCTGGGAGAGGCCGCCGCGCATCGCGAGACCACGGCTACCGGCATCATGGAAAAATTCACCACCCTGGAGGGCGTCGCGGCGCCCATGCGGATCATCAACGTCGACACCGACCGGATCATCCCGAAGCAGTATCTCAAGACCATCAAGCGCACCGGCCTCGGCAAGGGCCTGTTCTCGGAAATGCGCTACCACGACGACGGCTCCGAGAACCCGGATTTCGTCCTGAACAAGCCGGCCTACCGCAACGCCAGGATCCTCGTGGTCGGCGACAATTTCGGCTGCGGCTCGTCGCGCGAGCACGCGCCCTGGGCCCTGACCGATTTCGGCATCCGTTGCGTCATCTCCACGAGTTTCGCCGACATCTTCTTCAACAACTGCGCCAAGAACGGCATTCTGGCGATCACGGTCTCGCCGGAAGACCTGGAGAAGCTGTTCGAGGATGCGGAGCGTGGCTCCAACGCGACCCTGTCGGTGGATCTCGAGGCCCAGACCATCAAGGGGCCCGACGGCGGCACCCTGCACTTCGACATCGATCCCGGCCGCAAGGAGAGCCTCCTGAACGGCCTCGACGAGATCGGCCTGACCCTGAAGCGGGCGCCCGCCATCGACGCCTACGAAGAGAAGCTCGCCGCGCGCGGCTTCGCCTGAATTCGGGCGAACCCGGCCCTCCGCTCGATCGCAGCGCGGTTGGGCTCGGGGTGGCCGGGTCCGGAGGGCGACCGCCCCGGAGCATTCCGCTCCGGCCTCAACCGTTCGTTAACCCTGGTATCGCCTGAATCGGCGATCACAGTTTCGACGAACGCATTGGCGGAGAACACGATGGCATTCGGCCGATCGGGTAAGACGGCGACCCTCTCCTGCGGAGCGGCCGCGGCCCTCCTGGCGATCTGCGCCCCGGCCCGGGCCGACTTCCAGGATTGCCTCGGCAGCCTGCAGGCGCAGGCCGCCGCGCAGGGCATCTCGGCCCAGACCTTCCGGGCGGCGACGGCCGGGATCACCTACGACGAGAAGGTGCTGGAACTCTCTCAGGCTCAGCCCGAGTTCAAGACGCCGATCTGGGACTACATGGCCGCCCTCGTGGACGAGGAGCGCGTCGACGACGGCAAGGCCGCCATGCGCCAGCACGCGCAGGCCTTGGCCAATGCGGAGGCTCGCTACGGCGTCGACCGGCACACCATCGCGGCGGTCTGGGGCGTCGAGTCGAACTTCGGGAAGAACCTCGGCAAGATGCCGCTGGTGCAGTCCTTCGCCACCCTGATCTGCGCCAATCATCGCCGGAAGGAGTTCTTCAAGGGCGAGCTGATGGCGACCCTGAAGATCATCGAGCGCGGCGATATCGATCCCTCCCGGTTGAACGGCTCCTGGGCCGGCGCCTTCGGGCAGACCCAGTTCATGCCCACAACCTATCAGCGCCTCGCCGTCGACGGGGACGGCGACGGGCGCCGCGACCTCGTCGATTCGGTGCCGGACGCGGTCGCCTCCACGGCGAACTTCCTGCGCGTGGCCAAGTGGAACAACGGCCAGCCCTGGGGTTACGAGGTGAAGGTGCCGCGCGGCTTCAGTGCCGGCGCGGCGGGGCGTAAGAACAAGAAGGCAATCGCCCACTGGGCCTCCCTCGGCGTCACCCGCATCGACGGCCGTCCACTCTCGGGCGAGGGACCTGCCGGTATCCTGCTTCCGGCCGGCATCGACGGACCGGCCTTCCTGGTGACGAAGAACTTCGACGCGCTCTATTCCTACAACGCCGCCGAATCCTACGGCCTCGCAATCGCGGTGCTTTCCGACCGCCTCCGCGGTCGCGGCGGCATCCAGGCCGACTGGCCCACCGACGATCCGCCGCTGTCGCGGGCCGAGCGCCGCGACCTGCAGGCCCGCCTGACCAAGCGCGGCTTCGACGTCGGCGAGCCGGACGGCAAGGTCGGGTCCAAGACCCGCGACGCCATCAAGGAGGTCGAGCGCAGCCTCGGCATGCCGCCCACCGGCCGGCCAGGGGCCAAGGTTCTGGAGGCGCTGCGACGCGGATGAGCACACGGCGCCTGATCGACTCCGGCTCGCCCTTCGAGTCGGCCTACGGCTATTCCCGCGTCGTGGTGCAAGGCGGCTTCATCTTCGTGGCCGACACCACCGGCTACGACTATGCCACGATGACGATGCCGGTCTCGGCGGCCGACCAGGCCGAGGCCTGCTGGCGCACCATCGGCGACGTCCTGGGGCAGGCCGGGGCCGGGCTCGCGGACATCGTGCGGGCTACCCACTACGTGACGGATCGAACGGAGGCCGAGGCGGTACTCGGGGTCTGCGGCCGGATCCTGGCCGAGATCCGGGCCGCCGCCACGATCGTGGTCGTCGCCGGCCCGCTGCGTCCCGAGATGAAGGTCGAGATCGAGGTCACGGCGCTGCTGCCGTAGGAGGGGTTCGTCCCATGGGTGGGCCGCTGATCGCACTCACCGGCGCCACGGGCTTCATCGGGCGGCACCTGCTGCGAAGCCTGTCGCAGCGCGGCTTTCGGGTGCGCATCCTGCTCCGTCGGCCTGTCGAGGTCGCGGAGGGCGCGAGCAGCGCCGTCGTCGGCGACCTGACCCGGCCGATGAACATGGCCGCGGCCCTCGCAGGCGTCGACGCGGTGGTGCATTCCGCCGGATTGTCGCTGACCATGTCGGGCACGCCCGAGGACGATTTCCGGTCGTCCAATACGGAAGCGACCCTGCGGCTCGCCGAGGCCGCGGTTCGCGCCCGGGTCCAACGCTTCGTCTTCCTGTCCTCGATCCGGGCGCAGACCGGGATCTCGGCGGCCGGGATCGTGACGGAGTCCGATCTGGCCGCCCCGACCGACGCCTACGGGCGCTCGAAGCTCGCGGCCGAGGCGGCCCTGGCCGAGACGGGGCTCGATTGGGTCGCCCTGCGCCCCGTGCTGGTCTATGGCGCCGGCGTGAAGGGCAACGTCGCGACCCTTCTGCAACTGGCGCGCTCCGCCATGCCGCTGCCCCTCGCCAGCCTCAGGGGCCGCCGCTCCCTCGTCTCGGTGGAATCGCTGGCGCAGGCGGTTGCCGTGGCGCTCGAAGCGCCCGGTCCCTTGCGTCGCCCGCTCATCGTGGCCGAGCCCGACCCGCTGACGCCGGGCGAGATGGTCACGGCGTTGCGGGCCGGCTTCGGACGAGGCGCCGGCCTTCTGCCGACGCCGTCCGTGTTGCTGGGGCTCGCCTGTCGGATGGCCGGACACGAGGCGGCCTATGCCCGCCTCTCGACCAGCCTCGTCGCGCGCGCGGATGGATTGGCCTCGCTGGGATGGAGGCCGGAGGGCACAGCGCGGGACGGTCTGGAACGCTTCGCCCGCAGCCAGACATGACGAAGGCCCGGGATCGCCTGCCGGGCCTCGACCGATGCGAAGTTTTTCGCGGTCTGCCGGCTCAGCGGCGGACGTCGAGCACGTCGCCGGACCGGCTGTCGAGAACGACGGAGATGTCGTCGCCCCGGCGGTCCGAACCGCGGACGATCAGGCGCGGGCCGCGGCGGTCGACGCCGTCGACATCCACCAGACCCTCGCGGCGGGCGATGCGGGCAGCCTCACCGCGCGTCAGCTCGCTGCGCGGCGGGCCGCGATCGTCGTAGCCGCGGCGGTAGCCCGGATCGACCTGGACGCCGCCGGGACCGATGGAGATGCCCTGGGCGAAAGCGGGAGCGGCGGACAGGCCAAGGCCCAGGGCCACGAGGCTGCCAACCAGGCGCGTCGAACAAATTCGCATGATGTCTTCCCCTCTCTGACAGGCGCGCCGCCTCGATCCATTGCCGGCGCTGCGCATCCTTCAGTTTGGGGCCTCAATCGACGCGGGTCTGAATTTGTTCCTGAGCAGCATCAGCGTACCGCGCGAATCGCTGCGGCCACGGCGTCGTCGGTCTGGTCGATGTCCGGCGCGTCGATGTGGCGGAAGCGCGCCTGGATGAGGCCGAAAGCGCCGAAGGCGAAGTGGCCCGCGGCCACGATGGCGAGCAGCACCCAGCCATAGGGTTGCGCGCGCAAAGCCGCGAAGGCGCCGGCCAGACCCTTGACCTCCGAAGAAGCCTGATACCAGGCCGCCGCGATGAAGAACCCGCCGATGATCAGGAAGGCGAAGCCCCGGGCGGCGTACCCGAACTGGCCCACGGGCTTGGCCCAGCGGCAATGGTCGGCATCGAGCTTCAGGCGATCGGTGACGTCGCCCTTGAACGCCTTGACCAGGAAGGCGACACCGCCCCCCATCACCCCGAGGCCGATCAGGCCCACGAGCCACAGGCCGAAGGGCTTGGCCAGAAGCCAGGCCGTCCAATCCTGGGCGGCGTCGCCGCCCCCGCGCCCGAGGCCGAGGGCGAGGCTCGCGGCTGTGATGGCGAGGCCGGTATAGATCGCGGCGCTCAGGAGATGGGCGAGCCGGACGGTCAGGCCCTTCAGCGAGGTCCCGCGCCGGTCGGCATCGGTGAGGCCCTCGATGAAGCGCCAGACGGCGAATCCCAGCAGCCCGGCCGCGATCAAACCGACGAGCACCACGCCGAACGGTCCGGCGAGGACCCAGCGGAGCGCACTCTCGCTGTCGCCGGCACGGCCGCCCTGGCCGATGGCGGCCAGCACGGCCAGCCCCCCGACGATGCAGTAGACGATGCCGCGGGCGCCGTAGCCGAATCGAGCGACGCGCTCGATGGTGTTGTGTCCGAGGGTGAGCAAGGCGTTTCCCGGGGTCGCGCGACGTTATCCGTCGGAGGAACGCACAGCCTTGCCGGATAGTGCCACGTAGAACCCGAGACCGTCGCCGGCCGGGAGGGTCTGCAGGCGATCGACGAGGCCCTTGCGCTTCGCGTCGAGGAGCAGGCGCCCGATCGGCTGGAACAGGGTTTCGCCCCCGCCCTCCGGCGGTGGAGCCAGGCGGATCGCCACCGTCTTGCCCTTCCCGAAGCGACTGCGTTCCAGCATGTCCGCGAGGGAGGCCTCCGCGGTCGGACGATTGGTCTCGCGCAGGTCGAGGACCGATTCCGCATCGGTCACCCCGAGCGAACCGCGCAGCTTGTTGGCGTAGAAATCTTCGAAGTGGGGCACCGGGCGGCTCAGTCCTGGCTGGAGACGAAGATGGCGCGCCTCGCAGCGCAACGCCATCGTAGCCGTCCGTCAGTCCCGGGCACAACGGGCTTCGATGCATCGCTCGCGTCCCCGGCGCGGAAGCCGTGCCGGGGACGCGACGACAGGGTGGCTCAGCCGTGCACGAGCACGTTGCGGAACTGCCAGGGATCGCTGGTGTCGATGTCCTCGGGGAACAAGCCCGGGCGGCCGGTCAGCGGGGTCCAGTCGGTGTAGACCCCGACGACGGGGCCGAGATACGGCGTCTGCACCTCGAGGCAGCGCCGGAAGTCCATCTCGTCGGCCTCGACGATGCCGGCCTCCGGGTTCTCCAGGGCCCAGACCATGCCGGCGAGCACCGCCGAGGTGACCTGCAGGCCCGTGGCGTTCTGGTAGGGGGCGATGCGCCGGGTCTCCTCGATGGAGAGCTGCGAGCCGTACCAGTAGGCGTTCTTGGCGTGGCCGTAGAGGAGGACGCCGAGCTCGTCGATGCCGTCCACGATCTCGGTCTCGTCGAGGATGTGGTGCTGCTCCTGCACCTTGCCGCCGTTCCCGAACATCTCGTGAAGCGACAGGACCGCGTCGTTGGCCGGGTGATAGGCGTAGTGGCAGGTCGGGCGGTAGGCGGCGCGCTCGCCCTCCAGCACCGTGTAGTAGTCGGAGATCGAGACGGCCTCGTTGTGGGTCACGAGGAAGCCGAACTGCGACTGGGCGGTCGGCGTCCAGGAGCGCACGCGGGTGTCGGCGCCGGGCTGGAGCAGGTAGATCGCGCAGCGCGACCCCTTCTCCTGCTCACGGGCGTTCTCCGGCTTCCAGGTCTCGTGGGTGCCCCAGCCGAGCTCGGCCGGCTGGTTGCCCTCGGAGACGAAGCCCTCCACCGACCAGGTGTTGACGAAGACGCCCATGGGCTTGGCCGACTTGGCGCGCTGGGTGTCGCGTTCGGCGATGTGGACGCCCTTGACGCCGACCTCGCGCATGAGCGCGGCCCAACCGGCGCGGTCCTTCGGCTCGGAGATCTTCAGCCCGAGATCGCCGGCGACGTTGAGGAGGGCCTGCTTCACGAACCACGACACCATGCCGGGATTGGCGCCGCAGCACGACACGGCGGTGATGCCGCCGGGGCTCGCGGTGCGGGCGTCCAGGATCTCCTGGCGCAGAGCGTAGTTGGTGCGGTCGCCCTGGCTCTTGGTCTTGTCGAAGTAGAAGCCCGGCCAGGGCTCCGCCACGGTGTCGATGTAGAAGGCGCCGAGTTCGCGGCACAGCTCCATGATCGCCCGCGACGAGGTGTCGACCGAGAGGTTCACACAGAAGCCCTGGCCGCCGCCCTCGGTAAGCAGGGGCGTCAGGATCTCGCGGTAGTTCTCCTTGGTCAGCGCGACCTGCTCGAAGCGCAGGCCGTGCTGATCGGCCAGGGCCTTGTGCGCGTCGGACGGCTCGATGACCGTGAAGCGGGCCTTGTCGTAGGCGAAGTGTCGCTCGATCAGCGGCAGCGTGCCGCGTCCGATGGAGCCGAAGCCGATCATCACGATGGGGCCGGTGATGCGGCCGTGGACGGGCCAGGTGGTGGCGGCTTCGGTCATGGGCGTGATGTCCTTCTCAGAGACGTGTCGTTTTCAGTCGTCGCACGGCGACCGCATGCCTTAGGCGGCGCAAATGACGAACAAGCGACGGGCTCAGTGACGTTTGCGGCTCCGGCGGTCAACCGCCAGGACGCGACCGCGTCATGCGCCATGCACCAAGTCTTACGGAAGATTGAAGGGGCGCATGCCCTGCACGCAGGGCGACATCCCATCTCGGCGCATTGCGAGCGCGGTTCCACCAACCGATATTGCACTGCAACAGAACAAGAGCGACCCTAGACGAGGAAGCGTCCGCCCCTTCGACGCCACGGACATCTGCCATGCTCGCACTCATCGCCTCGCGCCTCGCCGCTCCGGTCGACGAGCCCATCGACCGCGATCCCGGCATCATCACGCTCGCCGCCTCGCTGCTTCGCGCGGTGACGCGTCGCCACGAGGCCGCCTTTCAGCGCCGCTGCGACCTCGCTGCCAAGACCGACTATCACACTGCGATCTAACCGGCGGCTGCGCCGGAACGGCCGTTAGGCGACCCGTCGTCGGGACTCCGCGCCGATCTCGGCCACCGCCGGCCCCAGGGGGATGGGGGCCGCCTGATCCCAGGCGCCCGAAGCCCGCAGGATGCCCCGTGCGCCGGCCAGCGCGCCGGGACGCAGTTCCAGGCCGAGGAAGCGCTCGCGCGCGAACGGACCGGGCATGAACAGCCCCTCCGCACGCTCCGCCGAGAATCCGAAGCGCGCATAGTATGGCGCGTCCCCCATCAGCAGCACCGCGCCATGCCCGAGACGCTCCGCGCGACGCAGGGCCGCCCGCATGAGGATCGATCCGAGGCCGAGCCCCTGGATCGCCGGGTCGACCGCCAACGGCCCGAGCAGCAGGGCCGGACGCCGGGAACCCGCCTCAACATGCCAGAGACGGCAGGTGCCGACGACGCGACCGTCCTGCTCGGCGGCGAGGGCGAGGCCCTCCGCAGGAAGCCGACCCTCACGCAGGCGCTCGGACGTCTTCAGGCGGCGTGCCTCGCCGAAGCAGGCGTCGAGGAGGTGCTCGCGGGCGACGACGTCGCCTTCCACTTCATCACGGATCTGGACCAAGGCCACACCCCTCCCGAACGTTGGGCAGGCGACAGGACAAATCCGTTCAGGCTGCGGCCGGGGCCGCCGGCCTGAACGGGACGGGCGTGGAGAGTTTCAACGCCGGGCGTCCCCATGGGGAATGCCCGGCATTCGCGTCATGACCGTGAAGGCGTTTAGATGACGTATTGCTGAAGGGGCGGGAAACCGTTGAAGGCGACCGCCGCGTAGGTCGTGGTGTAGGCGCCGGCCCCCTCGATCAGCACCTTGTCGCCGATGGAGAGCGACACCGGCAGCGGGTAGGGCACCTTCTCGTAGAGCACGTCCGCCGAGTCGCAGGTCGGGCCGGCGAGTACGCAGGGCGCCATGCGGTCCTCGTCATGCTCGGTGCGGATCGCGTAGCGGATCGACTCGTCCATGGTCTCGGCCAGGCCGCCGAACTTGCCGATGTCGAGGTAGACCCAGCGCACCTCGTCCTCGGCGTCGGACTTCTTCGAGACCAGCACCACCTCGGCTTCGATCACGCCGGCATTGCCGACCATGCCGCGACCCGGCTCGATGATGGTCTCCGGCATGTGGTTGCCGAAATGCTTGGTCAGGGCGCGGAAGATCGCGTCGCCGTACGATTCCACGCCCGGGACCGCCTTGAGGTACTTGGTCGGGAAGCCGCCACCGAGATTGACCATCGACAGGCTGATGCCGCGCAGGGCACACTCCTCGAAGATCGCGGCGGCGGAGGCGAGCGCGCCGTCCCAGGCATCGGTGTTGCCCTGCTGCGAGCCGACGTGAAACGAGACGCCATAGGCCGTGAGACCCTGGCGGTGGGCGTGCTCCAGCACGTCGACGGCCATCTCCGGCACGCAGCCGAACTTGCGCGACAGCGGCCATTCGGCCCCGGCCCCGTCGCAGAGGATGCGGCAGAACACCTGCACATCGGCAGCCGCGACGCCCGCGGCCTCGGCGGCCCGGGCGATCTTCTCGACCTCGGCCTGGCAATCGACGGCGAAGAGGCGCACGCCGAGCTTGAGCGCGCGGGTGATGCAGCGCTCCTTCTTGATGGTGTTGCCGAAGGAGACGCGGTCGGCGGTGGCACCGGCGGCGAGCGCCATCTCCACCTCGACCACCGAGGCCGTGTCGAAGCAGGAGCCCATCTCGGCGAGGAGGCGCAGGACCTCGGGGGCCGGGTTCGCCTTCACGGCGTAGAATACCCGGGTGTCCGGCAGGGCACGGGCGAACGCGGTGTAGTTGTCGCGCACGACCTCGAGGTCGAGCACCATCACCGGGCCCTCGTCCTGGCCCATGTCGCGGCGTGCGCGGAGGAAATCGCGGATACGATCGGTCATGGTCGTTCCAACCCACAGGTTCGCGGCCGCCCTCAAGGGGCGCGCTGTCGAATGTCAGGACGACGTGAGCCGTCCGGCGTCTGGGGGCGCTGCGTCGCGACGCACCGCATGCTTTGGAGACACGCGAAGCGCAGCGGGCGCGAGAGCACCCGGAAGCTGCCTTGGATTGGAAGGGAGGACCCCCACCGCACGCCGGGCAAAGAGAAACAAGCCTCTTCGGTGCCGGCCTTTGGAGGGCCGACGAGACCAAAAAAGCCCGTTCGTCGTTGCTTTAAGCTGCGTCCCCCGTGGAGAGCGGGGTTCGCCGGTTTCGCCTCCGGCTGCCGGTTGTTGTCGGGGTCCGGTGTTGCCACCTGGATGCCGGCCGGAGGGAATCCACCCTGTCGACCATCGATCCTTTAAGACCCCTGGCGGCTGTCCGGCAGTTGGCCGGATGCCCACCAACCGACACGCGGCCACAGGCACGTGCGAAATTGGGCAAGGCGCATATACGGTCAGGGTGTTCTCCCCACAAGGGAAAACCGCGATCTTTCACCCGAAACCGGGTTGTCTTCCTGGGCTGTTGCAGAAACGCCGCGGACACCGCCGTCCGGCCGACGATGGGCCCTTCCCAAGCCCGTGCGGACGGGCCATCAAGCGCACGGTTTTCCCACAGGCGCACCGGATCGCAGGACGATGTCAAAACCCAACCGGCGCAGAATCGTGCAGGGACTCGCGGCCACGACTCTCCTGGCAGCAACCGGGGAGGCGCGGGCCCAACGCCGCGAGGGGCGCCCGGAGACCCCGTTCGGCTTCGCCGACGTGGAGCGCCGGGCGCAGGACCTGGCCAAGGTCGCCCATGATCCGCGCGTCCCGGCCCTGCCGGCACCGATCGCCAAGCTCGACTACGACGCCTGGCGCGACATCCGCTTCAAGCCCGACAAGGCCTTCCTCGGGGAGGGGAGCCCGTTCCGGCTCCAGCTCTTCCATCTCGGCTTCCTCTACACCCGTCCGGTGACGGTGAACCTCGTGCGCGGTGGCGTGGCGACGCCGATCCCCTACCAGTCGAGCCTCTACGACATGGGGCGCACCAAGCTCGACAAGGCGTTGCCGGTCGATCTCGGCTTCGCCGGTCTGCGCATCCATGCGGCGCTGAACAAGCCGAACCTGCTCGACGAGCTCGTCGTCTTCCTCGGGGCCAGCTACTATCGCTTCCTCGGACGCGATCAGCTCTACGGGCTTTCGGCCCGGGGGCTGGCGGTCAACGTCGAGGGGCAGGGCGGTCCGGAGGAGTTTCCGGTGTTCCGCGAGTTCTGGGTGGGCGCGCCGGAGAAAGCCGACGATGCCCTGACGCTCTACGCGCTCCTCGACAGCCCGTCGCTCACCGGCGCCTACCAGTTCACCGTGACGCCGGGTGACGAGACCAGCGTGGCGGTGCGCGCCACCCTGATCCCGCGGGTCGACCTCGCGACGGTGGGCCTGGCACCGCTCACCTCGATGTTCTTCATCGGCGAGAACGACCGCCGCCACGCCGACGATTACCGGCCGGAGCTTCACGACTCCGACGGGCTTCAGATCGCGGCGGGCAGCGGGGAATGGCTGTGGCGCCCGCTGCACAATCCGCGCGACCGGCGCATCTCCAGCTTCATCGACCGCGACCCGAAGGGCTTCGGGCTGATGCAGCGCGATCGGACCTTCGAGACCTACCAGGACCTCGAAGCCTCCTACGACCGCCGGCCCGGCTATTTCGTGGAACCGGACGGCCCCTGGGGGGAGGGCGCGGTGATGTTGATGGAGCTGCCCACCGACACCGAGACCAACGACAACGTCGTCGCGTGCTGGCGGCCGGCGAACCCCTATCCGGCGGGCACGCCGGTCCCAATGTCCTACCGGGTTCGCGCCGTCGGCGGCGCCCCCCTCCATCCGGGGGGGCGCGTGATCAACACGTTCAGCGTCGCCCCGGTGGCCAGCGGCACCGCCAAGGCCGAAGAGGCCAAGGGCGGCCTGACGCGGCGCTTCCTCGTGGATTTCGCCGGCGGCGACCTCGACTACTATCGCGCCGATCCGAGCCGGGTGGAGGTGGTGGCCAGCACCTCCACCGGCCACATCACGCACAGTTCGGTGACGCCGAACCCGCATATCCGCGGCCTGCGGGCCGCTCTCGACGTGACCCTGGAGGCGCCGGGCCAGGCGACGGACCTGCGCGTCTTCCTGCGGGCCTCCGGCCGTGCCCTGTCGGAAACCTGGGTCTATCCCTGGACGGCCCGGTGAGGGCGCCCTCGATCCAGCCCGATCCGGCGCCGGTGGTGGAGATCCGCCCCGCGACCCTGGCCGACCTCGACGCCCTGGTGGCCCTCGAACACGCCGCCTTCGCCAGCGACCGTGCCGAGCGGCGGGCGATCCGCCACGCGATTCGCTCGGCCAGCATGTCGCTTCTCGTCGCCCTCACCCACGACGCGGCGGGGCAGGCGACCCTTGTGGGCTCCGCCACCCTGGAGCGCCGACGCGGCAGCCGCAGCGCTCGCCTCTCCTCCATCGCCGTGTCCCCGGCGCGGGCCGGTCTCGGGCTCGGCAGCCTCGTCCTCGATGCCGCCGAAGCGGATGCGCGCTCTCATGGCTGCGCACGCCTGCGCCTCGAGGTCCGAGCCGACAACGGTGCCGGAATCCGGCTCTACGAACGGCGGGGCTACACGCGCTTCGCCGCCATCCCGGATTACTACGAGGATGGCATGGAAGCCTGGCGCTACGAAAAGATCCTCTGAAACGCGAAAGCCCGCCCCGGTTGGACCGGAGCGGGCGTTGCAGCCATCCGAACTCGGACGCTGGGTTCAGTCGCAGCTCTCCTTGGTGACCGTCTTGCGGTCGCCGAGATCGTTCTCCTTGGTCACGGTCTTCGAGGAGCACCCGTCGCTGGATTCCCGGCGCTCGACCGTGCGGCTCTCGGTGGACGGACGGTCGACAACGACGGTGTCGGGCGCATCGCGGCGGATGACCGTGGTCTCCGCCTGCACGGCCGAAGCGCCGAACAGCGTTGCCAGGGTGAGGGCGGCGATGATGGGGTTGCGCATGAACATCTCCCTTGAGGAAAATCTGCAGCCCCAACGGCGTTCATCCAGAAACCGTTCCGCTTGTTGGGTGGCGGACCAGCCGAAATCTTCTGGATCTCGTCCCCTCGGTGAACGATGCCCTGCCGACTTCGTCCGAGACCTTACGCGAGGGCCCCGGCGACGACGCTGGCGTAGGGCGTCGTCGGCCGGCCGATCAGGTCACGCAGGGCGTGGCCGTCGTCGAACAGGGCACCTTGGGCGGCGCCGGCATCGGAATCCGCGAGGAGGCGCGCGACCCCTTCCGGTAGGCCCGCCGCGAGGAGGGCCGCCGCGTAATCCGCGGGCGGCAGATCCTGGTAGCGGAGCGGCCGGCCGGAGGCCCGCGCGGCTTCCGCCGCGAAGTCGGGCAGGGTGTAGGCCTCGTCTCCCGCCAATTCGTAGATGCGCCCGGCTGCTTGGTCACCGGTGAGCACCGCGGCGGCGGCCTCGGCGTAGTCGGCACGGGCGGCGCTGGAGATCCGTCCCGTCCCGGCGCTTCCGAGCAGGACGCCGTGCGCGAGGGCCGACGGCAGGGACGCCGTATAGTTCTCGGTGTACCAGCCATTGCGCAGGATGATGGCGGGCAGGCCGGACTCCGTAAGGATCGCCTCGGTGGCGCGATGCTCCTCGGCAAGTCCGAGCGGCGAGGTGTCTGCGTGCAGCAGGCTGGTATAGGCGATCAGACCAACGCGCGCCCGGGCGGCGGCCGCGATGACGTTCCGGTGCTGGGTCACGCGCTGACCGATCTCGCTGGAGGAGATCAGCAGCAGCCGTTCGATTTCCGCGAAGGCCTCCGCGAGGGTTTCCGGGCGGGCGTAGTCGGCCACGCGCACCGCGATACCCTGTGCGCGAAGGTCCTGCGCCGCCGGGCCTTCGCCCTGCCGGACGCCGGCGACGATCCGGGCGGCGGGGACCCGCCGCAGAAGGGCCGCGATCACGAGCCGTCCGAGTTGGCCGGTGGCTCCAGTGACGAACAGTCTCGATGACGGAATCTGGGACATGTCGGGCTGCCTCGTGGTTCTGACTCTCCACAAGGTCTATAAAAGAGACCGACAGGCCCCGTAAGGCGGCAGGTTTCTGAACCCTGGTTACCCGGAGGGAACCGCCCATGACCGATGGCCCTGATCTCGCGGAGCGGTTCGCGGCTTGGCAGGATCTCGGCTTCGACCCGCATCACTGCCCGGTCCGCGACGTGCTGAGTCACCTCGGGGACAAGTGGACGACCCTCATCATCGCGTCCCTTGCCGGCGGCACCCGCCGGTTCGGCGCCATCCACCGGGTGATCCCCGACATCTCGAAGCGGATGCTGACGCAGACCCTGCGCGACCTGGAGCGCGACGGTCTCGTCACACGGCACGTGTTTCCCACGAGCCCACCCAGCGTCGAATACAGCCTGACGCCCCTGGGCGGTTCGTTGCTCCGGCCCCTCGCCGGGCTGGTGGACTGGGCGGAGCGGAATCACCCCGCCATCCGCGCGGCCCGGATACAGTTCCAAGCCGAGCCGTGAGGGGCTAAATCCGGCCGCTCAGCCCTCGATGCGCGAGAAGTCCGCGACCTCGCGGGTCGCCGCCCGCAAGGCGTTGAGCAGGGCGAGGCGGTTCTCGCGCAGGGCCGGCTCATCGGCATTCACCGTGACCCGCTCGAAGAACGCATCCACCGGAGCGCGCAGCGTGGAGAGAGCCTGCATGGCCCCGGCGAAATCCTCCGCCGCCACCGCCGCCGACGCGGTGTCCCGCGCCGCCGCCAAGGCTTCGGCGAGGGCCCGCTCCTCCGGCTCGCCACGGGCGGCCAGGGCCGTGTCGGGGGCAGCGTCGTAGGCGCGTCCGTCCTTCTTCTCTTCAATGCGCAGGATGTTGGCGGCGCGCTTGTAGCCGGCCAGCAGATTCCGGCCGTCGTCGGTCTCGAGGAAGCTGCCCAGGGCCTCGACACGACGGACCACCATCAGCAGATCGTCCTGGCCCGGCAAGGCGAAGACGGCGTCGATGAGGTCGTGGCGGGCGCCCTTGTCGCGCAGGTAGACCTTCAGGCGATCGGCGAAGAAAGCGAGGAGGCTCGCGGCATCCGCGCCAGCGGCGCTCGCAGGCGCGTCTTCCTTCGCCGGGTTGCCGTAGTTCGCATGGCCGTCGGCAGCGGCTTGATAGCCGTCGCGAAGCAGCGACAGCTTGACGGTGTTCTCGATGAGCAGCCGGATCACTCCGAGCGCCGCGCGGCGTAGGGCGTAGGGGTCCTTGCTGCCCGTCGGCTTCTCGTCGATGGACCAGAACCCCACCAGGGTGTCGAGCTTGTCGGCGAGCGCCACGGCCACGGCGACGGCATCGGTGGGGACCCGGTCGGAAGGGCCGACCGGCTTGTAGTGGTCCTCGATCGCCGCTGCGACGCTCGAAGGTTCGCCCTGCAGTGCCGCATACTTGCGCCCCATCAGACCCTGAAGCTCGGGAAACTCGCCGACCATCTCGGTGACGAGGTCGGCTTTGGCGAGCGTCGCGGCACGCTCGGCCTGGTCCGGGTCGGCGCCGACCAGAGGTGCCAGCTCGCGGGCCAGGGCCGCGATGCGCTGCACGCGCGCGCCCTGCGTGCCGAGCTTCTCGTGGAACACGATGCTGTCGAGCTTCGGCAGCCGGTCCTCGAGGCGGATCGCCTTGTCGGTCTCCCAGAAGAACTTGGCGTCCGACAGCCGGGCGCGCACCACCCGCTCGTTGCCGGCAGTTATGGCGAGGCCACCGTCACTGGCGACCAGATTCGAGGTCAGGACGAAGGCCGGCGCGAGGGTGTCGGTGCCGGCTTGGCGCAGGACGAAGCACTTCTGGTTGGCCCGGATGGTGGCGCGGATGGCCTCGGCAGGGATGTCGAGGAAGGCCTCGTCGAAGGAGCCCACCAGCACCACGGGCCATTCGACGAGGCCGGCGACCTCCTCCAGCAGCCCCTCGTCCTCCACCAGTTCGAGGCCCCGCGCGAAGGCGAGGTCGCGGGCGTCGTGCAGGATGATGTCCTTGCGCCGCTCCACGTCGAGCACGACCTTCGCGCGCTCCAGGGCCTGCACGTAATCGTCGAAGCGCCGGACCTCGATGGCCTCCGGCGCCAGGAATCGGTGTCCGTAGGTCGTGGCTCCGGCAACGATGCCGTCCACCGCGAACGGCACCACGTCCGGCGTCTCGGTCTCCGGTCCGAAGGTGGCCACGATGGACTGGAGCGGACGCACCCAACGGAGGGCGCCCGGTTGTGCCGAGGCCTTGCCCCAGCGCATCGATTTCGGCCACGGGAAGTCGCGGATGATCTGCGGCAGGATCTCGGCGAGGACGTCGAGGGTCTCGCGCCCGGGCCGCTCGATCACCGCGACGTAGAATTCGCCCTTCTTCGGGTCGGTGACGATGGTCGCCTGATCGAGGCTCGCCAGCCCAGCGCTCTTCAGGAAGCCCAGGACCGCGCCCTCCGGTGCCCCGACCCGGGGCCCTTTGCGCTCCTCGCGCACGTCTTGGCCGCGCGGCGGCAGGCCGGCCACGTGCAGCGCCAGCCGGCGCGGCGTGGCGAAGGCCTTGGCGCCCTCGTAGAGGAAGCCGCGCTCCACGAGGGCGTCGGTGACGAGCTTCTTCAGGTCGTCGGCCGCCCGCCGCTGCATGCGGGCGGGAATCTCTTCGGAGCGCAGTTCGAGGAGGAGGTCGGGCATGGGATCAGGCGGCGTCCAGGTAATGGTGTTCGGGGTGACGGGCGCGGTCGGCGTTGCGGATCACACCGCGCCACCACCCGCCGTGCGCAGGTACGCCGCCCCGCAGGCCTTCGCGAGTTCGCGCACCCGCAGGATGTAGCTCTGGCGCTCGGTCACCGAGATGACGCCCCGGGCGTCGAGCAGGTTGAAGACGTGGCTCGCCTTGATGCACTGGTCGTAGGCCGGCTGCGCCATCCGGTGCTGGCCGGTCTCGTCTTCCGGCGCACCGGCGTCGAGATAGGTCCGGCAGGCCTTTTCCGCGTCGGTGAACTGGCGAAACAGCATGGCGGTGTCCGCCGCCTCGAAGTTGTGGCGGGAATATTCCTGCTCGGACTGGAGAAAGACGTCGCCGTACGACACCCGATCCTCGCCCGTCCCACCATTGAAATTCAGGTCGTAGACGTTCTCGACGCCCTGGACGTACATTGCCAGCCGCTCAAGCCCGTAGGTGAGTTCGCCCGCCACGGGGGCGCACTCGAAGCCGGCGACCTGCTGGAAATAGGTGAACTGGCTCACCTCCATGCCGTCGCACCAGCACTCCCAGCCGAGGCCCCAGGCCCCGAGGGTCGGGCTCTCCCAGTCGTCCTCGACGAAGCGGATGTCGTGCAGCTTCAAGTCGACCCCGATGGCGTCGAGGGAAGCGAGGTAGAGCTCCTGGAGGTTGGGCGGGTTCGGCTTCAGGATCACCTGGAACTGGTAATAGTGCTGCAGCCGGTTCGGGTTCTCGCCGTAGCGGCCATCTTTCGGCCGCCGCGAGGGCTGGACATAGGCGGCCTTCCAGGGCTTCGGGCCGAGCGCCCGCAGGGTCGTCGCCGGGTGGAAGGTACCGGCACCGACTTCCATGTCGTAGGGCTGCAGGATCACGCAGCCCTGCGCCGCCCAGAATCGCTGCAGGGTCAGGATCAGGCCCTGGAACGAGGTTTTGGGCGCGAGATCGACGGCGCTCGACATGGGTTTTCCGGTCCGTGGAGGGGCGGCCAGCGTTTAAGAGGCGGCCCGGTCGTGTCAAGCGACGGCACCGCACCATGGGCGTGCGTCGCCACACACAATTCGGCCACGATTCGCCTTAGCGGTGGAACGGTCTCGCTTGCTGCCAAGTTTATTCGGCAATCAAGGGGTTCTCACCGTCCTCAAGGGCGGTCGACAATTTGGAACATCGCGCCATGCGCTCGTCCTTCACAGTCTTCGCCGCCCTCGTCGCAGCATCCCTGGTGGCCACCCCGCTGGTGATCACGGCGTCGAACGCGCTCGCCACGGCGGAGTATTCGGATACGGTCACGATGCCCGCCGCCGTGACGCCGATCGAGGTCGCGGCCGTACCGGCCCCCGCCGTTGCCGAGCCCTGCGCCCGGAAGGTCCGGGTGGTCTATGCCGGTTACGGCACCGAGAGCTGCAAGCGCTGAAAGTTGCAAACGCTGAGATCCTACAAGCCGTAGCGGGCGAAGGCCGCGCGATCCTCGATCGCTGCCAGGACTTCGCCCGCGACGCTGCTGCCGGGCGCCGAGCGCCGCAACAGGCGGGCGACGAGCGAGCCCTTCTTCTCGGCGATGAAGACGAGATCGACCTTGTCGCCGTAGCGTGCCCGCAGGGTCGAGCGGGCATCCCCCAGGCCGTCGACGAGACCCAGCGGTAGCGCCTGCTGGCCGGTCCAGACAGCCCCCGTGAACAGGTTTTCGCCATTAGGCGCGAGCTTCGGGCGGCGGGCGCCGACGAGGGCCGTGAACAGGGCCTGCACGTCCGTCTGGATGGCCTTGAGACGCGCCACGTCGGCCGGATCCTCCGGACGGAACGGGTCGAGCATCCCTTTGGCCTCGCCCTGGGTGTGCACCCGGCGATCGATGCCGATGCGCTCGATCAGCCGGTCGAATCCGAACCCGGCCGAGACGACGCCGATCGATCCGACCAGCGACATCGGATCGGCGATGATCTCGTCGGCCGCGCAGGCGATCATGTAGCCGCCGGACGCCGCCACATCCTCCACAAAGGCCAGGACCGGGAGCTTCTTCTCGACCGCCAGGGCGCGGATGCGCTGATGGATCAGGTGCGATTGCGCCGGAGCGCCGCCGGGTGAGTTGATGACCAGCGCGACGGCGGCGATGCCGGGCGTCGCGAAGGCGCGATCGAGGCTGCTCGCGAGACTGCCGATCGACAGTCCGGCGCGGAACGGCGACACGGCGCCGATCGCCCCGCTGAGCCGCAGGACGGCGACGCGCGGCTCCGCACGGCGCCAGCGTCGGGGAAGCAGCGCGCGCAGGGGACCAGGCAGGGAAACGGGCATGCGGCCTCGACTCGGATCGGAGGAGCGGAAGGGTGTTGCGCGTCGGCCACGGAGGGCAGGGTCGCTCGAGCGGTGAGGTGGGGCGGGGCGAACCCTTTTGCCAGCGTCGCCGTTGTCGCCTCACGCCGCCGCATCGTGGCGGCCCGCGCGCCTCCCGGGGAGGCCCGCGCAGCAGCGAAGGAGACGCGACCATGCGCATGATGCGTTGGATGGCCCTGGCACTCGGCATGCTGGCCGGTGCGATGGGATTTGGAGCGACGGCGACCGCCGCGCCGATGCCCGTGGCGGGTATCGAGGCCGGTGCGCAGGCCCCCCTGGTGGCGCAGGCCCGGTGGCACGGACATCGGCGTCATTGGCATCACCGCCGGCACTGGCACCATCGCCACCACGGGTATCGCCGCCACCATTGGCGCCGGCACCACGGCTGGGGCCACCGCCATCACGGCTGGCATCGGCCTTATCGGGTCCGGACGTTCTACTGAGCGCGCCCCTCAGGGGACCTCGACGCCGGCATCGACCCACCCGCGACCCTCGTGAAGGGCCGCGGCGTGCGGGGTGAAGCGGCCCTCGTCGTCATGAAGGACGACGGGCGGCAGGAGCCGCAGCGGAGCCCGGCTTCCCTTCACGCCGCTCACGAGGATGCGGATCGCCGGCTGATTCCGCTTGGCGTGGACCGGCCGGATCGCCAGCGCGCCGAAGCGGCCGCGGGCGGCGTCGAGGCAGGCGGGGAGGTGATCCGCCCGGTGGATCAGGCCGAGCCGACCTTGTGGGCGGAGCAGATCGACGCAGCTGCGCATCCAGGCCTCGATCCCGCCGTCCGAAAAGGTATGCGCGCTGGCTTTGCCGGTCACGGGGGAGGGCCGGTGTCGTCCGAGCTCGAAGTAGGGCGGGTTCGTCAGGAGGAGGTCGGCGAGGCCGGGCGTCAGGCCATCGGCTTGCCGACGCAGTCCGGGCGCCAGCACGTCCGCCTCGATGACCGTCGTGCGGTTTACCAAGCCATTCGCCTCTGCGTTGCACCGGGCGTAAGCCGCCAGGTCCGGGTCGCGTTCCACCAGCACCACGCGGCAGTCGGGGCTCCGCAGGGCCACCGCGAGGCCCACCGCACCGCTCGCCGCCCCGACGTCGCAGACGACCGCACCGGACTCGGGTGCCAGGAGCCCCGCCAGAAGGACCGCGTCCGTGCCGGCCCGATGCGCGCCGCGCGGCGGCTGGATCAGGCGAAGCCGACCGCCGAGCCAGAGATCGGCCCCGGGCTCAGGCATCCCGCAACTCGTGGGCGAGGCCCGCATCCGTGAGCAGGCGGCGCGCCTGCATCGCCTGATCCCGCGGCACCAGAAGACGCCGCGCGAAGGCGCCGATGGAGCCTTCGAGAAAGCTCATGTGCTGGTCGGCGACGAGGGCCGGAATGGCTGCGGCCTCCAGGATCGACTGGGCGAACCCGATCAGGACCACGTCGTTGCTGCGAATGAGTTCGGTCATACACGCTCTCCCCGGCGCCATCCCGGGCACCGCCCCTGGATGTATAGCTTGCGGCATGGTGCGTGTTGCAGCGCCTCCGGGCGCATGCGATGGGGTGTCACGGACGCGGTCGATTGGATCGCGCCGCGTTGGCGTAGGGAAGCGGGAGGCCTCAAGGTCTTGGGCGTCGTAGTTCCGATCGATGAGAGAAGTCCCGATCCCGAGGCGAGCCTGGCCGACCTCGTCGCCCTGGTGTCCGGTGGGATGGAGCGCGTCAACGCGACGATCCTGTCCCGCACCGGATCCGACGTCCAGATGATTCCCGAAGTCGCCAACCACCTGATCTCCTCGGGCGGCAAGCGCCTTCGGCCGATCCTCACGCTCGCGACCGCCGATCTCTGCCACTATGTCGGCGACGGTGCGGTGAAGCTCGCCGCCAGCGTCGAGTTCATGCATACCGCAACCCTCCTGCACGACGATGTGGTCGACGGCAGCGACATGCGTCGCGGCAAGGTGGCGGCCCGCATTAAGTGGGGGAACGAGGCCAGCGTCCTGGTGGGCGATTTCCTCCTCGGCCAAGCCTTCCGCATGATGGTGGAGGTCGGATCGCTGAAGGCCCTCGACATCCTGTCGGCGGCGGCCACCATCATCGCCGAGGGCGAGGTGATGCAGCTCACCGCGGCGAAGAACACAGAAACGAGCGAGGCCGAGTATCTCGCGGTGATCAGCGCCAAGACGGCGGAGTTGTTCGCCGCCGCCTGCGAGGTCGGTCCGGTCCTGGCTGAGCGCGACGCCGCCGAGCAGGCGGCCTGTCGCGCCTACGGCATGAACCTCGGCATCGCCTTCCAGCTCATCGACGACGTCCTCGATTACGGCGGCACCAGCGATACCCTGGGCAAGAATGTCGGCGACGATTTTCGCGAGGGCAAGATCACGCTGCCCATCGTCCTGGCGGTGCGTCGTGCCACGGGTAGCGAGCGCGGCTTCTGGAAGCGGACGCTCGAACTCGGCGAGGTCACGGACAACGATCTCGAAACAGCGCGCGCCATCCTGCGGCGTCACGGCGCCCTGGAGGAAACGATGGCGCGCGCCCGCCTGTACGGCGACCGGGCCCGGGATGCCCTGAAGACGTTCCCGCCGAGCCCGATGAAGCACGCCCTGCTGCAGGTCGTCGACTTCTGCATCGCCCGGGCGCACTGAGCGTCCCGGCGCAGCGTCGGATCGTCAGGCTGCCGCCTGGCGCATGACCGGCGGCAGAGCGAGGGCCACGCGCTCGCAATCGGTGACCTCGGACGTTTCGGCCGGGGACGGCGCGATCACGATCCGGCCCGCGTCGTCGGACCATTGCGTGAGAAGACCGTCGGTGGTGGCCTTGTCCATGGGCCGCCCGAAGAGGTAGCCCTGGCCGTAGGTGCACCCCTGGCCGGCAAGCCAATCGACGCTGGTCCCGCTCTCGATGCCCTCGGCCGTAGTGAGAAGGCCGAGGCTGGAGCCCAGGGCGATGATCGCATCCACGAGCTTGGCGCGCTCGCTGCTCAGCCGCATCGATTCCACGTAGCTGCGGTCGATCTTCAGCTTGTCGAACTGCAGTTCGCGCAGATGGTAGAGGCTGGAATATCCGGTCCCGAAATCGTCGAGGGCGATGCGGACGCCAAAGCTCTGGAGCGACTTCAGGGCGGTCCGCGCCGCTTCGAGATCGTTGACCAGGGCCGTCTCGGTGATCTCGATCTCCAGGCGTCCCGGTGCGAACCCCGTCTCCGTCAGGATGCCGAGGATCTGCTCGGGCAGGTGCGGATCGCGCAGCTGCAGCGGTGAGATATTGATCGCCAGCTGGAGATGGGCCGGCCAGAGCCGAGCGTCCCGGCAGGCCCTGCGCATCAGCGACCAGGTGAGTTCGGCGATCAGACCGGTCTCCTCGGCCAGGCTGATGAAATCGGCCGGGGTCAGGACGCCCAGCCGGGGATGATTCCAGCGGGCCAGCACCTCGAACCCGATGAGATCGCGGCCGGGCAGCGACACCACCGGCTGGTAGAACGGCTCGATCTCGCCCTGCTCGATGCCGACCCGCAATTCCCCTTCGAGCCGGGCGCGTGCCTTCAGGGCCTGACCCATGTCGAGATGGAAGAACCGGTAGGTCCCGCGCCCATCCCGCTTGCCCTGGTACATGGCGACATCGGCGGCGTGCAGCAGCGCCTCGGCGGTGCGGCTCTCCTCCGTCGCCGTCGCGATTCCAATGGTGGCTCCGATCTCAAGACGGCTTTGGGTCCAGGCGATCGGCTGAGAGAGCGAGGCGATGATGCCCTGCGCGAGCCGCGCCAGAGCTTCCGGATCGCTGTCGGTGTCGAGAAGAAGAGCGAACTCATCGCCCCCGAGGCGCGCGACGAGGCTCTGGGGCGGCGCGAGGGCCCGCAGGCGATCGGCGATGACGCATAGGACGGCGTCACCCGCGGCATGACCATGGACGTCGTTCACCGGCTTGAAGCGGTCGAGGTCGATCAGCATTACGGCGACCCGCGGGAGACCGGTGGCCACGCGGATGCGCGCCGCGAGGGTTTCGCCGAACAGCCGGCGATTGGCGAGACCCGTCATCGCATCGTGGCGTGCGACGGCCTCGGCATGCGCCTCGGCCCCGTCCCGATCCTGCATCGCCTTGCGCAGCTTGAACGACTTGCGGATGGCCGCCACGACCACGCCCAGGCTCATGCAGAGGGACAGCATCAGCAGATCCTGAAGCTGATGCGTCCGGGTCGCGTCGATGAGAACCGTGAAGAACCCCAGCTGAGTGCCGACGATCCAGATGCAGGAGCCGATCATCATCAGGCACAGGAGTTCTCGGAGCTCGCCCTCTCCCCACGAGTTGTTTTTTTGGTCGGGCATGCACCGCTCCTTGCGCGCGCCGATCCTGCAGCCTCAAACCTTGAGCGAGCGTAAAGCTGACGTCTGAAGTCGGCGCCGTTGCACGGAAAGTTGCTATCCCACCAAGAGGGCGAATGCTTAGCGCAGCATCGCTGCCGTGACCCACCAGCCTGGATGAACTGCCGCGATGCTGCGTGCGGCGCGGGCCGCCTCGGACCGATGCCCGAAAATCCCGAACACCGTCGCGCCGGACCCCGACATCCGCGCCAAGCGGCATCCGGAGGCGGCCCGCAGGGCCCCGAGCGCCACGTCGATCACCGGGGCGAGGCTCCGCGCCGGGGTTTCGAGGTCGTTGCGGGCAGGGGTGATCGCGCGCAGGAGGGCCTCCGCCCCGAGACCGGGGGCGATGACGGGATGCGCGCCGGTGCCGTGGCGATCGCCGACCGCGAGCCCGAGCGCGCGGAACACCGGCGCAGTCTCGACCGGGACGCCCGGATTGATGAGGACCGCCGGCAGCGGGGTCATATCCAGGGCGGGTCCGACGGCCTCGCCAGCGCCCGCCATCATGCGGGCGCTTGGGACGAGACAGACCGGGACATCGGCGCCGGTGGCACGGGCGGCCGCGACCAGGTCCGGATCGTCGGGGGCGATGTCGTTCAGGCGGCCCAGAAGGCGCAGGGCCGCCGCGGCGTCGGAGGAGCCGCCGCCGATACCTGCGGCGACGGGCAGGCGCTTCACGAGATGGAAGCTGCCCTGGCGGAGACCGGGCCGAAGGCGGGCGAGATGACGCGCCGCGCGGATGACGAGGTTGTCGTCGAGGGGGCCGGCCGGGCGGGCCGTCGGCCCCGAAACGGTCAGCGCCAGGTCGGGACCCGGCTCCAGGCTGAGCGTGTCGCCTGCGCCGGTGAAGACCACGAGACTTTCGAGCTCGTGATAGCCGTCGCCGGCCCGGCGGCCGAGGACGTGAAGGGTGAGGTTGATCTTCGCCGGAGCGCGGGTGACGAGGAGGGGCACGGACACTCGGGGCTCATGGGTCGGGCAATCGCGGGGCCGGTCTGGCCTCGCGACGCGCGTTCCGTCAAGCCTTCGGGCCGATCAACCGCCGCTCTTCTTGTCGGCCGCGCCCGGGGGCTCGTTCGGGGCCGGGGCGCCCTTCGGCAGCTCGGGGTTCACCTTGCTCTCGGGCGGATTCTCGGCGGTGGCGGCGGGCTTCTCGAGTTCCGGCAAGCCGTCCTTGAGCTTGGCATTGATCTTCTCGAGGTCGTCCGGCTCTGGGTTCAGGTCCTTGGCGTGCTGCCATTGAAACTTGCCCTCCAGGCGACGCCCAGCGCGCCAGTAGGCGTCGCCCAGGTGGTCGTTGATGGTCGGATCGCCGGGCTTCAGCTCGATCGCCTTTTCCAGCTCGCGCACCGCATCGTCCCAGCGGCCGAGGCGGAAATAGGCCCAACCCAAGCTGTCGATGATCATGCCGTCGCGCGGAGCCGCATCGACGGCCTGCTTCAGCATCGTGAAGGCCTCGTCGATGTTCATGTTCTGATCGACCCAGGAATAGGCCAGGTAGTTCAGCACCTGGGCCCGGGCGCCGGGCTGGCTCGCGGGAACCAGCTCAAGGGCCTTCTTCAGGTCGGCCTCGGCCTTCGGCCACTGCTTGGCGCGCTCGTAGGCGGTTCCCCGGAAGTAGAACGTCGTCCAATAGTTCGCGGCCGGCTTGTCGCCGATCAGCGCGATGGCACGGCTGTAGGTCTCCGCCGCCTCCTCGTACTTCTTGCGCGAACGCTGGACGTTGCCGAGCGCCGTGACGACGTCGATGTCGTCCGGATGCGCCTTCATCGCGGCATCAAGATGGGCGATGGCCTCGTCGCCCTTGCCCATCTGCTCCAGGTTCAGTCCGACCTGGACATCGGCATTGAGGCGCAGGGGCGAGGTGGTGGGGATCTGCGAATAGGCCTCGTTGGCCCGCTCGGTCTGCTTCATCCGGTCGAGGATGTCGGCAAGGGTGAGCCGCGCGAGGGCGTGCTCGGGGGCGAGGTAGAGGGCGAGGCGCAGATAGACCACCGCCGGCAGTTCGTCGCCCTGGGTCGAGCCGGCCGAGCCGAGACCGTACAGCACCTCGCCCGCGCCCTCCTGCGCCGAGTTGACGAGGCGGCTGAGGGGTTTGCCCTCCTTCAGCTTGGTCAGGGCATCGCGCACGATGGGGTGGCGCGGCAGCAGCTTGTCAAACTCGGTATAGGCCTGGATCGCGAGGTCGGTGCGGCCGGCCTGGGCCTCGAAGCGCGCATAGGCGTCGACGATGCGCAGGGTGTTGCGGTCGGCGTCGTAGGCGGCCTTAAGGCGGCGCTCGGCTTCAGCCTGATCGCCGACGAGGCTGGCGATCAGCCCGGCATGGAAGTCGCGGAAGGTGTTGTAGTAGCGTTCGCCCTTGAGCTTGTTGATGGTCTCCAGCGCGCGCTTGCCGTCGTTGGCCCCGGCGAAGGCCCACGCGGTGAGCAGCGTCCCGGTCAGGTCGGCGGCGGCCCCCCGGCCGCTGCGCGCGAAGTTCTGGCGGGCCTGGGCGAACTGTCCCGCCTTGATCTGGCGCACGCCGAGGGCGAGCTGGGCGAGACCGTTCGATCCGTCGCGGCTGGTCAGGCGTTCGGCGGCCCGGAAGGCGTCCGGCAGGGAGCCGTCGGCGAGCAGCGACACGAAGGCGCGCTCCAGCAGCTCGGCGTTGCGGGGATCGGCTTTCACGGCCTCGCGGTAGTAGCTCGCGGCGGCTGCGGTGTCCTTGGAGGCACCGGCGATGTAGGCCGAGAGGAAGTTGCCCTCCAGCGACTCCGCGGGCTCGTACTCGGAGATCGGAGCGGATTCCCGCGGCTGAGCCGCGTAGGCCGCCGGCGAGTTCGCGAGGCAGACGGCGAGGGCCGAGAGGACCCGGCGGCCGGTCCGGCTGATTTTGGCTGTTCCGTTCATGGGCACCGATCACGGCTCCTGCGCACCAGCCATCTCGGTGGCCGGGCTCGTTCGGGGCGGGACACTGGACTCTTACCGCCATCCTCGCAAGGCATAAGGATGGCGGCACCTGCGCCCGCCATCCCCCCTCATTCGACCGTGATCCGGGCGGCAGAGCGGGCCCCCTCACATGTTCGGGTAGTTCGGCCCGCCCGGTCCTTCCGGGGTCTCCCAGTTGATGTTCTGGTTCGGATCCTTGATGTCGCAGGTCTTGCAGTGGACGCAGTTCTGGGCGTTGATCTGGTAGCGTACGCCGTCGCTGGCGCCGGCATCCTCCACCCATTCGTAGACGCCCGCCGGACAGTAGCGGGCCGACGGGCCACCGTAGACGTCGTGCTCGGAGGCCTTCTGCAGCTCCATGTTTCGCACCTTGAGGTGGGCCGGCTGGTCCTCCTCGTGGTTGGTGTTAGACAGGTAGACCGAGGAGAGTCGGTCGAAGGTCAGCTTGCCGTCGGGCTTGGGATAGACGATCGGCTTCACCTCGCTCAACGGCTTCAGCGTCGCGTGGTCCGGCTTCCCGTGGCGCAGCGTTCCGAAGGGCGAGGCGTCCAGGATGGTGTTCGACCACATGTCGAGCCCGCCGAGGCCGACGCCGACGAGCGTGCCGTACTTCGACCAGAGCGGCTTGACGTTGCGCACGCGCTTCAGGTCCTGGCCGATGGCGCTGTCGCGCCAGCCGTTCTCGTAGGTCTCGAGCTCGTCGCCCTGCCGGCCGGATTCGAGTGCCTGCGCCAGGGCCTCGGCCGCCTGCATGCCGGAGAGGACCGCATTGTGCGAGCCCTTGATGCGGGGCACGTTCACAAAGCCGGCGGAGTCGCCCACGAGGCAGCCGCCCGGGAACACGAGCTTCGGCACCGATTGCCAGCCGCCCTCCATGATGGCGCGCGCGCCGTAGCCGATGCGCTTGGCCCCGTCGAAGGTCTCGGCGATCATCGGGTGGGTCTTGAAGCGCTGGAACTCCTCGAACGGCGACAGGGTCGGATTCTCGTAGTTCAGGTGCGTGACGAAGCCGACCGAGAGCAGGCCGTCGTCGAAATGGTAGAGCCAAGAGCCGCCGCCGGCCTTGTTCGGCAGGGGCCAGCCCATGGTGTGCTGCACGAGGCCGGCCTGGAACTTGTCAGGGGCGAGCTGCCAGAGTTCCTTGACGCCGAGGCCGTACTTCTGGTGGTCGCTGTAAGCGTTGAGCTTGAAGCGATCGATCACCGTCTTGGTCAGCGATCCGCGCGCGCCCTCACCGAAGACCGTGTACTTGGCCCGCAACTCCATGCCGCGGGTGTAGTCGTCGCGCGGCTCACCGGACTTGCCGATGCCGAGGTCGCCCGTGGCGACGCCCACGACGACGCCGGATTCGTCGTAAAGCACCTCGGATGCCGGGAAGCCCGGGTAGATCTCGACGCCGAGCTCCTCGGCCTTGGCGCCGAGATACTTCGTCACGTTCGAGAGCGAGCCCACGAAGTTGCCGTGGTTCGACATCAGCTTGGGGAAGAACAGGTTCGGCATGGTGAGGCCGCTGTTCTTGGTCAGGAACATGAACTCGTCGCGCGCGACCGCCGTCTTGAGCGGGCGCGCCTCGTCCTGGCGCCAGCCGGGCAGCAGGCCGTCGAGGCCCGAGGGATCGATCACCGCGCCCGACAGGATGTGGGCACCGACTTCTGAGCCCTTCTCCACCACGACGATGCTGGCATCGGCGGACAACTGCTTGAGGCGGATGGCGGTCGCGAGCCCGGCCGGCCCGGCCCCCACGATGACCACGTCGAATTCCATCGCCTCGCGTTCGGGCAGCGCCATCCGTCATCCTCCTGTGAGGCCCTGCTCTGCCGCGGGGCCCTCGTCATTCGTCCCGATCGTCCGTCTACGGACCGACGATCCCGTGTCCGGCGATCACTCTCAACCCATTCCAACCTGAGAACGCAAGCGGCGCCAAGGTCTCGGGGGCAGCGGGTGACGATGTCGCGCGGTTCAAAAGGCAGTGCGCAGCGTCGCATGCCCGGTTGTCCACAACTGCGAGAGGCGCCACATCGGGATCATGAGTCAGAGCGACGACCGACAGCGGGATCTCATCGCCAGCCTCGATTTTCACGTCGAAGCCGGACTCGACCTCTTCCTCGACGAGGCGCCCCACGATCGCTTCTCGGAGGCCGAGGCGCCCGAGCCGATGACGGCGCCTCCCGCACGGCCCGCGCCTCTGCGCGACGCACCGGCCCCGTCGCGCCCACCCTTGCCCGGCGCCGGCATGGTCCTGGCCGATTTGCCCCAGCGCGGCGCGGCCCCGCCGCCGGCCCGGACCTTCGGCCAGTCGGCCGCGTCCAAGCCTGGGGAGGCGGCCGGCGATGCCCGTGCGCGGGCCCGCGACGTGCAGAGCCTCGACGAGCTGGAGGCGCTGCTCGCCGGCTTCGATGGTTGCCCGCTGAAATTCACCGCCAAGAACCTCGTCTTCGCCGACGGCAATCCGGCGGCAAAGCTGATGTTCATCGGCGAGGCCCCGGGGGCCGACGAGGACCGCGTCGGCAAACCCTTCATGGGCCGTTCGGGCAAGCTTCTCGACCGCATGATGGCGGCCATCGGCCTCGACCGGACGAACGCTTACGTCACCAACATCGTCCCGTGGCGGCCGCCGGGGAACCGCAACCCGACCCCGCAGGAGGTCTCGATCTGCAGGCCGTTCATCGAACGGCAGATCGAACTCGCCGATCCGGACCTCATCGTCTGCCTCGGCAGCCCGGCCACGCAGGCGATCACCGGCACCAAGGACGGCATCTTGAAGGCGCGCGGTCGCTTCTACCCCTACCGCGTCGGGAGCCGCGAGATCCGTGCCCTGGCGACGCTGCATCCGGCCTATCTCCTGCGCCAGCCGCTGCAGAAGCGCCTCGCCTGGCGGGACTTCCGGACCTTGCGCGCCGCCCTCGACGGGAAGGCCTGAGCCCGCTCGGGCCGGCGCCCAAGCGGAACCGTATCCCGTAGCTGCGACTTACTTCACGCGGCCGTGTGTGACGCCGCGTGGCCGGACAGGGTGTAACGAGATCATGCGCTGGGAAGATTTCCGCTCGTCGGACAATGTCGAGGATCGGCGCGGCGAAGGTGGTGGCGGTGGTGGGTTCGGCTTTCCCGGCGGCGGAGCCGGTGGCCTTGGCATCGGCACCATCGTGATCCTGTGCATCATCGGCTGGGTCACGGGCATCAACCCGGCGGTCCTGATCGGCGGTGCCGAGCAGATGTCCGGCGGAGGACGCCCGCGCCAGGAGCAGGTCGACCCCCAGACCCAGGCCCAGCGCAAGACCAAGCCGACGGACGAGAGCGGGCGCTTCGCCGCCGCGATCCTCGGCAACACCGAGGACGTGTGGAAGGAGGTCCTGCCGAACCAGACGGGCCGCCAGTACCGCCCGACCGCGATGGTGCTCTACACCGGCGGCACCCGCAGCGGCTGCGGCTCGGCCCAGGCCGCCATGGGGCCGTTCTACTGTCCGATCGACAAGAAGGTCTATCTCGACACTTCGTTCTTCAAGGAGATGGAGCAGAAGTTCGGCGTGAAGGGCGACTTTGCCTACGCCTACGTCATCGCCCATGAGGTTGGCCACCACGTGCAGGACGAACTCGGCATTCTTGGCAAGGTCCAGGGCCGCCAGCAGAACGCGTCGAGCAAGACCGAGGCGAACCAGCTGTCCGTGCGCACCGAGCTCATGGCCGACTGCCTCGCGGGCGTCTGGGCCAAGAATTCCAACGACAAGTATAACGCTCTGGAGCAGGGCGACATCGAAGAGGCGATGCAGGCGGCGAGCGCCATCGGTGACGACAAGCTTCAGAAGCAGTCGCAGGGGTATGCCGTGCCGGATTCCTTCACGCACGGCTCATCCGAGCAGCGGATGCGCTGGTTCATGACCGGCTATCGCAGCGGACAGACGAAATCCTGCGACACGTTCCGGGCCGCGCGGAACTGAGCTGCAGCCGGCGCGCTGTCGGGGGGCGGGACTTTCGCGTAGGATCGGTCCTGTCCCGCCCGCGTTCGGTTGAAGGCATTCCAAGATGGTCGCATCCGACAAGACCCGCAGCTTCATCCCGCTGGCCATCGCGGTCCTCACGGTATCGGACACCCGCAGCGAGGGGGACGACCGCTCCGGCAACACCCTCGTCGAGCGCCTCACGGCAGCGGGGCACACCCTGGCCGCCCGCGCCATCGTCCCCGACGAGGTCGAGGCGATCCGCGGACAGGTCGATCGCTGGAGCCGTGACCCGGCCGTCGACGTGGTCATCACCACGGGCGGCACCGGTTTCACGGGTCGCGACGTGACGCCCGAGGCAATCGAGCCCCTGTTCGAGAAGCGCATGGATGGTTTCTCGGCCGTCTTCCACCGCATTTCCTACGACAAGATCGGAACCTCGACCTTGCAGTCACGCGCCACGGCGGGCGTCGCGAACGCGACCTACATCTTCGTTCTGCCCGGCTCTCCCGGCGCCTGCCGCGACGCTTGGGACGGCATCCTGGCCGCGCAGCTCGACTACCGCCATCGGCCCTGCAACTTCGTCGAGATCATGCCCCGCCTGGACGAGCACCTGCGTCGCGGCGCTTCGATCTCGGTGTAGGCGGGACGGTCGACCCGCGATCCGCGGCGATTACGCCCGGTCGAGGCGCGCCGCGAGCGGACGGGCCTTCAAACGGCGGTTGAATTTCGGGCCCGCCAGCAGGCGTTCGCGGCGCACCAGATCGCCTGGGCGTGGAGCGTTCACGCCGATGACGCGCTCCCCTCCGGCGGCCAGGCGTGCCGGCAGGCCGGTATGGGGGCGGCGCAAGCGGGCCAAAGACACCTCCGGGCGGGCCGTCCCGATGAAGCGGTCCAGAAGACGGATCCAACCCTCGGCGGGAACATCGCCGGCCTCGAGACACAGCACCCAGTCCCGGCGCGCGATCTTCGCACCGGCCGACCAGGGCGACGACCCACGACCACGCAGAACGACCGTCGCGCCGGTCGCCTCGGCCACGGCCTCGATCATCGCATTCGCGACCGGCACGACGATCACCGCGTCACCGACGAGTCCCGCCGCAACTCCGGCGACCAGCGCGCCTAGCGTATCGGCGAGATGATCGACGGAATCGGGGTCGGCAGGCCGCGCCACGGAGATGAGAGCCGAAAGCATGCGCGCGCATACCGTATTTTCGCGTAGCGCCAAGCCACATCGCGGCGACGCAGAGGACGCAAATGGGTGGAAACGCGACACGACACGCGTTCTGCCTGAAATTTTTGCAGCGCCCCGAGCATTTGTTCATGATACGTTCTCGTCCGATCCCAATGGATGAACCTCGCCCATGCCAGCAGACGCCACTCGCCCATCGTCCGCCGGCCCCGCGGCTGCGCGACGCCTCGGCGAGACCACACCGCAGCCGATGGGGCGGCGGGGCCGGGGTGCCACGGCCAATCCGAGCGGACGGTACGAGGCGGCCCGACGGGAAACCTTCGACGACGGCTGGTCCGGCAACGAGGAGGCGGTCCCCGTCCGGACCGAGGTGCGGCCGGAGCATGCCCGCACGCTGATCACCCGCAACACCTCGCCCGACATCTCGTTCGATCGCTCGATCAATCCCTACCGCGGCTGCGAGCACGGCTGCGTCTACTGCTTCGCCCGTCCGAACCACGCCTATGTCGGCCTCTCACCGGGCCTCGACTTCGAGACCAAGCTGTTCCGGAAGGTGGGTGCCGGCGCTCTGCTCAAAGCGGAGTTGTCGGTACCGGGCTACCGTCCCGCCACCATGGCCCTGGGCACCGCCACCGATCCCTACCAGCCGATCGAACGGGAGCATCGCGTAACCCGCGCGGTGCTGGAGGTCCTGGCGCGGTTCCGCCACCCGGTCGGCATCGTGACGAAATCGAATCTCGTCGTGCGCGATCTCGACCTCCTCACCGACCTCGCGCGCAACGGTCTCGTGAAGGTCGCGATCTCGGTGACCACCCTCGATCCAGTCCTGGCACGCCGGCTGGAGCCCCGCGCGCCGCATCCGCAAAAGCGCCTGGACGCGATTGCCCGCCTGAGCGCCGCGGGCATTCCCGTGATGGTCATCGCCGCGCCGATCTTCCCTTCGTTGAACGACCACGAGCTCGAGGCGATCCTCGCCCGGGCCCGGGCGCTCGGCGCCGTGGAGGCGAGCCACGTACTCCTGCGCCTGCCGCTCGAACTCGATGACCTGGTGAACGACTGGTTCGCCGAGCATTACCCAGGTCGCCAGCGCCACGTCATGTCGCTGGTCCGCGCCGCGCGGGGCGGAAAGGCCTATGACGCCGCTTTCGGCACGCGGATGACCGGCACCGGCGCCTATGCCGACCTGATCCGCCAGCGCATGCGGCTCGCCCGGCAGCGCCTCGGCTATCCCGAAGTCCGTCGTCGCCTGCGCGTCGATCTGTTTAGGGTTCCGCGCGACCAGTTGAGCCTGTTCTGAGATCGTAGGCGCGCGTGAAGCTGAGCCGATGATGGGGCGAGCGGCCGCGGTGTGCGAGGCCGGCGAGATGGGTGCGCGTGCCGTAGCCGACGTTGCTCGCCCAGCCGTAGTCCGGGTAGCGCCCGGCCAGCCGACGCATCAATGCGTCGCGCAGGGTCTTGGCCACGATGGAGGCGGCGGCGATCTGCGGCACCAGCCGGTCGCCGCCCACTACGGCGCGGCCGGGGAGGGCGAGTCCCGGAATCGTGTCGCGGCCGTCGACCCAGACCGGTGCGTCGAGATGCAGGCCGAGGACCGCGCGCTGCATGGCGTCGAGGGTGGCGGCGCGGACGTTGATCCGATCCACCAGCGCGCGCGATCCGGCCGCCACCGCGACGCGGGCCCACGCCCGGATGAGTGGAGTCAACGCCTCGCGCTCGGCCGCCTTCAGGCGCTTGCTGTCGTCGAGACGCGCCAGAAGCTCGGGCGGGAATGCAGCCGGCGCGAACCACACCGCCGCGACGATCACCGGGCCGCAGAGGGCCCCCCGCCCAACCTCGTCGCAGCCGATCACGGCCGGGTAGGTCTCCGCCAGGCGCGGGTCGAAGGGCGGCATCGGCAGGGTCCGGGCAGGGGGCTGATCCCTTCCCCTAGCGTGCGCGGTCAGTCGGGTCCACGCGTCAGCCGAGTTCGACGATGCCCCGCGATGGCGTGCCCGCGGCCCGTACCCGGACGGACGTGCTGCCATGGGCTTGAGCGATGTTGTCGTAGAACTGCCGCGCGCTCTCGGCCCAGGTGTACCGCAGGGCTTCGCTGCGGCAACGCTCCCGCGGAATTGCCAAGGCGGCCAGGGCGGCCGCACGCAAGTCGTGATCGAGGACGCCGGCACCGGTCCGGCCGATGACGTCGAGGGGCCCGGTGACGGGATAGGCGGCCACGGGGACGCCACAGGCGAGGGCTTCGAGAAGCACGATTCCGAAGGTGTCGGTCAGGCTCGGAAACACGAAGACGTCGGCAGCGGCGTAGAGGGCGGCGAGGGCGGCGCCGGTGCGGATGCCGAGAAAGCGGGCCGCCGGCGCAATCCCCGCGAGGCGCGCCCGATCCGGGCCGTCGCCGACGACGACCTTCGTTCCAGGCAGATCGAGGCGCAGGAACGCCTCGAGGTTCTTCTCCACCGCGAGCCGTCCCACCGAGAGGAAGATCGGCCGCGGCAGCCCGGCAAGGTCCGGCGCATCCGGCGGGCGAGGCCGGAACAGCTCGGTGTCGACGCCGCGCGTCCAGCGCATCAGGTTGGTGAAGCCGCGCGCGTGGAGGTCGCGCTCCAGGGAGGAGGTCGAGACCATGGTGCCGTTGGCCGCGCCATGGAACCGGCGCAGCCAGGCATAGCTCCAGGTTTCGGGCACGGGGGCCCGGGCGGAGAGGTATTCCGGGAAGCGGGTGTGATAGCTCGTGGTGAACGGACGGCCATGGGCGAGGCAGTATCGCCGCGTGGCATAGCCCACGGTCCCTTCCGTGGAGATGTGGACGTGGGTGGGCTGCAGATCGTCCCAGAGGCGTGCCACGTGCCGCTTGGTGGCGTAGGCGACCCGAATCTCGGGATAGCCCGGCAGGGGGAGGGAGGCGAAGTCCTGGTGGGTCAGGAACACCGGGTCGAAGCCGTAGGCAGCCCCCGCCGCGGCCATGTTCTCCAGGGAGCGGACCACGCCGTTGACTTGCGGATGCCAGGCATCCGTCGCGATGAGGAGCCTCACGCGACCGCCCGGGCTCCGTCGGGCCGCGTGCGTCCGACGAGATCGGTCAGCCCGGCGCGGGCCCTCAGCAGGCTCGGATAGTGCAACACCTCCATGGAGCCGTCGTAGTGCTCGACGATGGCGGTGCAGGATTCCACCCAGTCGCCGGTGTTCAGGTAGGTGAGACCGTTGATCTGCCGGTTGGCCGCGTGGTGGATGTGGCCGCAGATCACCCCGTCGGCCCCGACGCGCTTGGCCTCGGCGCTGAGCAATTCCTCGAACTTGCCGATGAAGTTGACGGCGTTCTTGACCTTCAGCTTGGCCCAGGCGGAGAGCGACCAGTAGGCGAGGCCGAGGCGGCGGCGCACGGTGTTGACGTAGGTGTTCACGAAGAGGGCGAAGGTGTAGGCGCCGTCGCCCAGGAACGCGAGCCACCGGGCATGGCGGACCACCATGTCGAATTGGTCGCCGTGGATGACGAGGTAGCGCTTGCCGTCGGCGGCCTCATGCACCCGCTGATCGGCGATTTCGATGCCACCGAAGGTCATGCCGATATAGTCGCGCAGGAACTCGTCGTGGTTGCCCGGGACGTAGACCAGCGTCGAGCCCTTGCGGACCTTGCGCATGAGCTTCTGCACGACGTCGTTGTGGCTCTGCGGCCAGTACCAGCCGGACTTGAGTTGCCAGCCATCCACGATGTCGCCGACGAGGTAGATCTCGTCCGCATCGTAATCACGCAGAAATTCGAGCAGCAGATCGGCTTGGCAACCCTTGGTCCCCAGATGCATGTCGGACAGGAACAGGGTCCGGACGCGGGTCGTCTCGGTGTCTTCGCCCACGTTCGCCTCCGGGACAGCCTCCGATCCCTGGAGCCAAACCGGATTCCCGTATCAGTTTGATGACGTCGGCCTCGCCAGACCGGCCGCCTTCGGCGCCGCGACGTAAGCTCTTCTTCCACAAAAAAAATTTTGATTTGAGACCAAGTATTTCGGGTTTTCCTTTCGGCGGGAAGCCGGGCATAGTCCCGCTCAAGGTGCCCCACCGGGCGGCGTTCGAGAACGCATGACCGGAGCCCATCGAGGCGAACTAAGGGTGCCGTCCCCGGGGACGACGACGCTGAAACGGCCCAGCGGTCAGCGCGTGTCGCGCGACCCGGCCCATGGAGAAGAGGCTTGTGGTATTCGGTGGCGCGCGCGGCGACGGGCGTCGAAGGGCTTTCTTCGGCGCGGGCGGACCTGGGTCCTGTATCCGTCCACAGGTCGCGCACGTACGAGTTCGTCCCGCGATTCATCTAACCAGCGGCCGCTACGAGCACTCGGGATCGTCCCGGGACGCCCCGTGCGATCCGCTTCAACCCTCGGCGCATCATTGTCGCCGCACGCCAGGGCGCGTGTGGTCACTAACGTGAGAAACGGAGAAAACATCATGGCGGCAACGCGACGTCCCGGCCGGAACCACCTGTTCGTCCCGGGCCCGACGAACATCCCGGATCGCGTGATGCGCGCGATGATGGTGCAGTCCGAGGATCACCGTTCGGTGGACTTCCCCACGCTGACCAAGCCGCTCTTCCAGGACACGAAGGCCGTCTACGGTTCGACCGAGGGCACCATCTTCCTGTTCCCGGCCTCCGGCACCGGCATCTGGGAATCCGCCCTGTCCAACACCCTGTCACGCGGTGACAAGGTCCTGGCCGCCCGCTTCGGCCAGTTCAGCCACCTCTGGATCGACATGGCCCAGCGCCTCGGCCTGGAAGTCATCGTCCAGGACGAGGAGTGGGGCACGGGTGCGAACCCGGAGCGGATCGGCGAGGCCCTGCGCGCCGACAAGAACCACGAGATCAAGGCCGTCATGGTCGTCCATAACGAGACCGCCACCGGCGTCACCAGCGATGTCGGTGCCGTGCGCAAGGCGATCGACGCCGCCGGCCACCCGGCCCTGCTGTTCGTCGACGGCGTCTCCTCGATCGGCTCGCTCCCCTTCAAGATGGACGAGTGGAAGGTCGATTGCGCCATCGCCGGCTCGCAGAAGGGCCTGATGCTCCCCGCCGGCCTCGGCGTAATCTGCGTCAGCCAGAAGGCGCTCAAGGCCGCCGACACCTCGTCGGGCCAGAACGACCGCCTCGCACACGTGTACTTCGACTGGGCCGACCACCAGAAGCAGAACCCGGCCGGCTACTTCCCCTACACCCCGTCGCTGCCGCTGCTCTACGGCCTGCGCGAGGCCCTGGCCTGCCTTAACGAGGAAGGCCTCGAGAACGTCTACCACCGCCATCACGTCCTCGGCGAGGCGACCCGCCAGGCCGTGGCCGCCTGGGGCCTGAAGACCTGTGCCAAGGAGCCCAAGTGGAACTCCGACACGGTCACGGCCATCCTGGTGCCGGAGGGCGTCGACGCCGCCGCGATCATCAAGCACGCCTACGTGCGCTACAACTTGGCGCTCGGCGCCGGTCTGAGCCAGGTGGCCGGCAAGGTGTTCCGCATCGGTCACGTCGGTGACATGAACGAACTGTCGCTGCTGGGCGCCATCGCGGGTGCCGAGATGTCGATGCTCGATCACGGCGTGAAGGTCCAGCCCGGCTCCGGCGTCGCCGCCGCCTCGAGCTACCTGCGCGAGAACCCGCTCTCGAAGTCCTGAGCCTCCCCGGGTTCCGGATCTTTCGAAGCCAGACGTTCGGCCGGGATGGGTTCGCCCATCCCGGCCACGACCTCGACCCCACCCGTGACGTGCCCTATCCGAGACTTGGCCGGATCGGCCAGAGGATTCCATGACGAAGAAGATCGTGTTCCTCGACCGCGAGTCCCTGGACGCCAAGGTCCGTGAGTTCAACTTCCCCCACGAGTACGTCGAGTACGAGTCGACCTGGACGCCGGAGGAGATCGTCGAGCGCCTGAAGGGTGCCGAGATCGCGCTGATCAACAAGGTCCCGATGCGGGCCGAAACCCTTAAGCAGCTCCCCGACCTCAAGCTGATCGCGGTGGCCGCCACCGGCACCGACGTGGTCGACAAGGAGGCCGCCAAGGCCCAGGGCATCACCGTCGTCAACATCCGCGGCTACGCCTTCAACACCGTGCCCGAGCACGTGATCGGCCTGATGTTCGCCCTGCGCCGGGCCATCGTGCCCTACGCCAACTCCGTGCGCCGGGGCGATTGGGCGAAGTCGACCCAATTCTGCTACTTCGACTACCCGATCCACGACATCGCCGGCTCGACGCTGGGCATCGTCGGCTACGGCGCGCTCGGCAAGTCCATCGCCAAGCGGGCGGAAGCCCTCGGCATGACGGTCATCGCCTACGACGTGTTCCCCCAGGAGGGCCTCGTCGACTTCGAGACGATCCTGCGCGAGTCCGACGTCATCACGCTGCACGCGCCGCTGACGCCCGAAACCCGCAACATGATCGGGCGCGAACAACTCGCGAAGATGAAGAAGCACGCGCTCCTCATCAACACCGCGCGCGGCGGCCTCGTCGACGAGGAGGCTCTGGCCGAAGCCCTTAAGGCGGGCACCATCGGCGGCGCCGGCTTCGACGTGGTGATGACCGAGCCGCCCAAGAACGGCAACATCCTGTGCGAGCTCGACCTGCCCAACCTCATCGTCACGCCGCACGTGGCCTGGGCCAGCAAGGAGGCCATGCAGATTCTCGCCGACCAGCTCGTCGACAATGTTGAGGCCTTCGTCGCCGGCAAGCCGCAGAACGTAGTGTGACGCGGGCCCGCGCTCCCCACTCGCGCGGGGGCGCATCGTGATCGCCGAAGCGATCGACCAAATCGAAACCAAACGCCAGCCGCGCCGAGCGCGGAACCGACAGGGATCCTGAAGACATGAAGAAGCTGCTGTTCCAATTCGACACCGACGCCGTCCCGAGCGTGTTCGACGTGGTCGTCGGTTACGATGGCGGCGCGGATCACATCACCGGCTACGGCAACGTCACTCCGGACAATGTCGGCGCACTGGTCGACGGCACGATCTACACCCGCGGCGGCTCCGAGAAGAAGTCGACGGCGATCTTCGTCGGCGGCGGCAGCATGGCGGCGGGCGAGGCCGTGTTTGAGGCGGTGAAGAAGCGCTTCTTCGGCCCGTTCCGCGTCTCGATCATGCTCGATTCCAACGGTTCCAACACCACCGCCGCCGCCGGCGTCGCGCTGGTGCAAAAGGCGGCCGGGTCGCTGCAGGGCAAGAAGGCCGTCGTGCTCGCGGGCACCGGCCCGGTCGGCATGCGCTCGGCCGCGCTCCTCGCGCAGGAAGGCGCCGACGTCATCCTGTGCGGTCGCTCCCTCGACAAGGCCCAGGCCGCCGCCGACCTGATCAACACCCGCTTCAAGGTGAACATCAAGGCCGCCGAGACGCCCGACGCCGCCTCGCGCGCACAGATCGTCAAGGGCCAAAACCTCGTGTTCTCGGCCGGCGCCATCGGCCTCGAGCTCCTGCCCGAGGACGCCTGGAAGGACGAGGCCAGCATCGAGTTCGTCTCCGATTACAACGCCCAGCCGCCCCTCGGCTTCGGCGGCATCGAGGCCATGGACAAGGGCAAGGATCGGCACGGCAAGAAAGTGTTCGGCGCGCTCGGCATCGGCGGCCTGAAGCTCAAGCTGCACCGCGCCTGCGTCGGCCAGCTATTCGACAACACCGAGCAGGTGCTCGACGCCGAGGCGATCTACGCGCTCGCCAAGAAGATGGCCTGATCGCCATGACGGAGAAAGAGAATCCCGCGCACGAGACGATCCAGACCTTCCTGGATGGTCTGGCGAGTTCGGCGCCCACGCCCGGCGGCGGCGGTGCCGCCGCCATCTCGGGCGCCATGGGTGCCGCCCTCCTCAGCATGGTGTGCAACCTCACCATCGGGAAGAAGAAGTACGTCGAGGTCGAGGGCGAGCTCACGGAGATCCTCGGACAGTCCGAGGCCCTGCGCGCCGAACTCACCGGCATGATCGCCGACGACGTCGAGGCCTTCGACGCGGTCATGGGCGCCTATGGGCTTCCCAAGACCACCGACGAGGAGAAGGCCGCGCGGGCGGACCGGATCCAGGCCGCCCTCAAGGTCGCCACCGACGTGCCGCTCGAATGTTGCCGCGCCTGCCGCAAGGTCATCGACCTCGCCCAGACGGTCGCCGACAAGGGCAACCTGAACGTGATCTCGGATGCCGGTGTTGCGGTGCTCTCCGCGCATGCGGGCCTGCGCAGCGCGGCCCTGAACGTCTACGTCAACGCCAAGGGCCTCGACGACCGCGCTTTCGCCGACGAGCGCCTGCGCGAACTCGAAACCCTCCTGGGCTCGGCCGGTCCACTGAACGAGTCCATCTATGAGGTCGTCAAGGCCAAGGTGAACTGAGGCGCGATCCGACCCGGGACCCGAGGTGAGTCGGCCTCGGGAACGTCCGGGCGGTTCCGCGAGGCATCGGCGCAAGACAAACCGGACGATCAGAGGTAACAAGAGCTGCTCCCGACGCCATCGGGGCAGCTCTTGTGCAAAATGAATACAGTTCACCGTCCCTCAAGGCAGAGTGAACGGTAATTTAAAAAAATATAAATGGCGAAGCACTTTCCGTGAAGTGAAATTTACGAGACAGTCGCCCCAAGAAAGAAACGCCGAGGAGAACGCTGATGGACGTGCACGAGTACCAAGCCAAGGAACTGCTTGCCGGCTTCGGTGTCGCCGTTCCCAAGGGAGCCGTGGCCTTCAGCGCCGACCAGGCGGTCTACGCCGCGACCGAGCTCGGCGGATCGTTCTGGGCCGTGAAGGCGCAGATCCACGCCGGCGCCCGCGGCAAGGCCGGCGGGATCAAGCTGTGCCGGACCTACAACGAGGTGCGCGACGCCGCCAAGGACCTCCTCGGCAAGCGCCTCGTGACCCTCCAAACGGGGCCCGAGGGCAAGCCGGTCCAGCGCGTCTACGTCGAGACCGCGGATCCGTTCGAGCGCGAACTCTACCTCGGCTACGTCCTCGACCGGAAGGCCGAGCGCGTGCGGGTCATCGCCTCCCAGCGCGGCGGCATGGACATCGAGGAGATCGCCGCCAATGAGCCGGAGGCGTTGATCCAGGTGGTCGTCGAACCCGCCGTCGGCCTGCAGCAGTTCCAGGCCCGCGAGATCGCGTTCCAGCTCGGCCTCAATATCAAGCAGGTGTCGGCCGCCGTGAAGACGATCATGAACGCCTACCGGGCGTTCCGCGATTGCGACGGCACCATGCTGGAGATCAACCCCCTGGTCGTCACCAAGGACGACCGGGTCCTGGCGCTCGACGCCAAGATGTCCTTCGACGACAACGCCATGTTCCGCCGGCGCAACATCGCCGACATGCACGACCCCTCGCAGGGCGACCCGCGCGAGGCCCAGGCCGCTGAGCACAACCTCTCGTATATCGGCCTCGAGGGTGAGATCGGCTGCATCGTCAACGGCGCCGGCCTCGCCATGGCCACCATGGACATGATCAAGCATGCCGGCGGCGAGCCCGCGAACTTCCTCGATGTCGGTGGCGGCGCCTCGCCGGACCGGGTCGCCACGGCCTTCCGCCTCGTCCTGTCGGATCGCAACGTGAAGGCGATCCTCGTCAACATCTTCGCTGGCATCAACCGCTGCGACTGGGTCGCGCAGGGCGTCATTCAGGCGGCGCGCGAGGTGAAGATCGACGTGCCGCTGATCGTGCGGCTCGCCGGCACGAACGTCGAGGCGGGCCAGAAGATCCTGGCCGAGAGCGGCCTCGACCTCATCACCGCCAACAGCCTGTCCGACGCCGCCGCCAAGGCCGTCGAGGCCTGCGCCGCGACCAAGCGCGCCAACTAAGAACGGGGAGGATACGTCATGAGCATTCTGATCGACGAGAAGACCCCGATCATCATCCAGGGCATCACGGGCGACAAGGGCACTTTCCACGCCAAGGAGATGATGGAGTACGGCTCCAACGTCGTCGGCGGCGTCACCCCCGGCAAGGGCGGCAAGACTCATCTCGGCGTGCCGGTGTTCAACACCGTCAGGGAGGCCGTGGAAGCCACCGGCGCCACCACCTCCATCACCTTCGTGGCGCCTCCCTTCGCGGCCGACGCCATCATGGAAGGGGCCGATGCCGGCCTCGCGCTGATCTGCTCGATCACCGACGGCATCCCGGCCCAGGACATGATGCGGGTGAAGCGCTATCTGCGCCGCTACCCCAAGGACAAGCGCACCATGGTGGTGGGCCCGAACTGCGCCGGCATCATCTCGCCCGGCAAGTCGATGCTCGGCATCATGCCCGGTCACATCTACCTGAAGGGCAATGTCGGCGTGATCTCGCGCTCCGGCACCCTCGGGTACGAGGCCGCCGCGCAGATGAAGGACGAGGGTATCGGCATCACCACCTCGGTGGGCATCGGCGGCGACCCGATCAACGGATCGTCGTTCCTCGATCATCTCGCTCTGTTCGAGCAGGACCCGGAGACCAAGGCCGTCCTGATGATCGGCGAGATCGGCGGTCCGCAGGAAGCCGAGGCCTCCGCCTGGATCAAGGAGAACATGACGAAGCCGGTCATCGGCTTCGTGGCCGGCCTCACCGCCCCGAAGGGCCGCCGCATGGGCCATGCCGGTGCGATCATCTCGGCGACCGGCGATTCCGCCGCCGAGAAGGCCGAGATCATGCGCTCCTTCGGTCTCACGGTCGCCCCGAGCCCCGGTGAGTTCGGCACGACGGTGGCGCAGGTGATGCGTAAGCTGGCGGCGTGAGCCGACGCCGATCCGTCCTGCGGATCGGCCACGCGCCGACATTCGAACCTCGACTCCCCGCTCCCCCCCGGCGGATCGCCGGCCTAGCCGAAACCGATCGCGCTTGTGGGGAGGGGCGACGCGACTGAAAACCCGACGGCTGGCGCCGATCCCATGCCGGCGGGGCGCAACAGACCAATCCATTGGCTGCCTCCGTCGCGGTCAATCGGCTGATACTTCCCTCGAGGTGGCCTTCGATGACGGATACCCTTCACGCCCCGGTCGGAGCCGTCGACCACGCCTTCGCGCCGCCCGTCATCACGGGCACCTCGTCGAAGGAAGCGCTCGACATCCTGTTCCATGCCCTCCTGGACGTTGCCCGCCGGCACGAGCCCGAGCTCGAGGATGTGCTGCACGGCCGCGCCAACATCTCGGAATTCTCGCCTGAGCTGCTGGCCCGTGCGCTGCAGGTGCAGGGCATCTGGTTCCAGCTCCTCTCGATCGCCGAGCAGAACGCCGCCATGCGCCGGCGCCGTCAGGTCGAGCGCACGAAGGGCCGCGAGGCGCTGAGCGGCAGCTTCAGCGCCGTGCTGGCCGATGCGGCGGCGAATGGCATCAAGGCGCCGGAAATCCACGCGCTGCTCAAGGATCTCCGAATCCGCCCGACGATCACCGCGCATCCCACCGAGGGCAAGCGCGTCACCGTGCTGGAGAAGTTCCGCCGCATCTACCTCGTGCTGCGCGAGCTGGAACTGCCGCGCTGGACCGAGCGCGAGCGCAACGGCCTAATGAACGAGCTGCGCGACCAGATTGAGCTCGTCTGGATGACGGGCGAACTCCACCTGGAGAAGGCCACCGTCGAGCGCGAGGTCGCCTGGGGCTTGCACTTCTTCGACGAGACGCTGTTCGAGATGCTGCCCGAGGTGCTCTATTCCCTGGAGGAGAGCCTGGCGCAGTACTACCCGGACGAAAAGTTCGAGGTGCCGGCGTTTTTCCAGTTCGGCTCCTGGATCGGCGGCGACCGCGACGGCAACCCCTACGTCACCTCGTCCGTCACCCGCACCACCCTGCAGCGCAACGCGCTCGCCTCCCTGCGGCGCTACCGCGACGGCGTGACGTCCCTCGGGCGCACGCTCTCCCTCACCGAACGCTCGCTGCCGGTGCCGGCGACCTTCAAGGCCGAATTGGCGCAGATGCTGGCCGAGAGCGGCGACGGCCGCGCCATCGCCAACCGCAACCCGGGCGAGGCCTATCGGCAGTTCCTCACCTGCATCCTGCGCAAGCTCGAGGCGACGATCCTGCGTAACAAGGGTCAGCGCTCGACCGGACCCGACTACCCGAGTGCCGACGGCCTCATCAACGACCTGCGGACCCTGGAGCAGGGGCTCGCCGACGCGAAATGCGCCTCGCTGGCGATCGACTTGGTGCGCCCGGTGCGGCGCATGGTGGAGATCTTCCGCTTCTCCACCGTCCGCCTGGACCTGCGCGAGAACACCACCCGCACCACCAAGACCCTGCAGGCCCTGTGGATTCAGTCCCATGGGCAGAACCGCACCCCGCCCGACGTCGATTCACCCGAGTGGAAGAAGTGGCTGATCGAGGAACTGGCCAAACCCCGGACCGGGGAGCGCAGCTTCGACGACCTGCCGGACGACGCCCGCGAGACCCTGGAGACCTTCGCGCTGGTGGGCGAGATGCGTGAGCAGCTCGACCGCGAAGCCTTCGGCGCCTTCATCCTGTCGATGACCCGCTCGGTGCAGGACATCCTCGGCGCCTACCTGCTGGCCAAGGAGGCCGGCAACTTCCTCGACGCCACCGGCACCGAAATTTGCTGTCTGCCGATCGTGCCGCTGTTCGAGACCATCGACGATCTCCGCGCCGCGCCTGCGATCATGAAGGAGCTGTTCTCGATCCCGGTGGTGCGCCGCTCGACCCGCTGGCAGGGCGGCGTCCAGGAGGTGATGATCGGGTACTCGGACTCGAACAAGGACGGCGGCTTCGTCGCCTCGAACTGGGAACTTTACAAGGCGCAGGACAAGCTGACCCAGCTCGGCAAGGCCTCCGGCGTGCCGATCGCGTTCTTCCACGGCCGCGGCGGTTCGGTCAGCCGGGGCGGCGCTCCGACCGCCCGGGCCATCGCGGCCCAGCCACCGGGCTCGATCAACGGACGCTTCCGCACCACCGAGCAGGGCGAAGTCGTCTCGTTCAAGTATGCCAACCGGGGTACCGCCGCCTACCAGATGGAGCTTCTGGCCTCCTCGGTCTTCGAGCACGCCCTGAAGTCGGAGCGCGAGGCCGCCAAGATCCCCCGTAACGAGTTCGACGATTGCCTGGAGGCGCTGTCGGGCGCCTCGCGCGCGGCCTACGTCAACCTGATCCAGCACCCCGACCTGGTGACGTATTTCGGCGCCGCGAGCCCCCTCGACGAGATCGCGCTCCTCAACATCGGCTCCCGCCCGGCCCGTCGCTTCGGCGCCCGCTCGCTCTCCGACCTGCGCGCCATCCCGTGGGTGTTCGCCTGGTCGCAGAACCGCCACGTCATCACGGGCTGGTATGGTGTCGGTTCGGGCCTCAAGAGCTTCCTCGATGTGCGCGGTCAGCAGGGCGAGGCCCAGCTGCGGCGGCTGTTCGCCGAATCGAAGCCGTTCCGGCTCATCCTCGATGAGGTCGAGAAGACGCTGCTGATGGTCGATCTGGAGATCGCGCGCGACTACGCGAGCCTCGTCCCCGACGAGAACGCGCGCAACAGCATTTTCCCGATGATCGAGGCCGAGTACGCCCTGACCCGCGAGATGGCCCTGCGGGTCAGCGGCGGCCGCGAGCTCGCCGAGCGCTTCCCCCTGTTCCGCGACCGCCTCAACGGGCGCCTGCCGACCATCAACCAGGTCAGCCGCGAGCAGGTCGAGCTCCTGCGCCGCTTCCGCTCGGAGGAGGACGAGGATCGACGCGAGGCGGTGAAGTCCGCCCTGCTGCTCTCGATCAATTGCATCGCCGTCGGCTTCGGCGCGACGGGGTGATCCATTTGTCCCAAGACCGAAGGCCACCACCGGCCCTCGGTCTTGCGCGCAGCCGCACCCGGACGGGTATGGTGGCCCGACCGTCGGGTCTCCTGAACGACCCAATCATTCGCAACAGGAAGGATTCCCCATGAGCTTTACCCTGATCCAACAGGCCACGCCGCGCCTCCACCGCTCGGAACTCGCCGTCCCGGGCTCCAACCCGACCTTCATGGAGAAGTCGGCCACCTCGAAGGCCGACGTGATCTTCCTCGATCTTGAGGACGCGGTCGCTCCCGACGACAAGGAGCAGGCCCGCAAGAACATCATCCAGGCGCTCAATGAGATCGACTGGGGCAACAAGACCATGATGATCCGCATCAACGGTCTCGACACCCACTACATGTACCGCGACGTGGTCGACATCGTTGAAGCGTGTCCGCGCCTCGACATGATCCTGATCCCCAAGGTCGGCGTGCCGGCCGACGTCTACGCCATCGACGTGATGGTGACGCAGATCGAGCAGGCCAAGAAGCGCGAGAAGAAGATCGGCTTCGAGGTCCTGATCGAAACCGCTCTCGGCATGGCCAACGTCGAGGCGATCGCCACCTCGTCGAAGCGCCTGGAAGCCATGTCCTTCGGCGTCGCAGACTACGCCGCTTCGACCCGCGCCCGCTCCACCGTCATCGGCGGCGTGAACAAGGACTATTCAGTCCTGACCGACAAGGACGAGGCCGGCAACCGCGAGACCCATTGGCAGGACCCGTGGCTGTTCGCCCAGGCCCGCATGATGGTCGCCTGCCGGGCCTATGGCCTGCGCCCGATCGACGGTCCCTTCGGCGACTTCTCCGATCCGGACGGCTACACCTCCGCCGCCCGCCGCTGCGCCGCGCTCGGCTTCGAAGGCAAGTGGGCGATCCACCCCTCGCAGATCGACCTCGCCAACGAGGTGTTCACCCCGTCCGCTGCCGAGGTCGACAAGGCTCGCCGCATCCTGGCGGCCATGGAAGATGCCGCCAAGGCCGGCAAGGGCGCCGTGTCCCTCGACGGCCGCCTCATCGACATCGCCTCAATCCGCATGGCCGAGGCGCTGATCGAGAAGGCCAACGCGATGTCGGCGAGCTGAAGGCTCGGCCCGACGCCTGACGAAACCCGCAACTCGGCCGCCCCTCTGGGGGCGGCCCTTTTGTTTGGTGACCGGTCCGCAGCCTGGCCGGCACCAAGACCGCCCGTCATTCGTTAATCCACGCCCGCCATGGCCAAGCGTTGCGGCAAACCTGCAAGAGCGAGCCGACTGACGGGCGCATGACATAAGACCCTCACCAGGTATTCAGGGAGATCCCATCATGCACGTGACCATCGAAGACGCGCACAAGGCCATCGAGGCCGCCCGCGCGAAGGCCGTGGAGCTCGGCACACAGATGTGCATCGCCGTCGTGGATTCCGGCGGAAACCTGAAGGCCTTCTACCGGATGGACGGCGCCTGGGTCGGCTCCATCGACATATCGCAGAAGAAGGCCAAGACCTCTGTCTTCTTCGGCATGATGACCGGGCAGATCGGTCAGCTCTCGCAGCCCGGCGGACCGCTCTACGGGATCGAGCATTCGAACGACGGCCTGATCACCTTCCCGGGCGGAATCCCGATCGTCGACAAGGACGGCGAGATGTCCGGCGCCATTGGCGTCAGTGGATCGACGGTCGAGAACGACCATGCGGTGGCGCTGGCCGGCGCAAGCTGCATCGGGTCGACGGAGCTGCCCGCGCACCCCTGGCGGACCTGATCTGCGCGCGACCCCCCTTCGAACAGCGAAAAGCCCCGCTCGCGAGAGCGGGGCTTTTCCTTGCGGGCCACGAACGCGACGGCCCCGCGGGGCCGCCGGATCGAAGCTTACATTGAGCCGAACTTGTAGTTGAAGCCAGCCTTGATCAGGTTGCCCTCGGTGTTGAAGCGCGAGGTGTACGAGCCGGTCGCCGGAGCGCCGAGACCGGTGTTGTTCACTAGAACGTTGCGGCTGCCGAGGTCGTAGCGGAGATACTCGGCCTTCAGCGTGATGGCGCTGGCGCCGAGAAGGCCGCCGATGAAGTTGAAGCGGTTCAGGAAGCTATCGGTGGGGATCGCGTACTCGATTCCGCCGCCGTATACGTAGCCCGTCTCCATGCCCTTGTAGCGACCGAAATAGGCGAGCTGATTGGCGGTGTTGAAGAAGTCGGCCTGGTACTTGACCTCGCCGTAGGCGAAACCACCGGTTCCGTACACGAGGAACCGATCGAAAGCGTAGCCCAGGCGACCCTGGACGGTGCCGAGATAGTTCAGACGGTTCCGGTAGCTGCTCGGATCCGGGATGAAGTTGTTCTGGGCGATGGCCGGGCCGAAATAGTCGCGGCGCTTGCCGATGTCGGTCCAGGTGACGTCGGCCTCGGCGCCGACGACGAAGCCGGAGCCCGGGGTGAACTGGTAGTTATAGCCGATGCCGCCACCGATGTTGCCGATGCCATCCTGCTCGGCCTTGAAGCTGGGAGCGCGGCGGCCGAGAGCGACGTTCGTGGCGGTGTTGGCGTTGTTGCCGACCGTGCGAATGGTCTGGCTGTCGCTGAAAGTGTAGGAGCTGTGCGTTCCCACGTAGAAACCGGTCCAGGTGAAGACCGGCACCGGCACGAAGACCGGCGGGGGCGCCTGACGGCGCGGAAGGTCGGCGGCATTTGCTGCGCCGATGGCGGCGAGCGAAGCGAGGCCAGCCAGGAAAGTCTTTGCAATCATCGGGGTGTCTGTCCCAGGGTCGGAGAGTTGCCGTCAAGCTACTCGCGGTTGTCCAAGCCGACTATGCCCCGCAAGCCACACCCCCCTCGGAAGCGTCAGACGGCGTACGAAATTCCGGCGGACGGCCCCGTCGGCATGCGAGCCGCGATGCACTGCGGGGGCCGACAACGGCCGGTTAAGCACGTCGCGCTATCCCAGTCCGGCACCCCTTCAGCCGTGACAGGAGCGACGATGACACGGGACCAGCTCGCCGCCGAACTGAAGCGCATCGCCACCGACCAGGTCAGTGACATCGAGCGCGCGGTCAAGGACGGCCACAAGACGATCGCCCTGAATGAGATCGCTGATCTCAACCGTAACCTGAAGGCCCTCGCGGCTGCCGTGAAAGGCAAGGGCCTGGTCCGAGCCTGACGTCGGCGCCGGCACATCTGCGTGTGCCGGCTCCCGAGATGTCGGGAGGGCGAGAAAAAGCTCGACAGACCGGTTGACCATTCCTGAACTTCGGCCAAATGTTCCTGATATGTTCTTAATCAGGATCGCTTATGCAGCCCCGGTCCACCTCCACGCCTGCCTGGACCGCGCCTGCGGAGGCGATCGTGGCCGCCTACCTGGAAGAGGCAGGCGGCGATGCGGTTCTCGCGCTCCGTCGCGGGGTGGCCGATGCCCTTACGGACCTTTGCGAGGCCGAGCGCCGGACCCTACGCCGGGATCGCCTGATCTCGCACGGCTACGTCCGGGGTCGGCCCGACCAGAACGGTTAGGGAGGGCTCACACCGCACCGTCGGAGGCTCTTCGCGCCTCGACCTCCGGCGCGACCCGACCGAAATTCAGAACCGCCGCCAGGGCGGTGTCACTGAAGATGTTTCCGATCAGGGCCGGCGGGAAGAGGCGCCCGGCATCGTCGCTTATCGAGCCGAGCCAGACGAAGAGGGCGATCACGATGGGAGCGGGCCGGTTCTGGGATTCTTCAGGCGGGCGTGCCGCTGCGCAATCTCGCGAGGAGCGCGTCCACTTCGGCCCGGGCGGCGTCCAGCGCCGTGGCTTCCCGACCGCGCACCACGATGCGATTGGCAAAACCGTTCGGCGTCATCGACGGATAGGAGCCGATCGAGACCGTGGGATGAGCCTTGGCGATGGCCGCGAGACCGCCGGCATAATTGCCTTCTGGTAGATTGCCGGCCTCGATCGTTTCCGACAGGACCTTGGCGCCGGTCACCAGCGTCGGCCCGACATTGTCGAGCATGGCCTGCATGATCCCCGGCACACCCGCCATGACGATGACGTTGTCGATGCGGAAGCCCGGCGCCTTGGAGATCGGGTTGGCGATGAGATCGGCCCCGGCGGGGATGCGTGCCATGCGAAGGCGGGCCTCGTTGAGGTCCTCGGGCTTGTGGCGCTCCAGCAGCATCGCCTTCGCGCGCGGATCGACGTCGATCGTGACGCCGAAGGCGGCAGCCACGCAGTCGGCGGTGATGTCGTCGTGGGTCGGGCCGATGCCCCCGGTGGTGAACAGGTAGGTGTAGGAAACGCGCAGGGCATTGATGGCAGGGACGATGCGGTCGGCCTCGTCGGGAACGATCCGAACTTCCTTCAGGTCGATGCCGATGGCGGTGCAATAGTCCGCGATCGTACCGATGTTCTTGTCCTTGGTGCGCCCGGACAGGATTTCGTCACCGATGACCAGGACGGCGGCGGTGACGGCGGCGGTTTCGGTGGGTTCGGGCACGGCGGATCCGGGGCAAGCGGGGGAGACCCTGCCAAGTAGCGCGGCCGGACCCACCTGACCACGCGACCTTCAGCGCGCCCCGCGCTGAAGGTCGCCGTCGATGAGCAGGGCGCTCTTGCCGTCCAGGCGATTGCGGTAGACCTGCAGGTTCTCCATCACCCGCTGGACGTAGTTACGCGTCTCGGTGAACGGGATGCGCTCGACCCAGTCGATGGGGTCGACACCGCCCTTGCGGGGATCGCCGTAGGCGTCGATCCACTTCTTCACGTTCCCGCCGCCGGCATTGTAGGAAGCGAAGGCAAGGATGTACGAGCCGCGCCAATCCTCCATCAGTTCGCCGAGATGGGCCTGACCAAGGCGGGCATTGTAGGCGGGGTCGCTGGTCAGGCGGTCCGGGTCGAAGCTGGCGCTGACCCGGCGCGCCGTGCGCTGGGCGGTGGCCGGCATCATCTGCATCAAGCCGCGGGCGCCCACGCTGGATTGCGCCTGCGGGTCGAATTGACTTTCCTGCCGAGCGATGGCGAAGACCATCGCCTTCTCCACCAGGGGAACGGCGGCCGAAGCCTCGTAGTTCGGGATGCCGATGGTCGGGTAGGCGTGGGCATCGAGCGGTAGCCCGCGCTGCACCGCGATCTTGCCGATGGCGACGAGGGCGCGGGAGTTGCGCTGCTCTGCGGCGACGTTGCCGAGCGCTTCGAGTTCGGCCGCATCCGTGAGGCGGTTCGCCGTATCGATGTAGAGCGGTAGCGCGAGGTCGCGGATCGCGGCAGCCTCCAGCATCTTCAGGGCACGGACGTAGAGGCGCTGGTCGAAGGCGGCCTGCTGGGTCGCGTCGAGGCTGGGGATGCTGCGCAGGGACAGGCTGGAACGTCCGAGTTTGGTCCGCGCCAGTTGTCCGTAATACGCGATGGGCTGGAGAGCGGCGCGCTCGTAGAAGGTCTTGGCGGACCCGGCCTGGCCCATCGCCTCGGCGGCCCGGCCCTGCCAATACGCGGTACGGGCGAGCGAGATCGGCGTCTCGGCGATCCGGGCGGCCTCGTCGAAGTGCTGCGCCGCCTTCGCGGCATCGTTCTGGAAGCGAAGGGCGATCCAGCCGGCGTGAAACTCGGCCTCGATGCGCTTCTCCACCGTGCGGGCGCAGGGGGCGCGGGCCACCGCATAGGCGGCGGCGGGGTCGTTGGCGTCGATGAGCTTGCGGGCGACGATCCGGCGCTCGACCCACCATTCGTCGCCGTCGACCAAAACGTCCGCGTTGGTCGGCGCGGTGGCCAGGATCGCGGCCGCCTCCACGACCTTGTCGTGGCGGCGCAGGTACTGCGCCCGGGACAGGATGTAGGAGGAATCGCTGCGCAGCGACGGCGGGACCGCGTTGAGGGCGGCAGGCGCGGCCGAACTCTTGTCCTCCACGGCTCGGCGGGCACGGACCAGGGTCGCGTAGCTGCCGCCGGCCAGGGTCGCGGCGCGACCGGCCGTGTCGTAATCCTCCTTCAGAAGGGCCCGCTCCATGCGGTAGCGGTGATCGATCCGGGTCAGAACCGTCGGAAAGGCATCCAGCACCTTCGTCTCGAGATTCCGGCCGAAGGTTTCCGAGCGCCACAGGTCGCGCACCAGAGCGGCGGCGTCCCCGTCGAGGCCGTCGGCCTTGAAGGCCAGCGCCAGGGCGAACTTGCCCGGCGCACTCGCCGGCCGCGAGGCGGCGAAGAAGGCCCGCACCGTGGCGGAATTCCTGCGCTCGGTCAGCAAGGCCTCCTCGGCGCGGCGGCGCAGGAGGGGGCCGGCCGGCCAGTCGGGATTGCTGCGCGTGAAGGCGACGGTGCGTTCGAAGCCGATGCCGGCACCGGCCCGGATCGCCACCCATTCGAGGAGCGCGCGCGCGGCCGGGTCCTTGACCCCGTCGCGCAGACGGTCGCCCTCGGAGACGCGCCCCTTGCGATAGGCGTCGATGGCTTGGCGCAGGGCCGGCAGGTCCACGTCAGGCGCCACCTGTGCCGCCCGGGCCGGGTCCGGCACATCGGGAATCGGAGCTGCGGGCGAAACCGCCGCGTCGGGAAGCGGAAACGCGATGCCGGCCTCAGGGTCGGCGGAGGCATAGGCCTTGGCGGCGGCGGGAAGAACCTGGCTCGGGGCGGCCTCCGGTGCTTTCGCGTCGATCTTGAGCGCGTCCGCCGCGACCGGGTCGGGGATCTTGGCTTCGGGCAGTGCCGCGGAGGGCGCCACCGCGTCGCTCGCCGGCCGCAGGCTCGGCTCCCCGTCCGGGCCCGCCGAGGCCGCGAGAGCGCCGGCCGAAGCCAGGCTGAGGGCCAGTATCAGGGCCGCGCGTTGCGTCGAGAACACCATGGTTCTTCCAGTCCCATCACCGTGGACAGACCTTCAAGCTCACCCGAAGGGCATTAAGAAGGCATTAACCCCATGAAAGCAGCGTTTGCGCCGGTGCGGGCGAGGGCCTATGTCTCCCCGTCCGCGCGAAGCGGTGCCGCTGCCGGACAACCGGCGCATGACGAGACCGACGTCTGGGAACGCCAGGATGACCGAGACCTCCACACGACGCCTCAGGGGCGCGATGTCCGCCCTCGTGACTCCGTTCAAGGACGGCGCCTTCGACGAGGCGGCCTTTCGCAAATTCGTGAATTGGCAGATCGCCGAGGGCATCCACGGGCTCGTTCCCACCGGTACCACCGGCGAGAGCCCGACCCTGAGCCATGCCGAGCACGACCGGGTGGTGGAGATCTGCATCGAGGAGGCCGCCGGCCGCGTTCCCGTGATCGCTGGCGCCGGCTCCAATTCCACTGCCGAGGCGGTGGAGCGCGCCCGCCACGCCGAGAAGGCGGGAGCGGATGCCGTACTCGTGGTCACGCCGTACTACAACAAGCCGACCCAGGCCGGCCTCTACGCGCATTTCAAGGCCGTGAACGACGCCATCGGCATTCCGATCATCCTCTACAACATTCCCGGGCGCTCCATCGTCGATATGAGCGTCGAGACGATGGCGCGCCTGTACGAACTGAAGAACATCGCCGGCGTGAAGGACGCGACGGCCAAGCTCGACCGGGTCAGCCTGCAGCGCCTAGCCATGGGCGAAGACTTCATCCAGCTTTCGGGCGAAGATGCGACGGCGCTCGGCTTCAACGCTCATGGCGGCCACGGCTGCATCTCGGTGGTCTCGAATGTCGCGCCACGGCTCTGTGCCGATCTCCAGGAGGCGAGCCTCGGTGGCGACTATGCCAAAGCGCTGCAGATCCAGGACCGGCTGATGCCGCTGCACGCCAGCATGTTCGTGGAGCCGAACCCGTCACCGGCGAAGTACGCGCTCGCGCGGCTCGGTCTGATGACCGACGAGGTCCGGCTTCCGCTCCTCACCGTGAGTGCAGAGACGAAAACCTTGGTCGACGCAGCCCTGCGTCACGCGGGCCTGCTCGACGCCTGAGCCCGACTGGCAAAGCGGTCCGCGCAGAACCATATTCCTCGGCCCGGTCGCGATGGCGCGACCGGCCTGACCCGACGTTGTGATGGCTCCCAAACCCGAATCGAACCGCCGCGTCGTCGCTGATAACCGCGCCGCCCGCTACCACTACGAGATCACCGATACGCTGGAGGCCGGACTCGCCCTGACGGGGACCGAGGTCAAATCCCTGCGCAAGGGCAAGGCGACGATCGGGGAGGCCTATGCCGGCCCGTCCGGCACCGACCTGATGCTGTTCAACGCCTACATCCCGGAATACGTCGAGGCGAACCGCTTCAACCACGAGACCAAGCGGCCCCGCCGGCTCCTGCTCCATCGTAAGCAGATCAACAAGCTGATCGGCGCCACCCAGCGTGAGGGCTTCACCGTGGTGCCGCTGAAGATCTACTTCAACGAGCAGGGACGCGCCAAGATCGAGCTCGGCCTTGGTCGAGGCAAGAAGCTGCACGACAAGCGCGAGGCTTCGAAGGAGCGGGATTGGCAGCGCGACCGCGCCCGCATCATGCGTGACAAGGGCTGAGGCCACGAGTGGTTCGCGGGCCCGGGCAATGCCGCGGCTACCAAGATCGGGGTCAGACAACATGCGGCAGCGCGTCCGCTGTCCAGGCGCCTACGGGTCGTCAGACGTTGCGCGCTCGCCCTGTTTTCCGAAGGCGGCCGAGAACCCATAACGCCATCCGCGTCCGCCGGCGGGCCACATCGAGCATCGACATCGGGTCCCCGCCGGCCAGCCGTAGGAACGGGTCGTGCCGAACATCGGCTCAGACGGCGCATCGGTCACGCGGGACAGGATGGTCTGCACTGTGATCGCCGCCTCCAATTGGAGCTGGAGACGTCGCGGAGCAGGTTGCGCCATTCCGGCATCGCCGGTACGCGTCGCTACAAACGCTGGAACGAAGCTTATGCGACGGGAGACGCTGTCGCCTTGACGTTGCTCTTGTGCCTCGGCCGAGGCGCCGATGACTTCGGCCAGGACGGCTCGATGCCCGTCGGCCGGCATGACGTTCGACCGGGCGACGGGATCGCCCGGCCTCATCCTTCAGTCTCTGCGGCAAGCGCCAGTCTTCCGACGTTTCAGGGCTCGACCGCCTCATCGCTCTGGCGAATGCCGTAACGGCTTTCCAGAGCGGGGCTCGGCCGCGCCGAGCGCTCCGGCGTCTCGCCGCGGAAGCGGGTTCCCGTATCGCCGGAATTTCGGCTGTCCGGGGCGCGCGGGCTTCGCTCGCCGGGATCGCGGCCGATCCGTGCGATCAGTTGCGCGAGATCCACGAACTCGTCGGCCTGCCGGCGCAGATCGTCCGCGATCATCGCGGGCTGCGTCTGGATCGTGCTGACGACCGTGACCCGAACACCGCGGCGCTGCATCGCCTCGACCAGGGACCGAAAATCCCCATCGCCGGAGAAGAGCACCATGTGGTCGATATGGGGGGCCAGTTCGAGCGCGTCGATCGCCAGCTCGATATCCATATTGCCCTTCACCTTCCGCCGACCCATCGAATCGACGAATTCCTTCGCAGGCTTGGTGACGACACGAAAGCCATTGTAATCGAGCCAATCGATCAGCGGACGAATGGACGAATATTCTTGGTCTTCCACAATTGCCGTATAATAGAAGGCGCGAAGAAGCGAATCTCTTGACTGGAACTCTCGTAGAAGACGCCGGTAATCGATGTCGAACCCGAGTGCCTTTGTCGCTGCGTAAAGATTCGCGCCATCAATAAATATGGCGCTGCGCTGTTGTGCGCTCATGGGTTGACCCGCTTAAGAGGAAGACAAAAAACGAATATCTTTGTAAAAAATAGTGGGCGACCCCGAACCTTATGCTTGCTCCGAAGCCCTGGTCGCAGATGCTGAGAATGCACTTGAAGCAAAGAAGAACGGATTGATCACGCAACGAAGCTTTGTCGACTGAAATACCTTCTGATTGTTTAAAGCCGTATCACGTCAGAAGTCAAATTTCGTCGGTTATGCATTCGGGCAGACAGCAATCTGCAGAGGTTCACGCCAGAAATACAACCGCCGCTGCGTGCCGCATCGGGTCCTTCGCGTTCTCGTCCACACGCGAGCGGATGGGCGAAAGGGGAGCGGCAGGCGGCCGAATAGACGCGTCGGGTTTGTTAAGCGCGCCTTCGCCTCAGCCGTTGACGCGTTCGACCTTGTTCACGGTCCGCTTTCCGCGAAGCTCAGAGATAATGGCGTTCAAGTGCTTCAGGTCCCAGACCGAGAGATCGATGACGATTTGGGTGAAATCCTGCGTCTTCCGCTTCATCGAAACATTGTCGATATTGCCGTCATGATCGGCGATCACCTGAGCGATCTGTGCGAGGACGCCGGGCTCGTTGATCGATTGCAAGGCGAGACGTGCCGGAAAGCGCTCGCTCGTCCCGGCCTCGACGTCCCAGCGCACATCGAGCCAGCGATCGGGCTCGTTGTCGAAATCGGCGAGAGCAGCCGACTGGATCGGGTAGATCGTGACGCCGACGCCCGACGTCAGGATACCGACGATGCGATCGCCCGGAACAGCACCACCGTTGGGCGCAAAGCTGACCGGCAGGTCGCTGTCGAGACCGCGGATCGGAATTCCGTCCGAGCGGCCATGCTCCGCGCTTCGCCCCTCCGGGAAGGTCAGCCGCATGGTCTGATCCTTGGACAGACTGAGGCGTCCGGCTCCGTCGGTCGAGGTCGGCTGCGGCAGGGGTGCCGGGGCACCGCGGCGCTCGTCCTTGTAGTCCGGATAGACCGCCCGCACGACATCGCCCGAGAACATCTCGCCCCGTCCGACGGCAGCAAAGACATCTTCGGTGCTCTGACGAGCGAGACGGGGCAGCGCCCCGCGGAGCTTATCCTCCGAGAAGCTCTTGGCCGCCCGCTCGAAGGCACGATCGAGGATCTGGCGCCCGAGGCCCGCATATTGGCGCCGGACGGCCGAGCGGGTCGCGCGCCGGATCGCCGAACGCGCCTTGCCGGTCACCACCAGGGATTCCCACGCAGCAGGCGGCGAGGCGCCATCCGACCGGGCGATCTCGACCTCGTCGCCATTGACGAGTTCGTGCAGCAGCGGTGCCATGCGGCCGTTGATCTTGGCACCCACCGCCGAGTTCCCAACGTCCGTATGGACGGCGTAGGCGAAATCGATCGGGGTCGCCCCGCGGGGGAGGGCGATCAGGCGACCCTTCGGTGTGAAACAGAACACCTGGTCCTGGAAGAGTTCGAGCTTGGTGTGCTCCAGGAATTCTTCGGGGCTGTCGCCCTCGGCCAGGAGTTCGATGGTTCGACGCAGCCATTGGTAGGCGCCGCTCTCGGTCGCGAGACGCGGGTGTCCACCGCCGATCTCGTCCTTGCCGCCGCTCTCCTTGTAGTGGGCGTGCGCCGCGATGCCGTACTCGGCGATCTCGTCCATGGCCGCCGTGCGGATCTGCAGCTCGACGCGCTGGCTCTTCGGGCCGATCACCGTGGTGTGAATCGAACGGTAGTCGTTCTGCTTCGGCGTCGAGATGTAGTCCTTGTACCGGCCTGGGACCATCGGCCAGCTCGTGTGCACGACACCGAGAGCGCCGTAGCAATCGGCCAGGGTCTCGACCACGACACGGAAGCCGAAGATGTCGGACAACTGCTCGAAGGCGACCGACTTGCGCTCCATCTTGGCCGAGATGGAGTAGGGCCGCTTCTGCCGCCCCGTGACGACGGCCTTGATGTCCTGGGCCGCGAGCTTGGCGGTCAGGTCATGCTCGATGCTCTCGACGAGGCGTTCCGACTTGGCGGAGAGGTCGGACAGCCGCTGGGCGATGGTGGCGTAGATCTCCGGCTTGAGGTTGCGGAGCGCGAGATCCTCGAGTTCCTCGCGCAACTCCTGCATGCCCATCCGCCCGGCGAGCGGCGCATAGATGTCGAGGGTCTCCTGTGCGATCCGCTCGCGCTTGTCCGCCCGCATGTGGTGGAGTGTGCGCATGTTGTGCAAGCGGTCGGCGAGCTTGACGAGCAGCACCCGGACATCGGCCGCCACCGCCAGGAGCAGCTTGCGGAAATTCTCCCCCTGCGCCGCCCGCTTGGACACGAGGTCGAGGCGCTTCAGCTTGGTCAGGCCGTCCACCAGGGCGCCGATCTCGGGGCTGAAAAGCTCCCGGATCTCGTCCAGGGTAGCCGCCGTATCCTCCACGGTGTCGTGCAGAACGGCCGCCACGATCGTGGCATCGTCGAGCCGGAGGTCGGTGAGGATCGCGGCGACTTCGAGGGGGTGGGCGAAGAAAGGGTCCCCGGAGGCCCGTTTCTGCGTGCCGTGGGCGCGCATGGCGTAGACGTAGGCGCGGTTCAGCAGGGCCTCGTTCGCGGCGGGATTGTAGCGCTTCACCCGCTCGACAAGTTCGTATTGGCGCATCATCCGCCGGAAGACCCTTTCACGCGCGACGGCCCCGGTACCGGATCCGTTCCCACGATGTGTCCCGCATCGCACGCGGGCACGCCAGCCCCACGGCGTCGCATCGGCCGCGATTCCGGGGTCCCGAGACGAAAAAACCCGGCGCAGCGGCCGGGTTCTTCATCGGATCTGGGGGATCGACGATGGCTTACTCGGCCTCGTCGTCCGTCTCGGTGGGCGGCGCCAGGTTCTCGAGGCCGCGTAGCAGGTCTTCCTCGCTCATGCGATCGAACTGGACGGCGCTGTCGTCGCTGGAGGAGGGGGGGGCGACGGCGGCAGCGGCCGGCGAGCTCGACAGCAGCGGCACGGTCTCGGCCTCCGGCTCGTCGACCTCGACGTACTTCTGCATCGAGTGGATGAGCTGCTCTTTCAGGTCGTCCGCGGTGATCGTCTCGTCGCCGATCTCGCGCAGGGCGCAGACGGGGTTCTTGTCGCGGTCGCGATCGATCGTCAGCGGCGCGCCGGCGGCGAGCAGGCGAGCGCGGTGGCTGGCCAGCAGAACCAGCTCGAAGCGGTTCTCGACCTTGTCGATGCAGTCTTCAACGGTGACGCGAGCCATGGCGGACGGCTCCTTCCTCGGACGGAATTTCTGGGCTGAGCCCGCCTCATACACCCCTTGACGCCGGGCAACAAGCGCTGCGGCGGGTCTATCCCGTTGCGCACGTTCGGCGATCCTTCGGCAATCCCCTTCTGCGGTCCCGCATAACGCCTCAGCGACGCGGTGCTGCGGCACGGTTTAGAAGATCCGGGCGCGGCGGTGCATCGGCCGGGCGAGGGGGGGATATTCCACGATGACCACGATACTCAGTCGTCGCAGCCTGCTCGGCTGTGGATGCCGGCTCGGGGCCGGATGCTTCGCGGCCACGGCGTTGCCGACCCTCGCCTTCGCCGCGGCGCCTTCGACCAAGAAGACGACCCTGACCGCCGACCAGGCGCTGGAGGCCCTGAAGGAAGGCAACCGCCTCTACCAGACCGACAGCCCTGTCCGCGCGGTCCAGGGTCGCGAGCGCCGGATCGAGATCGCGCTGGGCCAGACCCCGTTCGTGGTGCTGGTGAGCTGCTCGGATTCGCGCGTGTCGCCGGAGATCCTGTTCGGGCGCGGCCTCGGCGAGCTTTTCATCGTGCGCAACGCCGGCAATTGCGTCGACACCGCCGCTCTGGGCTCCATCGAGTACGGCGTCTCGCAGCTCGGCGTGCCCCTGGTGCTGGTGATGGGCCATAGCCGCTGCGGCGCGGTGGAAGCGGCGATCGACGTCGTCCAGAACAACACCGTCTTTCCGGGTTCGATCGGCCGGATGATCGAGCCGATCGTGCCCGCGGTGCTGTCGCAGCGCGACAAGCCCGGCGACTTCACCGAGAACTGCGTGCGCGCCAACGTCAACCGGGTGGTGGAGCGCCTGCGCAGCGCTTCGGAGCCGTCGCTCCTCGATCCCCTGAAAGCCGGCAAGCTGCGGATCGTCGGCGCCTCCTACAGCCTCGATTCCGGCACGGTCGACTTCTTCAACGAGGGGTAGGGCGCCCGGCCTCGCTGCGGTGCCATGTTGACACAGGTGGCGGGCGGTGCGACTGCGCCGCCCTTCCTGTCCCGGGCCGAGCCTCTCGGGGCGACCCGGCACCACGAGGACTTCACCATGGCGCGCGCTTGCATCTTCCCCGGCCAGGGCAGTCAGGCCGTCGGCATGGGACGGGCGCTGGCCGAACACTTCCATCAGGCCCGCGACGTGTTCGCGGAGGTCGACGAGGCCCTGGGCCAGCCGCTCTCCCGCCTGATGTTCGAGGGCCCGGCGGAGGAACTGACCCTCACCGCCAACGCCCAGCCCGCCCTGATGGCCGCGAGCCTCGCGACCCTGCGGGTGCTGGAGGCCGAGCGCGGCCTCGACCTGAAGCGGGACGTCGCCTGCGTGGCCGGCCATTCCCTGGGCGAGTATACGGCCTTGTGCGCCGCCGGCACCTTCTCCATCGCGGACGCCGCCCGGTTGCTGCGCATCCGCGGCACCGCCATGCAGGACGCGGTGGCCCCCGGGGCCGGCGCCATGGCGGCCTTGATCGGGGCCGATGCCGAGACCGCGCAGGCGATCGCCGCGGAGGCCGCCGAGGGCGCGGTCTGCGAGGTGGCCAACGACAACGGCGGCGGCCAGGTGGTGCTTTCCGGTGACAAAGACGCGGTCGAGCGAGCCGTGGCCCTGGCCCCGGGGCGGGGGATCAAGCGCGCGGTCCTGCTCAACGTCTCGGCCCCGTTTCACTGCTCGCTGATGGCGCCGGCCGCCGCTCGTATGCAGAGAGCACTTGTCGAGGTCGCGATGCACAGCCCCGTGGTGCCGGTCTACGCCAACGTGCTGGCCGCGCCCCTCACCGATCCCGCCGCGATTCGCGAGGCCCTGGTCGCCCAGGTCACCGGAACCGTGCGCTGGCGCGACTGCGTCGCCGCCATGGCGGCCGCCGGGGTCGACCAGTTCACCGAGATCGGCACCGGCAAGGTGCTCACCGGACTCGTCAAGCGGATCGCCGCCGGCGCGTCGGCGAGCGCGGTCGGCACCCCCGACGACATCGCCGCGTTCCCTGCCTTCGGCTGAACCTCGAGGAAAGCCCATGTTCGACCTGACCGGCCGCAAGGCCCTCGTCACCGGCGCCACCGGCGGCCTCGGCGGCGCCATCGCCCGGGGGCTGCACGCGCAGGGCGCGACCCTCGCCATCTCAGGCACGCGGCAGGCGGCCCTGGAGGCCTTCGCGGCCGAGCTCGGGGGTGAGCGAATCCACGTCGTGCCGGGCGACCTTTCCGACAAGGCCTCGGTGGAGGCCCTGGTGCCGGCGGCGGAGGCGGCGCTGGGCGGCCTCGACATCCTGGTCAACAACGCCGGCATCACCCGCGACAACCTCGTGCTGCGCATGAAGGACGACGAGTGGGACGCGGTGATCGCCGTCAACCTCTCGGCGGCGTTCCGGCTGTCGCGGGCGGCCGTGAAGGGCATGATGAAGCGCCGCCACGGCCGCATCGTGAACATCGGCTCGGTGGTGGGCGCCACCGGCAATCCGGGCCAGGTCAACTACGCCGCCGCCAAGGCGGGCCTGGTGGGCATGACCAAGGCGCTGGCGGCCGAGGTCGCCACCCGCAACCTCACGGTCAACTGCATCGCGCCGGGCTTCATCACGTCGCCGATGACCGACGCGCTGAACGACAAGCAGCGCGAGGGCATTCTCGGCCGCGTTCCCATGGGGCGGCTGGGCACCGGCGCCGACATCGCCGCCGCCGCGATCTACCTTGCCTCCGACGAGGCCGCCTACGTCACCGGCCAGACCCTGCACGTGAACGGCGGCATGGCCATGTATTGAGGGGTTCTGACCCCCGGTTTCGCTGCGGCGCACAGACCAAAAAACAGGCGATTGGCTCGAAAAGGCCACACCGATGAACGGGTTGTGAACAGCCTCTCGCCAGCGTCGGAACCCTGTGTTAACACCCCGGCTGCCGTGCGAGGGGGGTGCCGATTCAGCGTGTTGCGGAGGTTTGAAAAACGTGGGTCACTGACTGGACAAGTCCGGTGACTTGCCCGAAACGCGCGATCGAACACACCGGCCGCTCCATCCGAACAGGTCGTCCCGGGACGGGACGGCGGCCACGGCACCTTCACCGACCTTCCACCAGCAAGTCTCTTCACCCACAAGATCCTTGCACCATCACGACCTTGAAGAGCTAAGGACCAAGACCGATGAGCGATATCGCTGAGCGCGTGAAGAAGATCGTTGTCGAGCACCTCGGCGTGGAGCCGGAGAAGGTGGTCGAGGGCGCGAACTTCATCGATGATCTCGGCGCCGACAGCCTCGACACCGTCGAGCTCGTGATGGCGTTCGAGGAAGAGTTCAACGTCGAGATCCCCGACGACGCCGCCGAGACCATCCAGACGGTCGGCGATGCGGTGAAGTTCCTCGAGAAGAACTCCGCTTAAACGTCACGGGTCGTGCGTCCGCGGGGTCCCCTGAAACGGACCCCGCGCGCCATTCGTTGTGATGACAGGACCGGTTCGGGATAGCGCGATGCGTCGGGTAGTGGTGACGGGCTTGGGGATGGTGACGCCGCTGGCCAGCGGGGTCGAAGCCACCTGGAGCCGGTTGATCGCCGGCGAATCGGCGGCCAAGGTCGTGACGGCGTTCCCCGTCGACGATCTCGCCTGCCGCATCGCCTGTTCCGTGCCCTTCGGCGACGGCAGCGACGGCAGCTTCAATCCCGACGCCTTCATGGAGGTGAAAGAGCAGCGCAAGGTCGACCCGTTCATCGTCTACGCGATGGCGGCCGCCGGCGAGGCCCTGAACGATGCCGACTGGCACCCGACCTCCTACGAGGACCAGTGCGCCACCGGCGTCATGGTCGGCTCGGGCATCGGCGGCATCGGCGGCATCTACGACGCCTCGGTGACCCTGCACGACAAGGGCCCGCGCCGGATCTCCCCTTTCTTCATTCCCGGCCGCATCATCAATCTGGCTTCGGGCCAGATCTCGATCGCGCACGGCCTGAAGGGCCCGAACCACGCGGTGGTGACGGCCTGCTCCACCGGCGCCCACGCCATCGGCGACGCGGCCCGGCTGATCCAGTTCGGCGATGCCGACGTCATGGTGGCGGGCGGCGCCGAATCGCCGGTGAACCGCCTCGCGCTCGCCGGCTTCGCCGCCTGCCGCGCCCTCTCCACCGGCTTCAACGACGCGCCCACCAAGGCCTCGCGCCCCTACGACCGCGACCGCGACGGCTTCGTCATGGGCGAGGGCGCCGGCGTCGTCGTGCTTGAGGAGTACGAGCACGCCAAGGCCCGCGGCGCCAAGATCTACGCCGAGGTGATCGGCTACGGCCTCACGGGCGACGCCTACCACATCACCTCGCCGGCCCCGGACGGCGACGGCGCCTTCCGCTGCATGAGCGCCGCCGTGAAGCGCGCCGGCATCCAGGCCTCGGACCTCGACTACATCAACGCCCACGGCACCTCGACGCCCATGGGCGACGAGCTGGAGCTGAAGGCCGTGGAGCGCCTGCTGGGCGACCACGCCGCCAAGGCCTCGATGTCCTCGACCAAGTCCTCCATCGGCCACCTCCTCGGCGCCGCCGGCTCCGTGGAAGCGATCTTCTCGATCCTGGCCATCCGCGACGGCATCCTGCCCCCGACCCTCAACCTCGACACCCCCTCCGTCGAGACCGCGATCGACCTTGTGCCGCATGAGGCCAAGCGCAAGCGGGTGGATACGGTGCTGTCGAATTCGTTCGGGTTTGGTGGGACGAATGCGAGCTTGGTGATGCGGCGGGTGGATTGAAATCCAACCCGTTACTCGTCGATACGACACGCTAGACCTGCTATTATAGCTGCATGTCGCAGATTATGCCGATCTGTATCGGCAGCCGCGATCATTCTTTGCTCCACATTGACGCCCGCGTCATTCAATGCCGCTTTAAACTCATTCTGGAAGCGCGCTTCGACGATCCGATCCATTGGATCGGTGAGCATGATGACGCGTTTTGGTTGGCGACGAGCAATTTCACTCGCATAATCAATGGGATCGACGAAGTCGGCATACCCGGTCACGTCCATCGTCAATCTAAGCGCCATTCCGCGCTGACGAACCGCAACATTACCCGACGCGATGATGGCGCAACCAATGTCGTCTCGCCGTGCGAGAAGCGCTCCGACCAGATGGCCGCCCCCCGGAGAAACCGGCCAGATCGAAGGATTTCCAACCGGACCGGCCCTTCAACGCATCAAGCGCAGCGTCCACCAAGGCGACTTCACGTGCCCTTCGACGCTCCAAGTGATGACCTGTAGAGCCAAATATTCTCGGCCGCGCCAAATTGATCAAGGTCCGACCTGCGGAGGCCGCGTAGAAGCTCACCTCACCTTGCATCAGGTTCGGCGTCAGCTTTTGGTAGAACTCTGCCACGCGCCAGAGCGGAGGTTCTCCGTAGGGCGATGCCAAATGAACCACATCGCCTTCCAGAAAGACCAAAGGCGATCGTTTCTCTGTTCCTGCCTCAGCCTTATAGAAGCGCAAACAATCGTTGCGTCCCTCGACCGAAAACCGAATTTGATGTGCGCCACCGCAATCGCCGGAAAGGCACCCCTCTAGAACGTCATCTGCAGAGAATGGCACCTCGTCCATTGAACCCAAGTCTCGGAGGATCATCACCGACCTCTACAGGCGTGAGGAAACAGAGCTGACGCGTATGTCCCGAACCGGCGCGATGCGCTTCTTCGGCACAAGGAGGACCACAGCGGTCACAAAGGCAAGGAGGATCAATAAGCATATTCGGATCACGCCAATGTGCCGACGTATAATGCGAACAATAGCCGTATTATTGAGATAGGCAGAATTTTTGACAATCAAATACAGAAAACTACCAAAGAACGTATAAGCGCTTAAAATAAGTATGATAGTGAAAATTCCGTCGTTGGCCGGATGGCGAGGCGTCAATCCGGTGATCGAGAGGGTAAACACAATAAAGAACGGAGCCAGCAAAAATCCGGCAATGATATTTCCGCGTCTCATGTGAAAAACATGCAATCTGCCAAGGTCATAGACTTTAGCATAGGGCATAATTGAAGTCTATCGATATCATAGATCGATTGCGCATGCCTTCTCAGTCAATACGTGTCGAGCGCCGAACTTCCTCTCGGCAAAAACCGGTCGCCGCCCCGCGCTCCGCCGACCGGAAGAATCGCCAAGGCTCAGCCGTCTTGCCGGTTCGGCCCATCCCATTTCGCCACAAAACCCACCAAGTTCGCGCGCCAGACTGCCCGTCCCGTGCGCCCCCCTCGACTCGGGCGCACGGACTCCCCTAAAAATCCGGCGGCGGCCGGGGCGGGGACCTGAGGCCCGAACAGGATGTCCATGTTCTTCCGCAAACGCCCAGATCCGGCGCAGACGCCGGTGGCCTCCGACGAGCCGGCCCTGCCCAACCGGCTCTCGCCCCGCAGCCCCAGCGAGGCGATCAAGCCCACCGCCGCGCCGCCGCCGCCCGACCGTCCGGTCCGTGAGCGCGGCGGGCTGCTGGCCCGCATCTCCGGCCTGCTCACCGCCTCGGTCGTTCTGGCCATCGCCGTGATGATCGGCGTGACCCTGTTCGAGCGCCAGACCAAGGAGCCGGGTCCGCTGCCCGCCGACAAGGTCGTGGTCATCCCGCCCCGCAGCGGCACCACCGAGATCGCCGAGGCGCTCAGCCGCGAGGGCGTCATCACCCACACCGCCCTGTTCGAGTGGGCCGCGCGCTTCTCGGGCAAGGCCCTGAAGGCCGGCGAGTACACCTTCAAGGCCCATGCGAGCATCGGGGAGGCCATCGAGACCCTGTCCTCCGGCCGGCAGGTGCAGCACGCCATCACCTTCCCGGAGGGGCTGACCTCCGAGCAGATCGTGATGCGCCTCAACGACAACGACGTGCTCACCGGCGACGTCAACGAGATCCCGCCCGAGGGCTCGCTCCTGCCCGACACCTACAAGTTCGAGCGCGGCGCCACCCGGCAGCAGATCGTCAACCTGATGCGCGCCAAGCAGCGCGAGGTCCTGAACCAGATCTGGCTGCGCCGCTCGGCCGAGATCCCGGTCAAGACGCCGGCCGAGATGGTGACCCTGGCCTCCATCGTGGAGAAGGAGACCGGCCGGGCCGACGAGCGGCCCCGCGTCGCCGGGGTGTTCGTCAACCGCCTGAACAAGCGCATGAAGCTGCAATCGGACCCCACCATCGTGTACGGGCTGGTGGGCGGGCGCGGCACCCTCGGGCGCGGCATCCAGCGGGCCGAGATCGAGCGCGCCACGCCCTACAACACCTACGTGATCGAGGGCCTGCCCCCGGGCCCCATCGCCAATCCGGGCCGCGCCGCCCTGGAGGCCGTGGCCAACCCCTCGCGCACCAAGGACCTGTTCTTCGTGGCCGACGGCACCGGCGGCCATGCCTTCGCCGAAACCCTGGAGGGCCATTCCCGCAACGTCGCCCGCTGGCGCCAGGTCGAGCGCGCCCGCCAGACGCCGACGCCGGACGCGGTGGTCGACAAGGCCGATCCGCCGGGTGCGCCCACCGTCCCCGGCACCGCCTCGGCCTACGCCCCCGACGGCACCAACATGGCCGCCAGCCCCGACGGCGCCGGCAACCGCGCGAAGGCCTTCGACGCCTCGGAGGGCACGCGCCTCGACCCCCTGCGCAACAAGACCTTCGACCTGAACTCGCCCAAGACCGTGCCGGTGCTCAAGCAGCCGTAGGGTCCGCCCACGCAGCCGGATGATCCACCCCGTCATCCCGGGGCCGCGCAGCGGAGCCCGGGATCCAGACACACAGGTGGGGCAAGGCCTTGCGCCGTCGGCGGCTCTGGATTGCACGCCTCCGGCGCGCCCCTGCGGGTCCGGGCTCGCCTGCGGCGCCCCGGAATGACGGGGTGTCATACGAACTCCGTTTGATCCCTTCGGGATGGCGGAGTTCGGCTTCGCTCAAGCGCCGCGCGGGCTGAGCGATACGGACCCCGCTTGAATCAAGCGGAGCCCGTATCATGTCCTGCAACCGACCCGCCTCCGCAACCGGCAGGGTCCCCCGACCACCCCCAGCCTCTCCCCACAGGGGCCGGGACGAACGCGAAGACAGCCATGATCCTCTCCAGCATGACGGGCTTCGCCCGCGCCGCCGGCTCCACCGGGCCGGTCCAGTGGGCCTGGGAGGTCCGCAGCGTGAACGGGCGCGGGCTCGACGTGCGCCTGCGCGTTCCCAACGGCTACGACGCCGTGGGCGAGGTCGCCCGCACCGCCCTGCAGAAGAGCCTGGCGCGGGGCCAGTGCCAGCTCTCCCTGACCCTCACCCGGCCGGAGGCGGCGCCCCGCGTCCGGATCAACGAGGCGCTGCTCGGCCAGCTCGCCGCCGCCATCGCGCGGGTGCCCCGGCCCGAGGGCGTGGCGCCCGCCACCCTCGACGGGCTGCTCGGCATCCGGGGCGTCGTCGAGGCCGACGAGGAGCCCGGCGCCGACGCGGAGGCCCTGGCCCGCGACCTCGCCGAGGGCGTGGTCCGCCTCGTCGCCGACCTCGTGGAGGCGCGCCGCGCCGAGGGGCGGGCCCTGCGCGGGGTCATCGAGGGCCAGCTCGCCGCGATGGCCCGGCTCACCGCCGCCGCCGAGGCCTGCCCGGCCCGAACGCCCGAGGCCGTGAAGGCGCGCCTCGCCGCCACTGTCGCGACGCTGCTGGAGGCGGGCCACCTCGATCCCGACCGCCTGCACCAGGAGGCGGTGCTGCTCGCCGCCAAGGCCGACGTCCGCGAAGAGCTCGACCGCCTCCAGGCCCACCTCGCCAGCGCGGCCGAGCTCCTGGCCGCCGGGGGCGCCATCGGGCGCAAGCTCGACTTCCTGGCCCAGGAGCTCGGGCGCGAGGCCAATACCCTGTGCGCCAAGGCGAATGACATCGCGCTGTCGCGGATCGGACTCGACTTGAAGGCCGTGGTGGAGCAATTCCGGGAGCAGGTTCAGAACGTCGAGTAGGTTTTTTCAGCGATGCGGGACGCTTTGACGATGGAGGCCGGGGTGATCGCGCGGCGCGGGTTCATCCTCATCCTGTCCTCCCCCTCGGGCGCGGGCAAGACGACCCTGACCCGGGCCGTCGCCGCCGACCCGAAATGGGGCCTCGACCTCTCGATCTCGGTGACGACCCGGCAGCGCCGCCCGTCCGAGATCGACGGCAAGCACTACACCTTCATCGACCGCGAGGCCTTCGACGCCCTGCGCAGCGCCGACAACCTGCTCGAATGGGCCGAGGTGCACGGCAATTTCTACGGCACCCCGCGCCGCCCGGTGGAGAAGGTGCTGGGCGCCGGCCGGGACATGATCTTCGACATCGACTACCAGGGCACCCGGCAGGTGCGCGCCAAACTCGCCGACGACGTCGTCACGGTGTTCATCCTGCCGCCCTCGCTGGCCGAGCTGCGCCACCGCCTGGAGCGCCGGGCCGAGGATTCGCCCGACACCATCGAGAAGCGCCTCACCAACGCCCGGATGGAGATCCAGCGCTGGACCGAGTACGACTACGTCATCGTCAACGACGACCTCGACGACGCCTTCCGCTCCCTGGAGGGCATCCTCATCGCCGAGCGCCTGAAGCGCGCCCGCCGCACCGGCCTGACCAGCTTCGTGGAGGGCCTGCTCGCCGAGCCCGACTGACGGGCGGGTTGCCGCAGACAGGAACGTTCATCGAGGCACGGGGGTTGGCCCGCGATTCCGACGGTCGGGGTCGAGAGGCGCGAACCCGAGAGCCGTCGCGATGCGCGAGAGATCCTGTGACATCGCCGTGATCGGCGCCGGCACCGCCGGTCTCGCCGCTCTCCGCGCCGCCCGCGATCGCGGCGCCGACGCCGTCCTGATCGAGGCCGGGCCGGGCGGCACCACCTGCGCCCGCGTGGGCTGCATGCCCTCGAAGCTGCTGATCACCGCCGCCAATGCCGCCCATGCGGCCCGCCACGCCGACGTGTTCGGCATCGATGCCGGCTCCGTTCGGGTGGATGGCCCCCGCGTGATGGCGCGCGTCCGGCGCGAGCGCGACCGCTTCGTGGCCGGCGTCCGCGCGGGCGTCGACGAACTGCCCGCCGAAATCCGCATCGCCGGCCGCGCCCGCTTCATAGGCTCCGACACCCTGACGGTGGACGACCACACCGCCTTGCGCTTCCGCGCCGCGATCGTCGCCACCGGCTCCAGCCCGGCCGTCCCCGAGCCCCTGCGCGACCTCGGCGACCGGCTCCTCACCAGCGACACGGTGTTCGAGATCCCCGACCTGCCCGAGTCCCTGGCGGTGCTCGGCGGCGGCGCCGTCGGCCTCGAGCTGGCGCAGGCCATGGCCCGCCTCGGCGTCGCCGTGACCCTGTTCGACCCCGGCACGCATCTCGCGTCGCTGCGCGACGACGGCCTCGCCGAGACGGCCCGCCGGCTCTTCGCGGCCGAGATGATGCTGCGCCTCGGCTGCAGGGTCACGGAGGGCGACCGCGCGCCCGAGGGCGTGCGCCTGACCTGGACCGACGCGGCCGGGGCGACCGGGACCGGCACCTTCGCGCGGGTCCTGGCGGCGGCCGGGCGGCGCCCCAACGTCCGGCATCTCGGGTTGGAGGCCGCCGGCCTCTCCCTCGACGAACGCGGGATGCCGGCGTTCGATGCCCGCAGCCTGCTCTGCGCCGGCGGCCCGGTCTTCCTCGCGGGCGACGCCAACGCCGACCGGCCGGTGCTGCACGAGGCCGCCCGCCAGGGCCGGATCGCCGGCGCCAACGCGGCCCGTCTCGTCGCCTCCGGCCGCCACGCCGTCGAAGCGCCCCGGCGCTGGACCAACCTCGCCATGGTGTTCACCGAGCCGCAGGCGGCAAGCGTCGGCGCGCCCTACGATCCCGCGGACGCGACCCTCGTCCGCGGCAGCGTCGATTTCGGCGACCAGGGCCGGGCCAGAATCATGGCCGAGAATGCCGGGGCGCTGCACCTCCACGCCGACCGCAGCGGCACCCTCCGGGGGGCCGAGATGCTTGGACCGGCCTGCGAGCACCTCGCCCAGTTCCTCGCCCTTGCCATCGCGGACGGGCTGACCGCCGAGGCTCTCCTCGACCGGCCGTTCTATCACCCGACGGTGGAGGAGGGGCTGAAGACCGCCCTGGAGACGATCGTCGCCGCCCTGGACCGCTGAGCCGGATCCGTCGCGCGACCGTCAGACCGGCGTCAGCGCGGCCGCGGCGGCCACCCGGCCGCGATGGCTCGTCACCGTGTTGCCCACCGAGGCCACCACGATGCAGGCGATGGCCAGCCACTCGGTGGGGGTGAGGTGCTCGCCCAGGATCGCGAGGCCGGCCAGCGAGCCCACGGCCGGCTCAAGGCTGAGTAGAACGCCGAAGCTCTGCTTCGACAACCGCTTCAGGGCGACCATCTCCAGCGTGTAGGGCAGGGCGCTCGACAGGGCCGCCACCGCCAGGCCGATTCCGAGCATGGCCGGCTGCAGGAGCAGCGTCCCCGCCTTCGCGATGCCGAACGGCAGCACCACCAGGGCCGCCACCGACATGCCGATGGCCACCGCCCGTCCGCCATGGAGATGGCCGACGCGCTGGCCGAAGACGATGTAGAGCGCCCAGCATAGGGCCGCGCCGAGCGCGCAGGCGACGCCGATGGGATCGAGCCTGGTGGACAGGTCGCCGAGGGGCAGCAGCAGCGACAGGCCGAGGATCGCGCAGCCGATCCAGGCGAAATCGATCCCCCGGCGGGAGACTGCGAGGGCGAGCGCCAGGGGCCCGGAGAATTCGATCGCGATGGCGAGGCCGAGGGGGATCGTGCGCAGGGACAGGTAGAACAGCAAATTCATGGCGCCCAGCACGGCCCCGTAGCGCAGCAGGGCCTGCCGGTCGGCGCGGCCGGGACGCAGGCGCCAGGGCCGCCAGATCGCGACGAGCATCAGCGCCGAGAGGCCGACCCGCAGCGCGGTCGTGCCCTCCGCGCACAGGATCGGGAACAGCTGCTTGGCGTATGAGGTGCCGACGCTGAGGGAGACGATGCTGCCCAGGAGGGCCGCGACGGGCAGCAGCGTGGCGACCAGGCCGCCGGGGGCCGAAGATCCGTGCGAAGCGGGAGCCATGGCGCGGGCGTCAGGCCGCCGGGGGCAGGATCAGCGCGCGCCGGGCTTCCAGGGCCTGCCAGAGCAGCAGGGCCGGAAGGCCGAGGACGACGTCGGGCACGCGCTTGATCAGCGACAGGGCGAGGGCGGTGCCCGCATCGATGCCGAACAGGCTGCCGAGCAGGACGAAGCCGCCCTCCTGGACGCCGAGGCCGCTCGGCACCGGGAAGGCCGCCGACTTGATGGCCTGGCTCAGGGCCTCGATCACAACGACCTCGGTGAAGCTCACCGAATCGACGCCGATGCAGGTGAGCGCGATCCAGATCTCCAGGGCGCCCAGTCCCCAGGCGGCGAGGTGCAGAAGGACGGACGCCGCGAGCCGTCCGCGCCGACCCGGTGCCCAGACGGCATCGAGGGCGTCGTAGACGCTGCCGCCCGACGGCGACGGAGCGACGGGGTCACCCCGAAAGACGCGGCGCACGCCGTCGACGGCCCTGCGCCCGATCGCGCGCGCCGCGGCGCTGCGCTGGACGGCCAGGAAAGCCCCCAGCAGCAGGGCGGTGACCGCCAGGGCGCGCAGGACCCAGGTGGCCAGCGCCTGCGCCGCCTCGCCGCCGACCTGAAGCAGGAGGCCCACCCCCGCCAGGGCGAAGACGGCCTGGGTCCCAGCCTGGAACAGCATGTCCACGAGGATCGAGGCGGCCGCCAGGGTTCCGGTGGTTCCCCAGAAGGTCAGCAGGCGGCCGCCCACCACGTCGCCGCCGACGGAGGCCACCGGAAGCAGCACGTTGATGCCCTCGCGGACGAGGCGCAGCAGCACGAAGGCTCCGGTGCGGGCCTGACCCAGCCCCGCGAGCCCCTGGATGACGCAGCCCCAGGCGAGGCCGCACAGAAGGATCACCGACAGCCGCACCAGCACGATGGCCGCGAGGCCGCCGGCGCCGACCCGGCCGAAGGCATCGGTGACGGCGGCCAGATCGTTGGTGGCGATGAGCCAGACAGCGAGGCCGAGGCCCAGGAGGGTTCCGACCAGGGGAAGCCGGCGCAGCACGAGGCGCCCGAGACGACCGGACCCGGTCCGCTCGCCCGCTGGACGTTCGGCGACCCGGGTCGTCGCGAAGCGCGGCTCGTCAGGCATCGGACCCGTCCCGAATCGTCCGTTTCAAGGATTCCCCGCTCCCGCATCCGTCGCGCCGGGACGACGATCCCGGCTTCCCGTTCCGGCGCGCGGCTCCGACCTAGCGGTGCGGCGATTCCGCAGCGTCCGGCAGGTCTAGGCGGCCTTTGGGGCCGAAATCGGGGAACAGCACCTCCACGGATTGGGCCGGCGTGGCCTGCGGGTCAAGCAGGTGGATGCGCTGCTTGGCGAGGCTGTCCGCCGTGATCACCGCGAGGGCACGCTTGGGACAGGGGCCAAGGCACCCGACCTCGACCACGCGAGGCTTGCGCGCCGTGAGGCGCCGCTTGAGTTCGCTCTTGAGCTGCCGCCGCACCGAGCCCTTCTTCAGGCCCTGGCGCTTGACGCACTTGCTGCAGACCAGCACGAGTTCCGTGAACCCGGCCCGCGCCATGCGGATCCGCGCCGGGCGGGCCGCCTCCCTGTCCGTGTCATCCATGCCGTCCCCGATGTCCCCTGCGGCCCCATGCGCCGAAAGCCCGATGCGCCGAAAGCCCCCTGCGCCGAAACCCCCCGCACCCAGGCCCCGCCACCAGGGCGACGCGCCTTAAAAAGGGCCGAAAAATGAAGGATTCGTCGGGTTCAACACGAGGACGGCGAGAGGGCTCCCCAGGCGTGACCATATGCATCGTCATCAGGCTTGGGCAGACTCGCCGCCCATGATGCTGCGTCCGCCATCAGCCCTGATCGCGCCGAGCCTCGGGAACCGGAAATCATGAAGGCCGACGAGGTCAAGCAGACCGACCGCGTGCGGGGGGTGATCGATATCGCCCTGCGTTCCCTGCCGGATCTGCGCCGCAACGCCGAAACGGTCGATCCCGTTTCGCGGAGCCGCGTCCCGGCCCTCCTGCGCCGGGCGCAGGAGCGGCTGGACTGGCGCCAGCTCCCGGGCCTGCGGCCGCCGCCGAGCAAGCCGAAGAATCTGGTCGGCAGTCTTTTGCGCCAGTTCGGCGTCTTCGTCCTGCTGCCGACGGTCCTGGCGGGGATCTATTTCTACGCCTTCGCGGCCGATCAGTACGTGGCCGTGTCGCAATTCGCCGTGCGCGGCAACGTCGAGCCGATGGAAGAAAGCTCGGGCGGGCAGTTCTCCGACCTGATCATGAAGCACAACAGCCAGGACAGCTTCATCATCCGGGACTTCGTCGAGAGCCGCGCCATCGTCGCCAAGATGGAAGAGAGCCTCCACATCTCGCAGATGTTCTCGCGGCCGGAAGCGGATTTCTGGACGCGCTACCGGGTCGATCAGTCCATGGAGGAACTGGTCAAGTACTGGAACAAGCATGTCGGGACGCGGATCGAGGTACTCTCCGGCATCATCACGCTGAGCGTGCGCGCCTTCACGCCGGAGGATGCCCTGGCGATCAATCGCGGGGTCGTGGCGCGAAGCGAGGCGCTCATCAACGACATCTCCCGCCGGGCCCAGGCCGACATGGTCAAGCATGCGGAGGCCGAGGCGACGAAGGCGCAGGAGCGCCTGCGCAACGCCCACATGGCGCTCCAGGTCTTCCGGAATCGCTGGGGCATCATCGATCCGGCCAAGGCCGCCGAGTCCACCCTGACGACGATCGGCACGTTGCGGAAGGACCGGCTCAAGGCCGAGTCCGACCTCGCGGTCCTGCGCGGCTCCAATCTCGACGAGAAGTCCCGCAGCATCCAGAACCTGGCGTCCACCGTCGCGGCCCTCGATCAGCAGATCCAGAAGCTGACCGACCAGCTCACCAGCGACGGCCTGTCGGGCTCGAACGCCGCGAACAACATGACCCGCGCGCTCCTCGAATACGAGGGCCTTCAGGTCGAGCGCGTCATCGCCACCAAGCTCAACGAATCCGCGAACCTGATGGTGGACCGGGCCCGCATCGCCGCCAACAAGCAGCAGATCTACCTGGCGACGTTCGTCGAACCGGCCCTGCCCGACGATTCGATCTTCCCGCAGCGCGGCTACAGCATCATGGTCGTCTTCTTCGGGTGCCTGGTGGTCTGGAGCTCGATCGCCCTCATCCTCGCGGGCGTCAACGACCAGCGCCTCTAGAGTTTGTCAGGGATCGGCGGAAACCCGCTATCCCGAGGAGACAAGCGACAGAAAAGACATCGAGCGTCTGCCGGGTCCAGGATGAACCCGACGGACTCCAGCCCGTCCCACGCCCCGGTCGTTCCCGCCAGCACGCATGTCCGAATTCACCGATCTCATCGCCCGCGCGGTCAATCCCGCCATGTCCCGCACGGAGCGGGAAGCGGTCTACAGCGTCGTCAAGCAGGCGGTCGAGCGCTTGCAGGCCCGCGACGGCCTGGAGGCGAACGATCCGCGCAGCGCGCTGCAGCAGCATCTCGTCGAGGAGACGATCCGCGACGTCGAAGCCGACATCGCCCGGTTCCATTCGATGGAGAAGCTCGAACGCGCCCACGAGGCCCAGATGGCCGCCGAGCGCGCCAACAACGGGCGCTAAGGTCGGCCCGTGGGGGCGACCCGGGCTTTTCAGCTCCCGCGATCAGCCATAGGCGGCCACGGCCCGGACGCTGCCGGGCTCGGCCACCGACAGGCCGGCCTCGACGTACTCGTTGAGCTTGTTGCGCAGGGTGCGGATCGAGATGCCGAGGATCCTGGCGGCATGCGTCCGGTTGCCGAGGCAATGGTCCAGGGTGTCGAGGATGAGGTCGCACTCGACCTGCGCCACCGTCTGCCCCACGAGGCCGCGCGTGGCGGCCTCCGCCACCCGGGCGGCGCGCTCGGCCGGCCCGGCCGAGACCGGTGCGATGCTGTCGCCCTCCGGGGTCAGGATCGCGTCGGGTCCGATCTCGGGGCCCGCGGCCAGGAGCACCGCGCGGTGCAGGGTGTTCTCGAGTTCGCGGACGTTGCCGCGCCAGGGATTGGCGCGCATCAGGCCCTGGGCCTCGGCGCTGAGGGGCCGCACCAGCACGCCGTTCACCTCGGCGTACTTCCGGGCGAAATGCGCCGCCAGTTCGAGGATGTCGGCGGGGCGCTCGCGCAGGGGCGGCAGGCGCAGGTGTACGACGTTCAGCCGGTAGTAGAGATCCTCGCGGAAGGTGCCCTTGCGGACCTCCTCCACCAGGTTGCGGTTGGAGGTGGCGAGCACGCGGATGTCGACCTTGACCGGCGCGGTCCCGCCGACCCGGTCGATCACCCGCTCCTGCAGGGCGCGCAGGAGCTTCGACTGCAGCCGCACGTCCATCTCGGAGATCTCGTCGAGGAGGAGCGTGCCGCCATGGGCCTCCTCGAAGCGGCCGATGCGGCGCGCCACGGCGCCCGTGAAGGCGCCCTTCTCGTGGCCGAACAGCTCGGATTCCAGCAGCGCTTCGGGAATCGCCGCACAGTTCACCGAGACGAAGGGCCGGTTGGCCCGGTTCGACTTGCCATGGAGATGGCGGGCCAGGACCTCCTTGCCCGTGCCGCTCTCGCCGGTGATGAGCACGGACGCCTCCGAGCGGGCCACCTGCTCGGCGAGCTTGACCACCTTCTCCATGGAGGCGTCGCGCCAGACGAAGGCGCGCCCGTCCTCGGAGACCGCCTGCAGCACCGCCGCGATCAGCTCGGGATCGGGGGGCAGGGGGATGTATTCCCGCGCGCCGGCCTGGATCGCGGCCACCGCCGCCTTGGCGTCCGTGGCGACGCCGCAGGCGATGACGGGGGTGCGGATGCGCTCCTCGGCCAGGGCCGTGACCAGATCGCGGATCGCCAGGGCCACGTCGATCATGATGAGGTCGGCGCCCTTGGCCCGCAGCACCGCGAGGCCCTGGGCGAGGCTCTCGGCATTGGTGACGGCCGCGCCCCGGTTCATGGCGATCTTGGAGGCGGTGATCAGCTCGCCGTTGAGCCGTCCGATGATGAGAAGCCGCATGGCTCAGGGTCTCCGTCAGGGTCGGCTTCGCGCGGGGGGCGCGGCAGCCGGGAAGGCGAGGGGGGTCAGTGGTCGCTCTTGATGATCTCGGTCATCGTGACGCCGAGGCGATCCTCGACGAGCACCACCTCGCCGCGCGCCACGAGGCGGTTGTTCACGAAGATGTCGATGGCCTCGCCGACCTTGCGGTCGAGCTCGAGCACGGCGCCGGGCTGAAGCCGGAGCAGGTCGCCGATCGGCATGCGCGAGGAGCCGAGCACCGCCGAGACCACCACCGGCACGTCGAAGACCTGCTCCAGGTCGGCGGCGCTCTTGGGCGTGGTGGGCGTCTCGCGGATCGACTCGGTGCCGAGGCCGTCGAAGGAGGCATCCAAGCCGTTGAGCTGGGGCAGGCTGAAATCGTCGGACATGCGGAGGTTTCTCGGGCTGAGTTCGGGTCGGGCGGGCGGTTCAGGCTGGAAGTCCGAGGGCGGAGAGCACCGCGGCTTCGATCTGGGCCCGGTCCCGGACGACGCCGCCATCGGCCCATTCCATGCGGGCATCGCCCGGCGCGAGATCGGGCTCGCCGAGGACCACGAGGCGGCCCTCGAAGCCGCGCTCGCGGGCGAGCCGCTTCACCAGGGCCTCGGAGTCGTCGACCAGGCTCTCGTGCACCCGGACGACGAGGTGGGGGACGCCGCGCAGGTGCTGGAGCGCGGCGCGGGCCGCGTCGCCGATCGCCGCCAGGGGCTGCGCGTCCAGGGCCTCGCCGGCGATCTTGCGGGCGAGCAGGATGGCGAAGTCGAGGGCCTCGTCCTCGCGCGCCTGGTCCCGGGCGTCCGATTGCCCGATCAGGCCCGCCGCGGCGAGGCCCACCCGGGTGAGGGCGTCGGACAGGCGCGCCTGGATCTGCTGCTCGGCCAGGGCCTGGCCCTCGCGCAGGCCGCGCGCGTAGCCCTCGGCCTCGGCGCGCGCCACGGTCTCCGCCAGGGCGGCCGCCTCCTTGGCGGCGACCGGGTTGTCGGGCCGGGGCCGGAAGTCGGTGTCGAAGAGGAAGCGGCGCGCGTTCAATAGACCAGCTCCTCCTCGCCGCTCGACTTGGCGATCATGATCTCGCCCTTCTCGGCGAGTTCCTTGGCCAGCTCGGTCATCTTGGCCTGCGCCTCGTCGACGTCCTTGAGGCGGATCGGGCCGAGGGAGCCCATCTCGTCGTTGATGTTCTTGGCCGCGCGGGTGGACATGTTCTTCAGGAAGAAGTTGCGCACCCGGTCGTCGGCGCCCTTCAGGGCCCGGCACAGGGTCTCGTTGTCGACCTTGCGCAGGAGGGTCTGGACGCTGCCGGCATCGAGCTTCAGCAGGTCCTCGAAGGTGAACATCAGCTGGCGGATCTTCTTGGCCGAGCCGCGATTGGCCTGGTCGAGGGCGGTGAGGAAGCGGCCTTCCGTCTGCCGGTCGAAGGCGTTGAAGACGTCGGCCATCAGCTCGTGGGCGTCGCGTCGCGTGGTCTGCGCGATGGTCGACACGAACTCGACCCGCAGGGTCTCCTCGATGTGGCGCAGGGCCTCCTTCTGCACCGTCTCCATCCGCAGCATCCGGTTCAGGACGTCGATGGCGAAGTCCTCGGGGAGGATGGTGAGCACCCGGGCCGCGTAGTCCGAGCGCACCTTGGAGAGCACCACCGCGACGGTCTGCGGGTACTCGTTGCGCAGGAAGGAGGCGAGGATCTCGGGATCGATCTGGGTCAGGCTCGCCCAGACGCGCTTGCCCGAGGCGCCCTTGATCTCCGCCATGATCGAGGAGACCTGCTCGGACGGGAAGATCTTGAGGAGCAGGGATTCCGTCCGCTCGAAGTTCGAGGTGATACCGCCGCCGGAGGACAGGCGGGACACGAAGTCGACGATGAGCTTCTCGACCGTCTCGGCCTCGAGGGAGCCCAGCTGCACCATGGCGTGCGAGACGAGCTTCACCTCGTCCTCGTCGAGCATCTGCCAGATCGGCGCGCCCTCGCTCTCCCCGAGGAGGAGCAGGAGCGCGGCGGCGCGCTGGGCCCCGGTCATGGCGCCGAAGGCGCCGTTGCCGCCCTTGGCGAGTTCCGCCTGGAGGTTCAATCCCGAGGACATGGTCTCAACGCCTCACGGTGGGGAGGGGGGACAGGACGCGCATCAGCTCTCGTGAATCCAGTTGCGGAGCACTTCCACGGTCTCGCTCGGGCTGGCGCGGACCATGTCGACCACGCGCTGGACGGTCTCGGCCTGGACCTTGCCGTTGAGCTGCGCGAAATCCACGAGGCGGGCGGTCGGGTTGTCGGGCGCCACCATCAGCGCCTCGCCGCCCGCCACCGCTCCCGCCGCTCCGGCGCCCGAGACCAGGGCGATCTGGATCGGCTCCGAGGCCAGCACTTTCTTCAGGAGCGGGCGCACCACCGCCATCAGGACGATCAGGGTCAGCATCGTTAGCACGCCGAGTTCGACGATCCGCATGATCTCCTCCTTGGAGGGAGAGAGCAGCGACTGGACCAGGGACGGCTCGGCGAACTCGGCCGGGACCGGCGTCTCGGCGAAGCGGAGGTTCACCACCTCGACCTGATCGCCGCGCGCCTTGTCGAAGCCGATGGCCGAGCGCACCAGGGCGGCGATGCGGTCGACCTCGGCGGCCGGGCGAGCCTGGTAGACGGGCTTGCCGTCCGGGCCGGGCACGTAGGCGCCGTCCACCACCACCGCCACGGAGAGGCGCTTGATCCGGCCGCCTTCGGCGACCTCGGTCTTGGTCACCCGGGAGATCTCGTAATTCGTGGTCTCCTCGTTCTTGTTCGTGGAATCCTTCTGGGTCGGCGTCTGGCCGGGCTGATTGGCGCCCGGGAGCTCGTTGCCGACGCTGACCGCGCCCTCGGCACCGCCCGTCAGCGAATTCTCGGTGCGGGTCTGGGTCGAGCGCACCACCCGGCTCTCGGGGTCGAAGCTCTCGGACCGGCTCTCGATGCGGTTCAGGTCGAGCTCGGCGCTGACCTGGATGCGGGCGCGCCCGGCGCCGACGATGCCGGCGACGATCTCCTCGATCTGCGCGCGCAGGCGGCGCTCGATGCCGACCTGCTTCTCCTCCATGCCGGCGCCGGTCTCGGCCTCGGCCCCGCGGGCGCCGTCCGCGAGCAGGCGCCCGCGCTCGTCGACGATGGAGACCCGCTCCGGCTTCAGGCCCTCGACGGCGGAGGCTGCGAGGTGGCGGATGGCGCGCACCTGGGAGGGGTCGAGGTCGCCCATCAGCTTGAGCACGATGGCGGCGCTCGGCATCTCCCGGTCGCGCTCGAACAGCCGTCGCTCGGGGATCACGAGGTGGACGCGCGCCGCCTGGACCCGCCCGATGGCGCGGATGGAGCGGGACAGCTCGCCCTCCAGGGCGCGCAGGTGGTTCACGTTCTGGACGAAGTTGGTGGACGAGAAGGCGTCGCCCTTGTCGAAGATCTCGTAGCCGACGCCGGCGGCGCTCGGCAGGCCCTTGCCGGCGAGGTCCATGCGCAGGCGGGGCAGGTCGGCCCGGGGGGCGAGGATGGTCTGGCCCGCGTCGCCCTTGGTCTCGTACTTGATGCCGCGCGCGTCGAGGTCACGGATCACGGCAGAGGAATCCGACATCGACAGGTCGGCGAAGAGCACGCCCATGTCGGGCTTCGAGACACGCAGGATCACGAAGGCGAAGAAGCCGATCAGCGTCATCGTGACGGCGGCCATGGCGGCCAGGCGCGCCGGGCCCAACTTGGTCACGAGGTCGAGGACCGGTTTCACGACGCGACGCACCCACCCGAGACGCGGCGCCGGACTGCCGGCACCCGCTCGGCAAAATTTGCCTGGGTCGTGGTTAGCGTCGAGTTAACGATCCTGAACGAAGGGGTGTCGGCGCCACCCGGGAAGACCGCAAAACGCGAAAGCCGCGCCCGGGTGAGGGGACGCGGCTTCCGGGTTCGGGAGGGGCGGCGACGGGGTCCGACGGAGACCCCGGCCATCGCCCGGCTCAGTGGCGGTAGTGCTGGATGCGCGTGGTGCGCAGGCCGGCCAGACCGTGCTGATCGATGGAGAACTGCCAGCTCAGGAACTCCTCGGTGGTGAGGGTGTAGCGCTGGCAGGCCTCTTCGAGGCTGAGCAATCCGCCTCTGACGGCGGCGACCACTTCGGCCTTGCGACGGATCACCCATCGCCGGGTCGTGGTCGGCGGAAGGTCCGCGATGGTTAACGGACTTCCATCAGGCCCGATGACGTACTTAACTCTCGGGCGGCTTGGTTCGGTCATGATACGCTCTACAACTCGACTGACCTGTCGAGATTGGAAGCTACTTGTGCCCACTTAAGATATCTTGAAGCGGATCGTTCGCATTGGATTCGCCCTGTTCGTCATGTGGACAACCCGGCGCCGATGTCCTGAACGGTGGAGACCGGAACCCGTGATTTGCCGACCATCAGCACCGGCTCCGAGCCGCTGAGATCGACGCTGTCGACGGTCCCGCTCACCTTGGTGTCGACCGTGACCTTCGCCCCCGTGGCGTCCACGGCATCGACCTTGATCGCGTAGGTCCCGTTGGGCGCGGTGAAGCCGCTGGACGAGCGGCCGTCCCAGGTGAAAGCCTGTTCGCCCGCGGTGAGGGCCTTGGTCTGCGTCGCCACCACGTTGCCCTTGGCGTCGCTGATCGTCATCGTCGCCTGCTTGGCCGCCCGCGCCGGCGTCAGGGTCCAGCTCGCGGCGCCGTCCTTGAGAGCCGTGGACTTGCCGTCCGCCGTGATCGTCTGGCCGATGAAGCCCGTGGCCGAGGCGGCGCTCGACGACTTCGCATTGCTCAGGATCGAGTCCAGGCGGTCGTTGGACTTCAGCTGCTGCTCCACGCCGGCATACTGCACCAGTTGCTGGGTGAACTGGTTGGTGTCCATCGGGTCGAGGGGATTCTGGTTCTTCAGCTGCGTGGTCAGCAGCGTCAGAAACTGGGTGAAATTCCCGGCGAGCTCCTGCTGCGAGGTCTTGGTCGTTCCGCTCGACGCGGTGGTACTCGAAGCGCCGGTGATGCCTGAAGCCATGATCGGGTTCCTCAGATGCGGATGTCGATGCCGAGGAGGGCGCCGTAACGGCGCATCGGAACGGCGGCGAGGGAAGTCGGATCGGGTGTGTCGGCACGGGCGCTCCGGCCCGTCTCGGACCGCTGCCCATCGGAACCGGCGCCGCTCTGTCGGTCGTCGGACGGACCATCTCCGCGGAGCGAGAGGTTGATGCTGCCGTCGCCGGGATTCAGGCCGGCCTGGGCCAGGGCCTGCTGCAGGTTGCCGGCGTCGCGCTGCAGCAGCGCCAGGGTCTCGGGGCGGTCGACGACCAGACGCGCCTGGACCGCGCCGGTCTCCTTGTCGATGTCGAGGTTGACGTCGATGCGGCCGAGATCCTTCGGATCGAGGCGGATCTCGAACTGGTTGCTGCCCGCGAGGGAGCGCAGGCCGATCGTCATCGGCACGGCGCCGAGGGGCACCGGCGCCGGTGCGGGCGCGCTCGGCGCGCCGGGGGCGGCCGCCTCCGCCGCCTTCGCGTGCGCCGGCGCGGGCGCCGCCGGGGCGGCAGGCGTCAGGTCGGTGCGTGCGGCGGCGTCCGAGGCCGGGGCGAGGGCGGCGGCGAGATCGCCCTGCGGCTTGCCGTTGCCCGGCTCACCGCTCTCGGACCCGTCGCCACGGCCGGCGGGCGCCTGGACCTGCAGGCCGGGCAGCCCCCGGGCCGCGCTCCCGTCGTGGTTCGTGCCCACGGCCACGACCGGCGCAGCGGTCCCGGACGCATCGGCGGGAACCGCGCCGCCGGGGCCGGCCGCCGCGGCGCCCTGCGCGGCGGAGGCCAGGGCGGTGGGCGGTGGGGCAGTCGGCAGAAGCAGGATCGGCGTCGCGGCCCCGATTTGCGCGGTGGCCTCGGTCTTATCCGACGGGTCGGCGGAGGCGGCTTCCCCGGCTGTCGTGGCGCCGGTGGCTGCGTCGCTCTCGGCCGGCGCGGTCGTGTCCTGGCGCGCGCTCGCCCCGGGTGATGCGTTCGTCGCGTCGCGCGGGCCCCGCGCCGCGTCCGATGCTCCGGGACGGGCGGGGACGGGTCCGCCGCGGGCCTCGGCGCCGGCCGCGCCCGTCCTGTTGCTGCCCGCCTTGGCCCCGTCCGCCTTGGCCCCGTCCGCCTTGGCCCCGTCCGCCTTGGCCCCGTCCGCCTTGAGCGCGCGCGCCTCGACCTGACGCGCCTCGGCCGCGGCCTTCGCGGTGTCGCGGGCCTGCGCCGCCTCGCGGTTCGCCGCCGCGTCGTTGGCCCGTTGGGAGGCGATCCGGTCGCTGCGGGCATCGGCCGCCGCACGGTCGTCCCGGGCATGGGCCTCCGCGGCCCGCGGACGAGGGTCGGGCGCGGGAGGGTCGAGCCGGAAGGTGGTGGCGGCCGATCCCCGCGACGGAACCGCGCCCGGCGAAGCCGTGCGCCGGGATAGTGCGTTCCAATCGATCGATGAGACGGCCATGGGCGACAATCCTCTCCGCCGCATCCCTCCGCAAGGTGCGGGCCAGCGCGCGCGGAACGCAAGCCACTGTACAGAAAAGTCTTTTTCTCTGAGACCCCGTCCCGCGCCGGTGCAAGGGGGCAAATCCTGCCGGGCGCCCGGCAGCTTTGGCCCGACCGCCGCCGCCATGCTCTGGGACACACCCGGCGTACCGGCCTCCCTGGAACTCGCGCCCGAGGATGGCTATAGACTCACGCGCGGGGCCGGACCGGTCCCTCCCGGCACAGTCTGGCGCGATGAATTCCCTCGATTTTCCCAAGGCTCCCCACGAGACGCGCGTCGTCGTCGCCATGTCGGGCGGCGTCGATTCCTCCGTCGTGGCCGGGCTCCTGAAGCGGCAGGGCTACGACGTCGTCGGCATCACGCTCCAGCTCTACGATCACGGCGCCGCCACCCATCGCAAGGGGGCCTGCTGCGCCGGCCAGGACATCCACGACGCGCGCCGGGTGGCCGAGACCCTCGGCATTCCCCATTACGTCCTCGATTACGAGGACCGCTTCCGGGAATCGGTGATCGACCGCTTCGCCGAGAGCTACCTCGCCGGCGAGACTCCGATCCCCTGCGTCGAGTGCAACCGCTCGATCAAGTTCCGCGACCTGCTGCGCACCGCCCGGGACCTGGAGGCCGATTGCCTCGCCACCGGGCACTACGTGGCGAGCCGGCCCGAGGCCTCCGGCGGACGCAGGCTCTACCGCGCCCTCGATCCGGCCCGGGACCAGAGCTACTTCCTCTATGCCACCACGGCGGAACAGCTCGACTTCCTGCGCTTCCCCCTGGGCGAGCTTCCGAAGGACGAGACCCGGCGCCTCGCCCGCGACCTCGGCCTCGCCGTGGCCGAGAAGGCCGACAGCCAGGACATCTGCTTCGTGCCCCAGGGGCGCTACGGCGACGTGATCGCGCGGCTGCGGCCGGACGCGGCCCGGGCCGGTGAGATCGTCGATCTCGGCGGCCGGGTGCTCGGGCAGCACGAGGGCATCATCCACTACACCGTCGGCCAGCGCCGGGGCCTGCGCCTCGCGGTGGGCGAGCCCCTCTACGTCATCCGCCTCGAGCCCGACACCGCCCGGGTCGTGGTCGGGCCGCGCGCGGCGCTCGCCACCAGCCGCATCCGCATCACCGACCTGAACTGGCTCGGCGACGCGGGGCCGGTGGAGAACCTGCCGGTGGCGGTGCGCGTGCGCTCGACCCGGGAGCCGCGACCGGCCCTCCTGAGCCGCGATGCGTCGGGCGACGGCGCCGAGATCGTCCTCGCCACCCCGGAGGACGGCGTCTCGCCCGGACAGGCCTGCGTGCTCTACGCCGATGACGGCCCGCGCGCCCGGGTCCTCGGCGGTGGCACCATCCGGCGCATCGACGCGTTGGCGACCGGCGCGGCCGAAGCGGCCTGACCGGATCACGGCCCGAACGAACCCCATCCCCCAACAGGACGACGAGATCGACATGCTGAGCGAGCCGCGGGAGGCCGGTCCGAGCACCGCCCTGATGCGCAAGGCCTATGCGCGCTGGGCGCCGGTCTACGACGTGGTCTACGACAAGCTGACGGAGCCGGCCGCCCGCGACGCGGTGAACGCCGCCGTCGCCTGCGGCCCGCGCATCCTCGAGGCCGGCGTCGGCACCGGCCTGTCGCTGGGCTACTACCCCCCGACGAGCTTCGTCTGCGGCGTCGACCTCTCCGAGGACATGCTGAAGCGAGCGCGCGCCAAGGTTCTGCGCCGCGGCCTGCGCCACGTGCGCGGCCTCCAGGTGATGGATGTCTGCCGCCTCGGCTACGCCGATGCGAGCTTCGACGCCGTGGTGGCGCAGTTCCTCATCACCCTGGTGCCGGATCCCGAGGCCGCCCTCTCCGAGTTCCTCCGCGTGATCCGGCCGGGCGGCGAGATCGTGCTGGCCAATCATTTCGGCCAGGACACCGGGCCCGTGGCCAAAGTCGAGGAGATCGTGGCGCCGCTCTGCACGAAGATCGGCTGGTCCTCCGACTTCAAGGCGAGCCGGATCGTGGCCTGGGCCCGTGCCCATGGGGTCGAGTTCATCGGCGTCGCGCCGACCTTCCCGGGCGGGTTCTTCAAGATCCTGCGGATGCGCAAGCGCGGGTGAGCGCGCCGACGCCTCCGCCCGCCGGATCCGAAGGAGCGCCGAGCCGGCTGAAGCGCCTCCTCCGCTGGGGACCGCTCCTGCTCCTCGTCTGCGCCTCCCTGGCCGTGCTGGCCTCCGGCGCCTCGCATCTCCTCAGCCTCGACCGGCTGCTCGCCTCCCGGGCCTGGCTCAACGCCTGGGTGGCCGAGGATCGCTTCCGCGCGATGGTGGTCGCCTACCTCGTCTATGTCGGGGCCGTGGTGGTGTCGGTGCCGGCCTCGCTCTTCCTGACGATGCTGTGCGGATTCCTGTTCGGGATCGTGCCCGGCGCCCTCGTCGCCGTCGCCTCGGCCACCACGGGGGCCGCCATCGTCTTCACCATCGGGCGCGGGGCTGCCTCCGACCTGCTCCTGCGTCGGGCCGGTCCCCGCCTGGCGGGCCTCGCGGCGGGCTTTCGCGAGGACGCCTTCGGCTACATCGCCTTCCTGCGCCTGCTGCCGATCTTTCCGTTCTGGATGACCAACCTCGCCCCGGCCGCCTTCGGGGTGCGGCGCAGCACCTTCGTGCTGGCGACCCTGGTCGGCCTCCTGCCAGGGGCCTTCGTGTACGCCGCCACCGGCGCGGCGATCGAGGACGTGGTGCTGGCGCACGAGACCGCCAAGGCGGCCTGCCTCGCCGCCGACGGCCTCGATTGCGAGAACGCCCTGACTTTGCGTGCGCTCATCACCCCCAAGATGGTGCTCGGCCTGGGCGCCCTGGCCGCCCTGGCCCTGATCTCGGTATTCCTACGACGTCGCCTCCAGGCGCGGCGCCGGCTAGAATCCTGATCGAATTTGGCCAGACACCTGATCTAAAAAGTTGTATCTCCGGACGCAGCCTAATGCGGTGCGGAGCGTTGGTGGGCAATCGCGCTCCGAGCCGTCGCCCTGAAAACGCCACTGGATCACGCTCCAGATCGGGTTCACGCCGTCACCCGCCGCGCCGTTGGGACACCGGAAACGCCAAGTACCGAGATGGGTGTGACGTCGCGCGTCGAATTACAGCAGGAGGCGACCGCCACGAACCCCGTGGCCGCCCGCGGTCTCGGCCGGCATCTCGGCCTGTCCGGTCGGCTCTTCCTGCTCACCGTGGCGTTCGTGGCGCTGATCGAGGTGCTGATCTACGTCCCGACGGTGGCGAATTACCGCCGGATGTGGCTGTCGGACCGGATCGCCGCCGCCCAGGTGGCCGCCCTCGTCCTCGACGCGGCCCCCGACCAGCAGGTCTCGGAGGGGCTGTCCCAGCGCCTGCTCGCGGGTGCGGGCGCGCGCGCCATCGCGGTGCGCGGCAACGGGACCCGCCGGCTCCTCGCCAACGAACCGGTCCCGGACACGGTCTCGGACACCATCGACCTGCGGTCGGAGCATTGGATCCGGTCGATCAACGGCGTCGCCCGGACGCTCCTGACCGAATCGGGCGATCCGATCCGCGTGATCGGGCACGGCCGCGACGGCTTCGACCTCGTGGAGATCCTGATGGATCCCCACCCCCTGCGGGAGGCCGTGGCGGATTTCTCGATCCGGCTGGCCCTGTCCTCCCTGGCCCTCGCGGCGACGGTCGCGGGCCTGATCTTCCTCGTCCTGCAGCGGGTGATCGTGCGGCCGGTCCGGCGCCTCGTCCAGAACATCACGGGGTTCGCCGACGATCCGGAAGCGATCGACGGCGTGATCGTGCCCTCGCGGCGCACGGACGAGATCGGCCATGCCGAGATCGCGCTCGCCCGCATGGAGACGGCGCTCGCGAGCGAGCTGCGCGAGAAGCGGCGGCTGGCTGGCCTCGGGTTGTCGGTGAGCAAGATCAACCACGAACTGCGCAACCTGCTGACGACGGCTCAGCTCCTCAGCGACCGCCTCGACGGCGTCGCCGATCCCGTAGCCCAGCGGGTGGCCCCCCGCCTCGTCGCGACGCTGGATCGGGCGATCCGGTTCTGCGAGGAAACCCTGGCCTACGGGCGGGCGACGGAGCGCAACCCGAACCGCCGCCTCGTCCCCATCGCCCAGATCGTCGCCGAGCAGGCGGACCTGGCCGGGCGCGGGCGCGATTCGAAGATCGTCATCCGCGAACTCTGTCCGACCGAGCTCCGGATCTTCGTCGACCCGGACCAGTTCTCGCGCGCGCTCGCCAACATCGTCCGGAACGCCGTGCAGGCCCTGAGCCCGCAGGGGGCGGGCTACGAGGCGCCGTCCCAGGAGAACCCCGAGATCACCATCCGGGCCCGCCGCCAGGGCCAGCCCGGCGCCGGCGAGACGACGATCCTCGTGGCCGACAACGGCCCCGGCCTGCCGCCCCGGGCCCGCGAGCACCTGTTCTCCCCGTTCAAGGGCTCGTCGCGCTCCGGCGGCACCGGCCTCGGCCTCGCCATCGCGTCGGAGCTGATCGAGCTGAACGGGGGGCGCCTCAGCCTCGACGACACCGCGATCGGCACCTGCTTCCGCATCACCATCCCGGACGCCGCCGTCGCCTGAGCCGACGTCGCCGGATGGCGGACCGAACGGGCGGGCGCTACTCCGCTGCCGCCGCCAGGGTCAGGCCCGGTACGGTGATGCCGATGTCGCGCAGGAGCTCGGCATCCGAATCGGTCTCGTTGTTCGCCGTGGTCAGCAGCCGCTCGCCGTAGAAGATCGAGTTGGCCCCGGCGAGGAAGCAGAGGATCTGCGCCTCGCGGGTGAGGCCCTTGCGGCCGGCGCTGAGGCGCACGCGGGCGCGGGGCATCACGATGCGGGCGGTGGCGCACATCCGCACGAGGTCGAGGGGGTCGACGGCGGGGCGGTCCTCCAGGGGCGTGCCCTCCACCGCCACGAGCGCGTTGATCGGCACGCTCTCGGGGTGCGGCGCGTGGTTGGCCAGCACCTGGAGCATGCTCGCCCGGTCCTTCACCCCCTCGCCCATGCCGACGATGCCGCCGCAGCAGACGCCGATGCCGGCATCGCGCACGTTCTGAAGCGTGGTGAGGCGGTCCTCGTAAGTGCGGGTCGAGATGATGTCGCCGTAGAAGTCGGGGCCGGTGTCGAGGTTGTGGTTGTAGGAGGTCAGCCCGGCCTCCGCGAGGCGCTCGGCCTGCGCAGGCGAGAGCATGCCGAGGGTGACGCAGGCCTCCATGCCGAGCCCGCGCACGCCGCGCACCATCGCCAGCACGGCGTCGAATTCCGGCCCGTCCTTGGGCTGGCGCCAGGCCGCCCCCATGCAGAAGCGGTGGGCGCCCGCCGCCTTGGCCTCGGCCGCCTCCCGCAGCACGGCATCGACCGGCATCAGGCGCTCGCGGGCCATGCCGGTGCCCTTGTGGTGGGCGGATTGCGGGCAGTAGGCGCAATCCTCGGGGCAGCCGCCGGTCTTGATCGACAGCAGGCTGGCCCGCTGGATGTCGGCCGGATCGTTGTGGGCGCGATGGACCTCCGCCGCCCGGAACACCAGGTCGAGGAGCGGGAGGTCGTGGATCGCCTGGATCTCGGCCACGGTCCAGTCGTGACGGATCGCGGCTGAGGCGGGAGCCGCGCGGGCGGCGAGGGGGGCCAGGGTGTCGGTCATAGCCCCCATGAGGCGAATCTCGGCCGGAAAATCAAGCCGGCCGCACGCCCTCAATGCGTCGGTTCGCCCGCCGCGACCTTGGCGGTCCAGTCGTCGAAGGCGATGATCTCCTGGCGCTGCTCGCCGAGCCCGGCGATGCCGAGGGTCATCACGTCGCCGCTGCGCAGGAAGCGGGGCGGCTTGCGCGCCATTCCGACGCCGGGGGGCGTGCCCGTGGTGATGATGTCCCCGGGCTCCAGCATCATGAAATGCGAGACATAGGCGACGAGTTGCGCCGCGTCGAAGATCATCGTGGCCGTCGAACCCGTCTGCATCCGGGTGCCGTTGACGTCGAGCCACATGCCGAGATTCTTCAGGTCGGGAATCTCGTCGAGGGTGACGAGCCAGGGACCGAGGGGTCCGAAGGTCGGGCAGCCCTTGCCCTTCGTCCAGGTGCCCCCGCGCTCCATCTGGTACGCGCGCTCGGACACGTCGTTGCAGATGCAGGCGCCCGCCACGTAGGACAGGGCCTCGTTGGCGTGCACGTAGGAGGCGCGCGCGCCGATCACCAAAGCGAGTTCCACCTCCCAGTCGGTCTTGGCCGAGCCCTTGGGCAGGATGACCCGGTCGTTCGCCCCGGCGAGGCACGAGGGCGCCTTGTTGAAGAGGATCGGCTCCGGCGGAATGTCGGCGCCGATCTCGGCGGCATGGTCGCTGAAGTTCAGCCCGATGGCGACGAAGTTGCGGGTGCCGCCGACGCAGGGGCCGAGGCGGGTGTCCGCCGGCAGGGCCGGCAGGCTCGCCGGATCGAGCCGGCGCAGACGCTCCAGGGTCTCGCGGGACAGGGCAGGCCCGGCGATGTCGCGCACATGGGCCGAGAGGTCGCGCAGGACACCCTGCGCATCGATGAGACCCGGCTTCTCGTCTCCGCTCGCGCCGTGGCGTACCAGTTTCATCGCTCGTGCCTCCGCATGGCTGTCCCCTGCCTGACATCGATCGGAGCGGGACGGGCGGCAAGGGGCAATCGGCGACGGATGGCCTGCCGTCTCACCGGCCGATCGCGCCGGGACGCCGGGCCCATGACTGGCCTGTCGCCGAAAGGTCACACCCCCGTCCGGAGATGCGCCGGGCGCATTTTTTCGCCCGCGCGGCTTACTCACGTCGACGAGAGTTTAGATGTGAACCATTCTGCCGGCATGCTCGCCAGAGCGCGGCCAGGCCTGCAATATCGCGCCAATTACAGTATTGCTTCCGAACTATCCGACAGTTTTACTTTTCAATCCGTGATTTGCGAAGTCGCGCCACTCGCGTCATTGTCGCTCCCAAGGTGCGAGGCCGTCCCGAACGGGACAGGACAAGCGAGCACCAACAATAGGGATGGGTCTGACGTCATGATGGGCACGATTCGGCGCCGTTCTCTGCGCGGCCTCGCGCGATCGGGAGTTTCCACGGCCATCCTCTGCGCCGGCGTGGCCGGCGCCTCGGCCGGCGCCTTCGGCATCCGCGAGCAGAGCACCGAGGCCCAGGGCCTCGCCTTCGCGGGCGCCGCCTCGGGATCCGGCGGCGTCTCCTCGATGTTCTGGAACCCCGCCACCGTGACCATGCGGCCGGGTTGGGTCACCGAGCAGAACCTGTCCTTCATCAACCTGTCGGCGAAGATCACGCCCGACGTGGGTACGAACCCGGCCTTCGGCCGCCTGGGCGACAGCGGCGAGCTCGGCCAGGGCGCGATCGTTCCGGCCGGGGCGACCTCCTACCAGATCAACGACCGCCTCTGGGTCGGCATCACCTCCGGCGCGCCCTTCGGCCTCGTGACCAAGCCGCGGCAGACCTGGTCGGGCGAGCTCTACGGCCGGTCGAGCCGCATCTTCTCCCTGGCCTTCAACCCGGTCATCGGCTTCAAGGTCAACGAGTGGCTCTCCCTCGCCGCCGGCCCGAACATCGAGTATTTCAAGCTCGTCCTGCGCCAGGCCTTCATCCCGTCCCCGGTCTTCAACCCGGCGGCCCTGCCGAGCTCCGGCCTGAAGGGCGACTCCTGGGGCGTCGGGTTCACCGCGGGCGCCCTGATCACGCCGTTCGAGGGCACCGCGATCGGCGTCGGCTACCGCTCGTCGGTCCATCACGACATCGGCGGCCAGCTCATCCTGCCCGGGGCCCTGGCGGCGCTGGGCGGCGACATCAAGGCCAAGCTGAACACCCCCGAGAAGCTCAGTGTCGGCCTCACCCAGGCGATCACCCCGGTGGCCCGCGTCAATCTCGGCTTCGAGTGGGACAACTGGAGCCGCCTCGGGCTGGTCAACATCGTCTCGGCCGGCGCCCGCGCCGCGGCCCCGCCGCTGACCCTGAACTACAAGGACGGCTACACCTACTCCATCGGCGGCGAGTACGACTGGTCCCCGGCCCTGACGGTCCGGGCCGGCGTCGCCTACGAATCCTCCCCCATCGACTTCTCGAACCGGTCGGTGCGCCTGCCCGACGGCGACCGGGTGAACGTGTCGGTCGGCGGAAGCTACCGCTGGAGCGAGAAGCTGACCCTCAACGTCGCCTACTCGCACTTCTTCGTGGACAAGGGGCGGATCCTGGCCGGCCCCGGCCGCGACTACAACGTCCAGAACGTCGTCTTCGCGGGCGTGGCCGACAGCAGCGCCGACATCGTCTCGGTGGGCTTCCGCTACGTCTTCGGGGAGCCCGTCGCCGCCGCGCCGGCCCCGCTGGTGCGCAAGTTCTGAGGGCGCCGGGTATTCAGGGCGGCGGAACCGCTGCGGTCCCGCCGTCGTCGAAGCGCTTCACAAAGAAGATCCGGTCATGGCCGGGCGGATAATCGGTGATCCACCCGCACTCGGTGAAGCCGAGGCGCGCGTAGAAGCCGGGGGCCTGGAACGTCCAGGTGTCGAGCCAGATCCCGGACAGGCCGCGCCGGCGCGCCTCGGCCTCGGCCTGCCGCATCAGGCGCCGTCCCAGGCCCTGCCCGCGCGCCGGCCCCAGGGCCAGCAACTCCACGAAGAGCATGCCGTAGCCGTGCCGGCCCCAAAGGCCGCCGACGATGGCGCCGTCCGCATCCCGCACCGTGAGGGCGAGGAGGCCCCAGTCGCCGCCCGGCACCTGCGCCTCGTTATAGGCGACGAGGGGCGCCAGGATCGCGGTCCGCATCCCCGGGTCGGGCTCCGCCTCCAGGCGGATCGTCCAATCGGACCCCGTCGCGGCGACGCTCACGCCTTCATGCGCACGTAGGTGCCGGGCGCCGGACCGAGGGAAGCGAGGCCGCCTTCGCCCGGCACCCGTGCCGGGACGCGGGCGGGGGCCTGGTGCTCCAGCCACGCGAACCAGTAGGGCCACCAGGAGCCCTTGGTCTCGGTGGCCGCCGCCATCCAGTCCTCGAACCGG